>NZ_CP034449.1:4062500-4375000 GCF_003952425.1 Mesorhizobium sp. M2A.F.Ca.ET.046.03.2.1 | reverse complement strand
AGATGGCTCTGGCCGCCGGCCACACGACCAACCGCCCCTATCCGCCCTTCGACCCGTTGCAGGTGTTCGGCGACGACAGCGACGACAACGCCCAGCCGGCAACGGCCACCGCGGCCGCCGCGCAGATCTACGGCGCCAAGGTCGAGAGCGAAATGAGCCTGAAGACGGTCGATTTCCCGATCGAGACCGCTTCCTTCGACGAAAAGAGCGACCTTTCCGCCGACGAGGTGGAAAAGGTGGTTCGCGACGCCAGCAACGGCTTGAGCGACGGCGCCGTCCAGGTGGCGGCGCTGCATTATGTCGATCCGCAGCGATTCGGCGACGCCTTCGCCGAATCGATGGCCGGTTCCTACGACGTGAAGATCACCCAGGAAAACGTTTCGGTGGCGCCGCGCGCCACCCTGGAAGATCAGACGCCGGCCTTCGCCGAGGAAATCATCCCCTTCACCGAGGATACCGAGATCGCCGAGGCCTATGCCGATTCGGGCTACACCGGCGCTGACGCCACCGGCATGGCGGAAGCGATCGGCAAGTTGTTGAACGCCACGGCGCTCAAGGCCGGGACGGTGCTGCGTGTCGGCCTCGAAGTGCGCGGCGACATCGCCAAGGTCGTGCGCACCAGCGTCTATGACAAGACCACGCACATCGTCACCATCGCGCTCGACGACCGCGGCCAGTTTGTGCCGGCCCAGGAGCCGGAGCCAAATCCCGAGCTTTTGACGGCGTTCGATGATTCGCAGCCGGTGGTGGTGCGCGGCAACCTGCCCAATGTCTATGACGGCATCTATCGCACCGCCTATTCCTACGGCATGTCGAAAGCTATGACGCAGAAGCTGATCAAGCTCCTCGCTTCCGACGTCGATTTCCAGTCGCGGCTTTCGCCGGCCGACCGGCTGGAGGTGCTGTTCTCGCAGCCCGACGGCGACGACCAGACCTCCGACAATTCCGAGCTTCTCTACGTGTCGGCGACCTTCGGCGGGCAGACGCGGAATTTCTATCGCTTCCAGATGCAGGACGGCAGCACCGACTATTTCGACGAGAACGGTTCGAGCGCCAAGCAGTTCCTGCTGCGCAACCCGCTCCCCAACGGGCGCTTCACCTCCGGCTTCGGCGCGCGCCGTCACCCGATTCTGGGCTATGTGCGCATGCACACCGGCACGGACTGGGCTGCCCCCATCGGATCGCCCATCATCGCGGCCGGCAATGGCGTCGTGGAAAAGGCCGGCTGGGCCGGCGGCTATGGCAAGCAGATCATCATCCGCCATGCCAATGGCTACGAGACGTCCTACAACCACCAGAGCGCTTTTGCCAAAGGCATCGAGCCCGGCGTCCATGTCCGCCAGGGTCAAGTCATCGGCTATCTCGGCCAGACCGGCCTGTCGACGGGCCCGCATCTTCACTACGAACTCATCGTCAATGGCACCAAGGTCGATTCGATGCGCGTGCGCCTGCCGGTCGGCAAGGTGCTGAAGGGTGACGATCTCGTGGCCTTCAAGAAAGAGCGCGAGCGCATCGACGATCTTCTGAAGCAGGAAGACGGCAACTCGCTGAAGGTCGCCAGCGCCAAGACTGATTCGCAGCTTCCGAACTAAGCAGTTCCAGGAACCGCTCCACCTGTTTCGACGCAATTCCAGACGGAAGGCTACGGCGAAGTCGACGGGCCTAACCGCTCACACTTTTCCTGGAATTGCTCTAATCGCGCGATTCGTCTGTCTGCCGCGGCCAGGGCGATGCCTGTCCGGGAACCGTGAACCAGGCGATAAGGGAAGAAAGCACGCAAAGCAACGCCGTGACCGCCGCGACCGCGGTGAAAGCCGAATCGCTTGCCGCCACTCTGGCCGCGTCGAGATTGGCCGCAAGCCCGGAAGCGGGCGGCTCGCCGAAACCTGGCACCCCGGAAGCATTGCCGATGATCCGCGCGTAAACCCAGGCCGCCAGCGAACCCATCGCCGCCACCGCGATCAGGCCGCCGACGCGCGAGACCGCATTGTTGATGCCGGACGCGGCGCCGGTATCCTTATCCTCGACGGACGTCATGACCGCGGTCGACAACGGTGACACGACTTGCGCCATGCCTAGCCCCATCAGCGCCATCAGCGGAAATGTCCCGGTCCAGAAATTGTGGATGCCGAAATGCGTGAGCAAAGCGAGGCCGGCGAAGGCGATAGCGACGACCATGCTGCCGCAGGCGATCGGAAAGCGCGGACCGATCCGGTCCGACCACTGGCCGACCGGCCCGGACAGAAGCGCGATCAATGCCGACAGCGGCAGGAAGATGAAGCCGACCTCGGCCTCGCTCAACCTCCAGCCGGCGATCAGAAGCATCGGCAGGTAGAACAGATTGGCCGACAGCGCGAAATAGAGGAAGAATGTCGCCAGGTTGGCGCCGGCAAAGGCGCGGATGCGGAACAGGCCGAGATCGATCATCGGATCGCGCTGCCAGCGCTCATAAGCGATGAAGACAAAGAGCAGGACCACACCGGCAACGATCGCGGGCGTTGACAGCATTCCGCCGCCTTTGGCATTCATGGCCGTCAGTCCATACGCGAGCAGGCCGAAGGCAAGCGTCGCCAGCGCGGCGCCCCCAAGGTCGAGGCTGCGTTTTTCGGTCGGTTTGTCGGCCGGCACCTTGGCCAAAAGCAGATAGATGGAGATCAGCCCAAGCGGCAGGTTGATGGCGAAGATCGCGCGCCAGACCCCGTTGCCGAACGTCGTCAAAACAAAGCCGCCCAGAACGGGGCCGAGCGCCGTGGTCAGCGCCGATGCGGCGGCCCAGATGCCGATCGCCCGGCCGCGCTCCTTCTTCGGATAGGCTTTGGCGATGATGGCGAGGCTGCCCGGCACCATGATCGCCGCGCCGATGCCCTGGATGGCGCGGAAGGCGATCAATATGGCCGGATCGGGCGCCACCGCGCAGGCGAGCGAGGCGGCGATGAACAGCGCGATGCCGGTGACGAAGGCGCGCCGCAGCCCGAACCGGTCGCCTGCGGCACCGCCAGCCAGGATGAGCGCCGAGAGCGTCAGCGCATAGGCGTTGGAAATCCACTGCGCTTCCGCCAGGCTGGCGCCGAGGTCGGCGCGCAGCGCCGGCATGGCGATCGCCAGGATCGAGCCGTCGATGAAGCCGAGCGCCGAGGCAAGGATTGCCGACACCAGCACGAATTTGCGCTGCGTTTGGGGACAGAACGTGCCGTTCGCCCGCGTGGGCGAATGCGAATCGGCCGTGGTTTCGTTCGCGGATGACATGAATCCCTGCTTAGCCCTCCGGAATGATTGCAACAACGAGCCAGAGCATCGCTGTTCTTGAAATCAGATGGCACTGGCCGGTGGCGAGGTGAGCGGCAATCTTGAAGGCAAACCGTCGATCGCGTGCTAGGTTCCAACATTAGGTATGGAGGGGGAAGCCATGAAGCGACCGCTCGAACCGTCGGCGGAAGGACGCGGGCGCATCGTCGGCATAACCGACGGCGTCTTCGCAATCGCGCTGACCCTGATCGTCCTGGAGATCAGGGTGCCGGCGCATGAGGCGGTGCACTCGGAAGGCGAGCTGCTCGGAGCGATCCTCGCGCTCGCGCCACGCTTTCTGACCTATGCGCTGAGCTTCCTGACGCTCACCATCTTCTGGTTCGGCCAGCAGGCGCAGCATGGCCTGATCGCCAAGTCGGACCGCAGGCTGGCGACGCTCAACCTGTGCTTTCTTGCCTTTATCGCACTATTGCCCTTCTCGACCGACCTGCTGGCCGATTTCCTCGAGTTCAGGATCGCGGTGCTGGTCTACTGGCTGAACCTGCTGATGCTGGGCGCGACGCTGTTCGCCAGTTGGTGGTATGCCGACAGGAACGGCATGATCGCCGAGGACGTCGACGCTGAAACGCGGCGCACCGTCTACAATCGTATCGTCAAGGCGCAGACCCTGTGGGCGGTCGGCGCGGCGCTGTGCCTGATCACGCCGCTGCTCGGCATAGGCTTCATCCTGCTGGTGCAGCTCATCTATGCCGCGGCGCCGCGCGCCTCACTGCTGCGTAAACTCATCGGTTGAGGTCCCGCCGACCTCCGCGATCGTTGGTCCGCCGACGAACTCCACCGTGACGCCCGGCGACACCAGCTTGGCAAGCTCGCGCGCATCCCAGTTGGTCAGGCGCACGCAGCCATGGCTCTCGGTCTTGCCGATCTTGGAGGGATCGGGCGTGCCATGGATACCGTAAGTCGGCTTGTCGAGCGCGATCCACACCGAGCCGACCGGACCGTTTGGTCCCGGCGGGACGGTCAGGATCTTGTCGTTCTGGCCCTGCTTGAAATTGATGTTGGGATTGTAGGTGTAGTTCGGGTCGAGCGCGATGCGCGAGACGGCATGGATGCCGGTCGGCGACGGCGTGTCGGCCGAGCCGATCGTCGCCGGATAGGCCGCGACCAGCTTGCCGCTGCCATCATAGGCGTAGACTTCCTTCTTGGTCTTGTCGGCGATGATGCGCGTCACCGGCGTCGAGACCAGCTTGCCGAAATTGGCGACCTTGATCATCGTGCCGGGGCGATTGAAGTCGACCCCCTTGTTGATCGACTTCAGATAGGTCTCGTCCATGTGGAAGCGCTCGGCCAGCGCCTCGGTGACCGAGGTGTAGCACATGCAGTTGAGCTTGGCCTTCTGGCTGTAATCCTCGGGGATCGAGGCGACATACGGGCCGGCCGCGTCTTCCGGCGTGATCGTGTAGGAAGCAAAGGGATCGCCGCCCGACTGGGCGAGCGCGGCCTGGATGCCGACCGCATCTGTCGACTTCAGATTGGTGCCGTTTATTTCGTTATAGGCGGCCAGCGCCTTGTCGACATTGGAGCCGAAGCGCCCATCGATCACGCCCGGCGAGGCGCCGCCGCGATCGAGCAGCACCTGCAGCGCGGCAACATCCTGACGCACCCCGAGCGACAGCGACGGATCGACACTGGCCTTGCCGCCCGTGTTCGGCGGCAACGAGGCCTGCGGATTGGTCTGCAGCACCTCGCCCTGGCCCGGCTGCTCCGGGTCGATCGACGCCTCGTTCAGCGGCTGGCGCTTGATCGTGTTGGACTTCGGCTCTTCCGGATAGGTGGTGGCGTAGCCTTCGTCATTGTTGGGCGCCGGCGGATAGGCATCGACGGAATTGTCGCCGCTATTGGGATCGTATTCGTCGACCGGCGGCGGGATGACCCGGCCATTCTCCTCCAGCTGCCGCCGGCGGAAGCGAGCCATGTCCTCGGGATTGTCGAGATAGTAGCGGTCGTCGTCCTCGGCCGGCGCGCGGCCGAGCTCCTGCATGCGCTGCCGGCGAAGCGCCCGGCGGTCGAGCCTGCTCCCCGGCGGCTGGATGGCGATGACCTTGCCGGTGTCGGCATCGACCAGCACCCGATTGCCCCTGGCGTCGTAATAGATATCGATATTGCCTTCCTGGGCCAGCATCAGCACGCCGCGTTCAGCCGGGCGCACGCCTTGCGGGCCATCCGCGCTCGGCGCGGCGAACGCGCCGGAAGACGCCAGCCCGGCCGCGAGTGCCGATAGGGAAAAGATCAAGCGCAGCATGGGGGTCAAGCTCTCCGGTCGACTCTGGCTTCTGACGGGCGAATCTTCGCCAGCAAACCAGTTACCCAAGTTAAGGTTCCAACATGAACCGGGCATGAAGATGGCGGATTTCAAGTGCCTTGAGGAACATCAGCCAGTTTGCGCGAGCCCCAATTGCTTGCGTGCCTGTGTGGTCAGCTTCAGCACGACCAGGCGGTGGCTTTCGCGCAGATAGTCCTTGAGCGCCGCATCATCCATGCTTTGGCTTGTCTGACGCTGGATCCATTTCATGCCGCGCGAAGCGAGATAGGGCGCCGGCCGGCAGCCCGGCTGATCCTTTAGCACGTCATAGGCCATCTCGGAACATTTGAAGGTGACGAAAAGCTCGCCGCCGTCGTTCCAGCCGCCGATGGCGAACACCTTGCCGCCGACCTTCCAGACATGGGCGCCGCCCCATTGGACGATATGCGTCGTGGCGGGCAATGAAGCGCAAAAGCCGTTGTAATCGTCGAGCTTCATCGAGTCCTTCCCGGTTATCCGAATCGGCAGCCGATTATGCGCAGTCACCGGGAATAACAAAGCGCGCCGCACCGGTGCGACGCGCTTCGCGTTCATTCAAGCTCGACCCGGATCAGGCGGCGGCTTCCGTCGCCACCACGGTCGGCTTCGAGCGGAAGTTCAGCCGATCGGAACCCGCCGTGACCTTGACGGTCGAACCGTCGAGGATCTCACCGAGCAGGATCTTCTCCGCCAGCGGATCCTGCAGTTCCTTCTGCATCACCCGCTTCAGCGGCCTGGCGCCATAGGCCGGGTCGTAGCCTTTCGAGGCCAGCCACTCGATCGCGTCGTGATCGAGCGACAGCGTGATCTTGCGGTCGACGAGCAGGTTCTCCAACCGCTTGAGCTGGATCTCGACGATGCGGTCCATGTCCTGCCGGCGCAGCCGGTGGAACAGGATCACCTCGTCGACGCGGTTGAGGAACTCGGGCCGGAACGAGGCTTTCACCACGCCCATCACCTCGTCGCGCACGGCATCGACATCCTGGTCGTCGCTGAGGCTGACCAGGTATTCGGCGCCGAGGTTCGACGTCATGATGATCAGCGTGTTGCGGAAGTCGACCGTGCGGCCCTGGCCGTCGGTCAGCCGGCCGTCATCGAGCACCTGCAGGAGCACGTTGAACACGTCCGGATGCGCCTTCTCGATCTCGTCGAACAGCACCACTTGGTAAGGCCGGCGCCGCACCGCTTCGGTCAGCGCGCCGCCTTCCTCATAGCCGACATAGCCGGGAGGCGCGCCGATCAGCCGGGCGACGGAATGCTTCTCCATGAACTCCGACATGTCGATGCGCACCAGCGCCGTCTCGTCGTCGAACAGGAAGCTGGCCAGCGCCTTGGTGAGCTCGGTCTTGCCGACGCCGGTGGGCCCGAGGAACATGAACGAGCCGATCGGCCGGTTTGGATCCTGCAGGCCGGCGCGGGCGCGCCGAACAGCCTTGGACACCGCCTGCACGGCCTCGCCCTGGCCGACGACCCGCTTGCCGATCTCGTCTTCCATGCGCAGCAGCTTCTCGCGCTGCCCTTCGAGCATCTTGTCGACCGGAATGCCGGTCCAGCGCGACACGACATGCGCGACGTGGTCAGGGGTGACCACCTCTTCCACCATGCCGGTCTTGCCGTCCTGGGCCTCGGCTTCCTTGAGCTTCTTCTCCAGTTCCGGGATCTTGCCATAGGCAAGCTCGCCGGCGCGCTGGAACTCGCCCTTGCGCTGCGCGATCGCCAGTTCGTTGCGCATCTCGTCGAGCTGCTTCTTCAGGTCGGCAGCGAGGCCGAGCTTCTGCTTTTCGGCCTGCCACTTCGTGGTCAGCGCGGTCGATTCCTCCTCGAGGCCGGCGAGTTCCTTCTCCAGCCGGGCAAGCCGGTCCTTCGAAGCCTCGTCCTTCTCGACCTTCAGCGCCTCGCGCTCGATCTTCAGTTGCATGATGCGGCGGTCGACCTCGTCCAGCGCCTCGGGCTTGGAATCGACCTGCATGCGCAGCCGCGACGCCGCCTCGTCTACCAGGTCGATCGCCTTGTCCGGCAGGAAGCGGTCGGCGATATAGCGGTTGGAAAGCGTCGCTGCCGACACCAGTGCGGAATCGGAAATGCGCACCTTGTGGTGCTGCTCGTATTTCTCCTTCAGGCCGCGCAGGATCGAGACCGTGTCCTCCACCGTCGGCTCGTCGACGAAGACGGGCTGGAACCGGCGGGCAAGGGCGGCGTCCTTCTCGACATGCTTGCGGTACTCGTCGAGCGTGGTCGCGCCGACGCAGTGCAGTTCGCCGCGCGCCAGCGCGGGCTTCAACAGGTTGGACGCGTCCATAGCACCGTCGGCCTTGCCGGCGCCGACCAGCGTGTGCATCTCGTCGATGAACAGGATGATGTTGCCGCTGGCCGAGGTGACCTCGTTGAGCACGGCCTTCAGCCGCTCCTCGAACTCGCCGCGATATTTGGCGCCGGCAATCAGCGCGCCCATGTCGAGCGCCATCAACTGCTTGTCCTTCAGCGATTCCGGCACGTCGCCATTGACGATGCGCAGCGCCAGGCCCTCGGCGATCGCCGTCTTGCCGACGCCCGGCTCGCCGATCAGCACGGGGTTGTTCTTGGTGCGCCGCGACAGCACCTGGATAGTGCGGCGGATCTCGTCGTCGCGGCCGATGACCGGATCGAGCTTGCCCGCGCGGGCGTCGGCTGTCAGGTCGCGCGCGTATTTCTTCAGCGCGTCATAGCCTTGCTCGGCGCTGGCCGAGTCGGCGGTGCGGCCCTTGCGGATATCATTGATAGCCTGGTTGAGCGCCTGCGCGGTGACGCCCGCCTTGGACAGGATGTCGGCGGTCTTGGCCGACTTCTCCATGACGAGCGCCTGGAGCAGCCGCTCGACGGTGACGAAGCTGTCGCCGGCCTTCTTGGCCAGGTCCTCGGCGGTCGAGAACACCTTGGCGAGCGGCTGGGCAAGATAGAGCTGGCCATTGCCGCCTTCGACCTTGGGCATGGCCTCGAGCGCCGTCTCGACGCCGAGCTTGACGTCGCGAGCATTGCCGCCGGCGCGCTCGATCAGGGACGCGGCAAGGCCCTCGTCATCGTCGACGAGCACCTTCAGCATATGTTCAGGTGTGAATTGCTGATGGTTGCGCGAGAGCGCCATGGTCTGCGCGGACTGGATGAAGCCGCGCACGCGCTCCGAGTATTTTTCAAGATTCATATCTGTCTCCTTCCGTCACCGGCCCGCTTTGCGGCACCGGATCAGATTGCGGTGACGGACCCGCTCATAGGAGCCGAGCCCTGTTCAGCCGAGATATGGTGTATGGGGTGCGGTCCCTCAAGACGCCTTGACGTCGATCAAAGCAGAATATTCCACTGCATGTCGCCCCAAAAGCGCGCGGCGCTTTTGGGCCAAGCGACATGCATCGAGCAAAGAGAGCTAAAGCGTGCCGTGACGCGCTTTAGCCGCGCGCGAACGAAAACGGCGGAGAAAGATCCCCGCCGTCTGCAATGCCTGAAATGGCGTTTGTGTCAGTTGTTCGCGTCGGCGGTCACAGGCTCGCCGGGAGCTTCGCCGGCGACCGGCGCCGGCTCGCTGGCGACAGGCTCGCTTGCCGGCCTTGCCTCTTCGGCGGGCTTGGCGCCGGCCTCGCCGCCATTGCTCGGCGCATTGTGTGCTTCGCCCGCCTTTTCGGGGCTTGCGCCCTGCGGCTGGTCGCCCTGCTCGCCATTGCCGGCCTGGTCGGCGTAGGTGCCGCGCGGGCGGCGCGGACGCCGCGGCCGGCGACCGCCGCCATTGTCCATGGCGGCTTCGTTGAGCTCCGCCTGTGCGGCGAGCGCTGCCGGCGAGAAACTGTCGAACTGCGGCGCCTGCTCGGCCTGGGGTCCGGCTTCTCCAGCGGCCTCGGGCTGCGCCGGGGTCTCATTGCGCCGGTTCTGGTCGAACTGCTGGCCGCCATGCTCGCCGCGCTGGGCGTTGTCGCCACGCTGACCGTTCTGGCCATACTGGCCGTAGCCGCCGTTGCGGCGGTCACGATGCCGGTCGCGGCCATTGTTGTCGCGGTTGTCGCGCTGGTTGTTGTCGCGCCGGTTGTTGTCGCGGCCGTTTTCCTGGTTGTAGGCGAGCTCCGCCGGCGTGCCTTCGATCACAGGCTGCGGCCCCGAGCCGTTCGCCGCGGCCGGCGCCTCGGCTCCACCGCCGTTGCTGTTGCCGACAGAATCGAACTCGTCACGATCCTCATCGAGATCATCGTCGAAGTCGTCGCGGTTTTGCTGGGCGTTCTGGATCGGCATCTGCGCCTGCGCGGCGGCAATGATGCGATTGTAGTGCTCGGCGTGCTGGAGATAGTTCTCCGCCATCACCCTGTCGCCGGAGCTCTGCGCGTCACGGGCGAGTGTGGCGTATTTTTCGGCGATCTGTTGAGCCGATCCGCGGATCTTCACGTCCGGGCCGTTGCTCTCGTAGGTGCGGGTCAGGGGATTTGGCCCCTTGCGGTTGTTGTTGTTGCCACCGCCGCCATTGTTGTTGCGACCGCGCATGCGCCTGTTCTGCTGTTGTGGCCTCATTAGACTCTCTTCATAGTGAATTTTCGAAAAACTCTTCACGAACGGAGGCGCTCATGCAGCCAGCCGTTTCGTTTCTTCACCGGCGTTCGCCCGCATCAATTGCGTTGGCGCCACGTGCCATCCTGTTCCGGTTACATCACTTGCCGGACGATTCCCGCACGAAGCTTGGGCGTCGTTTGCGCAAGAAGGCAGCTATTTCCAAGGAAAACCGAATCGCTGGGAGCACTGCCTGCTTCGTCTCATCCGGTTGAGCCGGACCCTAACTGCATTCCCTTATATTGCCAAGCGGTTTTTTCGCGCTGTATCAGGGCTTTCGCCGCTCGAACACCAGAACTCTGTCATTGCCGCCGAGGTCGCGATGTGTTCCGGTTAACACATAGCCCGCTGCCGCGAATATTCCGCTGACCTCGTTTTTCTGCGTGTGGCCGATCTCGACCGCTACCCTGCCTTGCGTTTCCAGAAATCCTGCCGCTTCGGCGGCGATGACCCGGTAGGGGTCCAAACCATCCGCACCACCATCCAAGGCCCGGTGCGGGTCGAAATCGCGGACCTCGTCCTGCAGATTTCCAATCTCTCGACTGGGTATATAGGGAGGGTTCGAGGCAATTACATGGTAGGAGCCCGAAACTTTTTCGAACCAGTTGGAATGCAAGGCTTTGAAGCGCCCGCCGAGCCCCAGATCCCGGGCATTTCCGGCCGCAGTCGCCAATGCGTCTGGTGAAATGTCGACGCCCGTCGCGGTGGCAACCGGAACGGCGTTGAGCAGGGCCAGCGCGATGGCGCCGGTTCCGGTGCCGAGGTCGAGAATGCGGCATTCGCCGAGCCTTTCCGCCGTTGTCCTGGCGAAAGGCAGAATGGCGTCTACCAGCGTCTCGGTGTCCGGCCGCGGCTCAAGCGTCTCCGGTGAGAGCGACAGGCGCAAGCCGTAGAATTCGCGATAACCGAGGATGCGGTGCGCCGGCTCGCCTGCGACGCGACGCCTCAGGGCGGATTCGATGGCCGAAAGCGCCGCCGAACCCACCTTTTGCCCTGGGTCGGCAATTGCCTGGGTGCGGGTCGTGCCGGAAAAATGTTCGACGATCAGCCGGGAATCGAGCCCTGGATCGTCAATGCCGGCGGTGGCCAGACGTTCGCGCGCCGCCCTGAGCAGCGGGCCAAGCGCGGCGGGCAGTCGATCAGCCATCGAGGCTCATATCGGCAAGCAGCTTCGACTGATGGTCGGCGATCAGCGCGTCGATGACCTCGTCGAGCTCGCCCATCATCACCCGGTCGAGCTTGTAGAGCGTGAGGTTAATGCGATGGTCGGTGACGCGCCCTTGCGGGAAGTTGTAGGTGCGGATGCGCTCCGACCGGTCGCCGGACCCGACCTGCGATTTGCGTGACTCAGAGCGCTCCTCAT
The DNA here is from genome assembly GCF_003952425.1 of Mesorhizobium sp. M2A.F.Ca.ET.046.03.2.1. NCBI lineage: Bacteria > Pseudomonadati > Pseudomonadota > Alphaproteobacteria > Hyphomicrobiales > Phyllobacteriaceae > Mesorhizobium > Mesorhizobium sp. M2A.F.Ca.ET.046.03.2.1. Next base: position 4,363,490 of record NZ_CP034449.1, on the reverse strand, counting down.
CCGCGCGGCTGCGCTCGAGGTCGTAGAGCCGCGCGCGCAGGATCTGCATGGCGCGCGCCCGGTTCTGGTGCTGCGACTTCTCCGCCTGCACCACCATGATGCCGGTTGGCAGGTGGGTGATGCGAACCGCCGAGTCGGTGGTGTTGACGTGCTGACCGCCGGACCCCGAGGCGCGCATCGTATCGATGCGGATATCCTCCGGCCGGACGTCGATATCGACCTCCTCGGCCTCGGGCAGCACAGCGACCGTCGCCGCCGAGGTATGGATGCGCCCGCCGGCTTCGGTTTCCGGCACGCGCTGGACGCGGTGAACGCCGGATTCGAACTTCAGATGCGCGAACACGCCCTTGCCCGACACCGAGGCGATGATTTCCTTGTAGCCGCCGACCTCGCCGTCGCTGGCCGAAACGACCTCGAAGCGCCAGCCGCGCGAGGCGGCATAGCGCTCATACATGCGGAAGAGATCGCCTGCGAACAGTGCTGCCTCGTCGCCGCCGGTGCCCGCGCGGATTTCGAGGATGGCGTTCCTTTCGTCGGCCGCATCCTTGGGCAGGAGCAGGATTTGGATGTCCTTCTGCAGCGCCTCGATGCGGCTCTCGACCTCCGGCAGGTCCGCCTCGGCCAGGGCCCGCATCTCGGCATCGGTTGCCTTGTCGGCGAGCATCGCCTCGAGATCCGCCTGCTCCTGCTCGGCTGCTCGCAACGACCGGATCTTGCCCACCATCTCCTGGATGTCGGCATATTCGGAAGCCATTTTGACATATTGATCGGCGGCAGGCCCGGCCGCCATCTGCGCTTCGAGCATGTCGAAACGCTTGACGACTTGATCCATACGGTCGCGAGGCAGGTTGATCATGGTCTTCGAACTTCGATGGAATTCACGTCAGGGCGAGTCGAAAATGGCGAGTTTCGAGAACTGGAGCCGAATGTACATTTAGGTACATGAGCACCGGGAGCGCAGAAAATCGCCATTTGCAGACCGCCCTCACGTGAATCTAGAGCGGAATAGAACGGTCGTCGGCAAACGCCTGCAGCAGCGCCCGCATCGGCGTTCCCAGGCTGGGCGCCATCAGATTGTCCTTGAAGAAGTCTTTCAGCTCCTGCAGCGGCAGCTCTGTCAGCATCGCCTTGACCGGGCCGATCGAGGCCGGCGACATCGAGATCGAGCGGAAGCCGAGGCCGATCAGCGCCATTGCCGAGATCGGCTTGCCGGCAAGCTCGCCGCACAGCGTCACCGGCGTGTTGTTGCGCACGCCGGCATCGGCAATCGTCTTCAACACCCGCAGGAACGGCGCCGAAAGCGTGTCGAAACGGTCGGCAAGCTGCGTGTTGCCGCGGTCGACCGCCATCATGAACTGGAAGAGGTCGTTGGAGCCGACCGAAACGAAATCCACCGCCTTCATAAGTTCGTCGAGCTGGAACAAGAGCGAGGGCACTTCCAGCATCGCGCCGAGCTTAAGGCTGGTGGGCAGGTGATGGGCAAAGCGCGACAGGTGCCGGACCTCCCGGTCGATGATCTCGCGCGCCTGCGCGATCTCCGACAGCTCGGTCACCATAGGCAGCATCAGCTTCAGCTCGCGGCCGCCGCTGGCTTTCAGCAGCGCCCGGATCTGCGTTCTGAGCAGGCCGGGACGATCGAGCGTGAGCCGGATCGCGCGCCAGCCGAGCGCCGGGTTTTCCTCCTGGATCGCGCCCTTGAAATAAGGCAGCACCTTGTCTCCCCCGATATCGATGGTGCGGAAGGTGACCGGCTTGCCGCGCGCGGCATCGAGGACGTCGCGGTAGAGCCGCTCCTGCGCCTCGGCGCGCGGGAAGGTCGAGGCGACCATGAACTGCAATTCGGTGCGGAAGAGTCCGATGCCGGCGGCGCCCGATTCGGTCAGCTGCGGCAGATCGACGGCAAGACCCGCATTCATCAGGAGATCGACCGGAACGCCATCCTTGGTCAGCGACGGCTTCTTGCGCAGTTCCCGGTACACTTCCTGCCGTCGGGCCCGGAACCGGACCTTTTCGGCATAGGCGGCCTCGAGATCCGACTGCGGCCGCAGGTGGATGGTCCCTTCCTCGCCGTCCACAATGATGGCGTCGCCGTTTTCCGCCATGGAAACGGCGCCCTTCATCTGGCCGGCGACGGGAATGCCCATGGCGCGGGCGACGATGACGACATGGCTGGTCGCGGCGCCATCCTCCAGCACCAGGCCGCGCAGCTTGTCGCGCGGATAGTCGAGCAGTTCGGCCGCGCCCATCGAACGGGCGACGATGATGGCGTCCTTGGGCAGCGCGGCCGCGACATCCTCGGGGCCGCGCCCCATCAACTGGCGCAGGAGCCGGTTGGCAAGGTCGTCGAAATCGCTCATCCGCTCGCGCAGATAAGGGTCTGTCATGTGCAGCATGCGGGCGCGCATGTCGCTCTGCACCTTCTCGACCGCCGCTTCCGCGGTCAGGCCGTTGCGGATCGCCTCTTCCAGCCGGCGCACCCAACCGCTGTCATTGGCGAACATGCGATAGGCCTCGAGCACCTCGCGGTGCTCGCCCTCGAAGGCGACTTCGCGCCGCTCCAGCATGTCGTCGATGGACAGCCTGAGCGAGCCGAGCGAGGACTGCAGCCGGCGCACCTCCTCCTCGCTGTCCTCGTTGAACAGGTTGGTGACGACGATGCGCGGCTCGTGCAGCACGACATGGCCGAGGCCGACGCCCTCGTTGAAGGAAAGGCCGGTGAAGCTCACCGGACGGCGCAGGTCGAGCTCCAGCCCGGGCCGGGTCAGGCGCGCGAGATCGCCGGTGGCGATCATCTCGGCGATCACCATCGCCGTGGTTTCCAGCGCCTCGACCTCGTCGTCTCGATAATGGCGCATGGTCTTGTTCTGCACCACCAGCACGCCCAGCGTGCGCCCCGCCCTCAGCACCGGCACGCCGAGGAAGGAGTTGTAGATCTCTTCGCCGGTCTCCGGCAGATAGGCGAAGGCCGGGTGCTCCTGCGCGTTGGACAGGTTGAGCGGCCGCGCGCTGGCGGCAATCGTGCCGACCAGGCCCTGCCCCAGCCGCAACTGCGACAGGTGGACGGCGTTGGGGTTCAGACCTTCGGTGGCGTAGAGCTCGAGCACGGAGTCGGCGCGCAGCACATAGAGCGAGCAGACTTCCGCCACCATGTTGGAGGCGATGTCGCGCACGATACGGTCGAGCCGCTCCTGCGGCTCCAGCGGCTCCTGCATGAGCTCGCGAAGCCGTTTGAGCAGAACGCGCGGGCCACCGGCCGTATCACGCATCGCGGCTTGTTCTCCAATGGGCATTTCGCCCGCCGCAGTTTCTCCCGCGGCCGGCGTTCACGCAACAACTGACTCAGTTCTTGCTATTGCTTATCCAGACCGTAGACGGAATGCAAAGTACGAACTGCAAGTTCCGTATAGGGACCATCGATCAGTATCGAGATTTTGATCTCGGAAGTGGTGATGGCGCGGATGTTGATCGCCTTGTCGGCCAGCGCCTTGAAGGCGGTGGCGGCGACGCCGGCATGGCTCCTCATGCCGATGCCGATGACCGAGACCTTCGACATGCCGGCTTCCGACTGCACGACATCGTAACCGACTTCGGCTTTCAGCTTGTCCAGCACGGCAAGCGCCTTGTCGACATCGCCCGACGGCACCGTGAAGGTCATGTCGGTGAACTTGCCGTCCTCGGAAATGTTCTGGACGATCATGTCGACATTGATGTTGGCCTCGGCCAACGGGCCGAAAATGCCGGCGGCGACGCCTGGACGGTCGCCGACGCGGCGCAGCGAAATCTGCGCTTCGTCCTTGGCGTAGGCAATTCCGGTGACGACCTGCTGTTCCACGATCTCTTCCTCGTCGCAAATAAGCGTTCCGGGCGGATTGAGTAAATCCCCCATTCCGGGCGCATCGGGATCGTCGAAGGACGACCGCACGAAGGTACGCACCCTGTGTACCATGGCAAGCTCCACCGAGCGCACCTGCAGAACCTTGGCGCCAAGCGAAGCCATTTCGAGCATTTCCTCGAAGGAAATCTTGGCCAGACGCCGGGCTTTCGGCTCGATGCGCGGATCGGTGGTGTAGACGCCGTCGACATCGGTATAGATGTCGCAGCGGTCGGCCTTCACCGCCGCCGCGATCGCGACGGCGCTTGTATCGGAGCCGCCGCGGCCGAGGGTGGCGATGCGGTTGTCCGGCCCGATGCCCTGGAAACCGGCGATGACCGCCACCTGGCCCTCGCCGAAGCGCTTGATCAGGAAGGCGCCGTCGATGTCGAGGATGCGCGCCGCGCCATGCGCATTGTCGGTCTTGATCGGGATCTGCCAGCCCTGCCACGAGCGGGCGTGCACCCCCATGCTCTGCAGCGTGATCGCCAACAGGCCGGCGGTGACCTGTTCGCCCGAGGCGACGACCGCGTCATATTCGCGCGCGTCATGCATCGGCGAGGCCTCGCGGGTCCAGGCGACCAGTTCGTTGGTCTTGCCGGCCATGGCCGAAACCACGACCGCCACCTCATGGCCGGCATCGACCTCGCGTTTGACATGGCGCGCCACATTGCGGATGCGGGCGATGTCGGCGACCGAGGTTCCGCCGAATTTCATCACGATACGCGCCATGGAAGCGAAATGCCTTTGACTGAAGCCGGCGCACGGCCGGAACCGAAGGAAACGCCAGGGGTTAAGCCAGGCGCGGAAATGCGCGGCCTCCTTAGCCAAAACAACAAGGCTTCGCAAGCGAGCGAGCCTATAGCCGCCCCGACGACGCTCATCCTGACGGATTTCTGTCGCCGATCATGCCATAGACTGCCGAAACCCGGCCTTTGGAGATTCTCATGACCGAAACCCTGGAAATCGTCACCTTCCGCCTCAAGCCCGGCTCCGAAGCCGGCTTTGTCGCCAACAACCGGGTCATGACCGACTGGCTCGCCCGGCAGCCGGGCTTTCTTGCCCGTCACCTAGGGAAGCGTGAGGATGGCACCTGGGTGGATGTCGTGCGCTGGCAGAGCCTGGATCAGGCCCAGGCGGCGGCAGACCGCATTATAGCCGAGATCGGCGACAGCGAGGCCATGCAGGCGATCGAGCCCGCCAGCGTTGTCATGAGCCATGCCGAGATTGCGCTGTCGCGCTGATCGCGCAACTTGCTCAGGCAGCGCTTCGCCACAGGCTTGGATAATCGACAACGAAGCCGGCCAACGAAACCGTCAGCACGGCCTCATAACCGAACATGGGCGCGGCGTAGGCGTAGCGGCTTTCGTCGAGCCGACGATAGGTCTGATCGAGGCGCACAAGCTCGAGCTGGGGAAAAGCCAGATAGGCGGCTGGGGCGGGCGTCGTCTTGCCGGGGCCAAGATCGAGGCGGCGGATCGGCAGAAGATTGGTGGCGGGTGTGAAACCGAGGTCGATGTCGACAAGGCCGGCTGCCTCCGCCTGGCCCTTGCCGTTGAGCAGCCATTGGCCGTCGGCCCGGCGCTCGATCTCAAAGCGCAACTCCTGCAGCGCGACAAAGCCGTCGACCCGCGCCGCGCGCGTGCGCCAGCCGGAATCACAACTCACCTCATAGGCAAGGCTGGACGACTTGCCGTCATGGACGAAGAGGGCATGTCCCTTGAGACACCAACCATCATCCGTCTCGCCGAGCAGGCAGGCATCGTGGCCTTCCTGGTCGAGCCGGCGCCAAAGGATCGAAGTCTCGATGCGCATTTTTGATCCTCCTGCCGGTGCCGGCTGTCCTGTATTCGTTCTTCATTCCGCTTTGTTTCGACGCGCGGCAAGTCAGCTGCCATGTGCTGACAGAACGCCGGGCCGCGCCGCAGGGTTGCCGGGGCGCGCATGGCGGCAGCCGAAAAACCCTGCCTTGACTTTTGGCGCCAAGGGCCCGACTTCCTAACGCTCTACAGCGCCGCGCGTCCTCTCGGACGCGCAAAGGACGCTGTAGCAGTTTGACTTTGCGCATGATCCTTTTCCGAAAATCGATTCCGATTTTCGGGGTCATGCGCTGGAGACCCGCCTATGCCAGAACCCCGCCGATCGACCATCGATGCCGGAGAAGTCGAACGCTTTTCCGCCCTTGCCGCCGAATGGTGGAACCCGAACGGCAAGTTCCGTCCGCTGCACAAGTTCAATCCGGTTCGGCTTGCCTATATCCGCGACCAGGTAGCGGCGCGTTTCGGCCGCGATCCGCGCGCGGCGCGGCCTTTCGAGGGCCTGCGCTTCCTGGACATCGGCTGCGGCGGCGGCTTGCTGTGCGAGCCGATGGCCCGGCTTGGCGCCGAAGTGGTCGGCGCCGACGCTTCGGCGACGAACATCGAAGTGGCCAAGCTGCATGCGGCGGAAGCCGGTGTCGGCATCGACTATCGCGCCGCGACGGCCGAGGAACTGGCGGACGCCGGCGAGACCTTCGATGTCATCCTCAACATGGAAGTGGTCGAGCATGTCGCCGATGTCGACCTGTTCGTCGCCAAATGCGGCCAGATGGTCCGCCCGGGCGGCATCATGTTCGTCGCCACGATCAACCGCACGCTGAAGGCGCTCGGCCTTGCCATCATCGGCGCAGAATATGTGCTGCGCTGGCTGCCGCGCGGCACGCATCAGTTCGGCAAGCTCGTGCGGCCGGACGAATTGGAAAAGGCGCTGGGCGCCGCCGGGCTCACGGTGATCGACCGCACCGGCGTCATCTATCATCCGCTGGCCGACCGCTGGCAGCGCTCGAAGGACATGGACGTCAACTACATGGTGCTGGCAGAGAAAGCCTCGGTCTGATCGCGTCAGACCTCAGGCTTCCAACGGCCGATAGCCGCCCCGCCAGTAGATCAGAGCCTGCCCAGCGTCCTGGATTCTGACAGCTTCGACCGAACCGATGACGATCGAATGCGCGCCGCGGTCGATCATCTCGTCGAGGCTGCAGTCGAACGCGGCCACCGCATCGGTGAGCAACGATGCGCCGGTCTTCAGCGTCGTCCATTCGGCACCCTCATAGCGGTCCTTGCCCTTGATGCCGCCGAAGCCGGAGAAGCGCTCGGCCACCCGCTGGTGCTGAGGCCCGAGCGAGTTGACGCCGAAATGCCGGTAGCGCTCGACGACCGGCCAGGTCGACGAGGAGCGGTTGACGCAGGCGATCACCTTCGGCGGTTCCGCCGACAGCGACACCACCGAGATGACGACAAGGCCGGTACGGTCGTCGCCGACGCCGGCGGTGATGACGCTGACATTGCCGACGATGAGCCGCATGGCGGCGCGGAAATCCGCGACGCTGACCGGACCTTCCGCGTTGGCCATGGCTTTCTCCTTTTTCGCCGAAAGCAATCTCACGAAAGATGCGTAGTTGTTCTCTGTCTGGAACAGCGTCAAGGCGAGCTTAAAGCATGTCTCCCGAAAATGGGAACCGGTTTCGGGATAAGGACATGCGCCGCGAGCAAAGATGGATTAGCTGCGGGACGACGCCGGCTCGATCCGGACCGACGCAGGCGCGCCGTTTTGGCTTTGCGCCTTCGTGGTGATGAACACACCGGCGGTGATGATGGCCGCACCCAGCCAGGTCAGAAGCTGGTAGTGCTCGCCGAGAAGGATCGTCCCGGCGAACAGGCCGACGGCCGCTGCCACATAGCCGATCTGGCTGAGATAGACCGGGCCGCCGACGGCCTGCAGGCGGAAGAAGAAGACGAACATTGCCGAGGCCGAGGCGACCTGCCCGACGATCACCAGCGGCACTCCGGCGAGCGGTGCGAAGGCCTGCCAGCCCAAAAGCGTCAGTATGCCGATGAGGAGCAGCGTGGCCGAGGCCAGATGGCTGCCGACGGCGAGCTCGATCGGGCCGGTGCCTTCCGGCCAGTCGACGGTACGATAGATGTTGCCAGCGGCAAGGCTGACCGGGATGAGCAGCCCGATCGCCACCCAGAAATAGTCCGCTGCCTGGCCGGCCTCGCCGCGCGTCAGCGCGACCATCACCGCGCCGACGAAGCCGACGGCGATGCCGATGACGCCGAGCAGGTTCGGACGCCTGACGCCGAGCAGGATCGAGAACACCAGTGTGATCACCGGCGACAGCGTGAACATGATGCCGGTGTAGCCGGCGCCGAGATGCGGGATGGCGGAAAACATCAAAAGATTGGGGATGGCATAGGAAATCGCCGCGGTGACGAAGAAATAGCGCAGCTTGTGCGGCGTCAGCCGGATGCGCTCGCCGCGCAGCAGAAGCGCAAGCAACAGCACTCCGCCTGCGCCGACCGATATAATGAAAGCCCAGACCATGGCCGGCACTCCGGCGGCGGTGGCGAGCTTGCCGAAGGGCAGCGTCATGCCGAGCAGGCCGCCGGTCACGACCAGAAGGCCGATAGCCGAATCCCAGAGAAATTTCATCGGGCTGTCCTGTCGCTGCATGACCGCTTGGCGGCCGGTTCTTCATGCGATAAGATAGCGTAAAGATTCTTTACGTCAAGATACTTTGCGGTGAGCGATATGGATCGGGCGGGCAGGGCTATGGAACAGTGGCGGCGGGAGCGGCCGGATCTCGACGTGTCGCCGATGGGGGTGATCGGACGGCTGAACGAGGCCTCGGCGCTCATTGCGCGCGACCGGCTCGCGCCGGTCTTCGCCCGCTTCGGGTTGCAGGCCGGCGAGTTCGACGTGCTGGCGACATTGCGCCGGTCGGGCTCGCCCTATGCGCTGACGCCGACCGAGCTATATGAGGCGACGATGGTGACGTCCGGCGCCATGACTGCCCGCCTCGATCGCCTGGAAAAGGCCGGTCTGATCCAGCGCGCGCCGCACCCAAGCGATCGGCGCGGCGTGGTTGTGCAGCTCACCGCGAAAGGCCGCGAGCTCACCGACACCGCACTCGCCGCTCATGTCGCCAACGAGCACGAAATCCTCGCCGGCCTGACGCAAGAGGACCGCGAAATGCTGGCGAAACTGCTGGAAAAACTGATCGGAAGCTTGAGTTTGCCGTCCTAATTCCGGTCGTCCGGAAAACTCGGGATCGGCATGAACTCGACGCCATCCTCGATCAGGCTTTGCGCCTCCTCCGGCGTCGCCTCGCCGTAGATGCCGCGCGGATCGGTCTCGCCGAAGTGGATCTTGCGCGCTTCCTCGGCGAACTTGTCGCCGACATAGTCGGCATTCTCGCGCACCTTCTCGGCCAGCGCCTTCAACTGCGCCAGCGCCTGCTTCTGCGCCTCGCCCATCGCTAGAGCGACTTTCTCCTGCCTGCGCGAGGTCGAAACGGCCGGCGCCATCAGCGCCTTCTCTATCTTGCGCGAGCCGCAGCTCGGGCAATCGACGAAGCCGCGCTTCTTCTGGGTGTCGAAGTCGTCATTGCTGCGAAACCAGGCTTCGAATTCGTGCTCGTGCTCGCAGATCAGGGAAAAGCGGATCAAGAGGCAGCACCCCTGAGACGCGGCGCTTCGCCTGCGCCGGCATTGACGATGAAATCCCGCGCATTCCTGAGATTGGGGATCTTGCGGCGCGCCGCAAGCGACTGCGCCGGATCGATCTCGGCAAGGATCACGCCCGGCTCGTTATGCGCGGCCTCGGCGATGACGCGCCCCCACGGATCGACGATCAGCGAATGGCCATAGGTCTCGCGGCCGTCTTCATGCAGGCCGCCTTGGGCAGCAGCGATGACATAGGCGCCGTTCTCGATGGCACGGGCGCGCAGCAGCACATGCCAATGCGCCTCGCCGGTCTGGCGCGTGAAGGCGGCGGGCACCGTCAGCACCTCCGCCCCGGCCATCGCCTCGGCGCGGAACAGCTGTGGGAAGCGCAGGTCGTAGCAGACGGCAAAGCCCAGCTTCGTCCCTTTGACGTCGGTCACGACCGCTTCCGTTCCCGGCTCGTAGGATGCGGATTCGCGCCAGCTCTCGCCATTGTCGAGGTCGACATCGAACATGTGGATCTTGTCGTAGCCGGCAATCAGCGTGCCGTCGGGTGAAAACAGGAAGGCGCGGTTGGCGAGCTTGCCGTCGGCGCGACGGATCGCCGTCGAGCCGATATGCAGGTGGATGCCGAGCTCCTTAGCCAACCTGCGCGCGGTGGCGACGACAATGTCCTTGTCTTCGGTGGTGAAAGCGGCCGCGCCGGCTTCCTTGTCGCGCACCAGCGCACCCGTCATTTCCGGCGTCTGGACATAGGTGGCACCCTGGCCGGCGGCCTGGCGCACCAGGATTTCCATGTCGGCGGCGTTGCGTTCGGGGCTCGTGCCCGAACGCATCTGCACGGCGGCGGCCTTGAAAACACCCATGATCATCTCCCGTTGGCGAGCATCACATCCAACCGGCCCTGCGACTCCAGATCATGGAGATCGTCGCAGCCGCCGACATGCGTATCGCCGATGAAAATCTGCGGAAAAGTGGTTCGCCCATGCGCCTTGGAAATCATTTCCTGGCGCAGTTCCGGCGAGAACGAGGCGTCGTGCTCGGTATAGACCACGCCCTTGCGGTCGAGCAGCCGCTTGGCTGCGCTGCAGTAGCCGCACATCATCCTTGTATAGATCGTCACATCGGCCATGGGTCACTATCCTGCCGGTGCATGTCGCCCAATGGTTGTATGGCAGCGACCTGCACCAAAAACAACGTTTGGGTTTCTATATAGTCGCGGACTCATCCGCCCGAAAGTCCCCCGGCAGGACTCGGGCGAACGTCAGCACGTCGACCGCTCCGGCGCCGCCCCGCTTCAGTGCCTTGGCGACCGCCCTCACCGTGGCGCCGGTGGTGTAGACATCGTCGACGACCAGCACCCGGCGGCCCGCGATTTCGATCTCGGCGTCGGGCAGCACGCGAAAGGCGGCGCGCACATTCTCCTCGCGCTCATGCCGTTCGAGCCCGACCTGCTGGCGCGTCAGCTTCACGCGTTTGACCGCGGATGGCGAGAATGGCAGCCCGCTGAGCTTTGCAACGGCGCGTCCAAGCTCCGCAGACTGGTTGAACTGGCGCCGGAAGAAGCGCCGCCAGTGCAACGGAACCGGCACGACCAGATCGGCCTCGGCAATCAGCTCCGCGCCGGCGCGGACCATCCAGTTCGCCATCCAGGGCGCCAGGTCCGTCCGGTCCTGGTATTTCAGCCCCTGGACCATCTGCCGGGCGACGCCCGAATAGATGACAGCGGCCCGCGCCCGCTCGAAGGGCGGCGGATCGGCGATCGCTTCCGCCGACAGAAACCCCTCGCCCATGTCGTGGGTGAAGGGCGTGCCCATCACCGGGCACCAGGGCTTTTCCAGCAGCCTGAGCTTCGGCCAGCAGGCGCCGCACAAGACGCCGGGCTGCGACACATGGCGACGGCAGCCGGCGCAAACCGGCGGAAACAACAGACGCGCCGGCCAGGCCAGTGCCTGCCGCGTCATGTCCTGAACCGCGCTGGTCTTGATCTTGTGCACCGGATCGGCCACGTGAAAGGAAACCCTCGCCACATTAACACCACTCCGGCGGGCGCGGACAACAGGAAGCTTTTGATTGCAGCCTTTGATCGACACTGAGCTCTGGCTCGCGCACAAGCGCCGGGCCCTCGCCCGCCCCGTCGAGGGTGCCGATTTCCTGATGCGGCGAGCGGCCGAAGACCTTGCCGACCGGCTGGGTGCCGTCGAGCGCCGCTTCGGCAAGGCCGCCGCTCTGTTTTGCCAGACGTCGGGGGCGGCCGACGTGCTCGCAGCCAGCGGCAAGGTCGGCGAAATAGTCCGCGTCGAGATGGACGAGGCGCTTCTGGCCGGCGGCCCGGGGCTGGTAGCGCCGCCGGAGACCGTGCCGTTCGAGGACGGCAGCCTCGACCTCGTCGTCTCCCTGCTGTCGCTGCACGCGATGAACGACATTCCCGGCGTGCTGGCGCAAATCCGCCGGGCGCTGAAACCGGACGGGCTTTTCCTTGGCGCTCTCGCCGGCGCGGGTACGCTCGCCGAGTTGCGCGAAAGCATGCTGACGGCCGAGACCGAGCTTTACGGCGGCGCGAGCCCGCGCATCCTTCCCTTCACCGACGTGCGCGATGCGGGCGGGCTGTTGCAGCGCGCCGGCCTGGCATTGCCTGTCGCCGATGTCGAAACGGTCGCCGTGCGCTACGACACGCTGTTCGATCTCGCCGCCGACCTGCGCGCCGTGGGCGAAACCAGCCCGCTCATCGACCGCAGCCGGCGACCCGGCAGCAGGCGTTTGTTTGCCCGCGCGGCCGAAATCTATGCCGAACGGTTCTCGGACCCGGACGGCCGCATCCGCGCAAGCTTTCCGGTTGTCTGGATGTCCGGCTGGGCGCCCGACGCCTCGCAGCAAAAGCCGCTCAAGCCTGGATCAGCCAAGCTATCGCTGAAGGCGATCCTGGAGAACCCGCCGAAGAGCTGACTGCGTCTCTGATTGCCCGACCGGTTTCGTCAGTGGGAGAAGGCCTGGACCAGCCTGCTGCTGTTGTCGCTGAACAGCCATTGGAGCGCATCCGCTGCCCTGCTTACGCCGCCGATGATGGTAAGCGACAGCACGGTAACGATCAGGCCATATTCGATGGCCGTGGCGCCGGTCTCATCCCTTACGAATTGCTGCAGCAGGTTTTTCATGGCCATCCATCCCTTATGCAGAAATTCTAATGTCCTACCCGTTAAGAAAGGTTAACGGCGAAAGCTTAACAGCGAGTGAAATGCCGGTGTCCCAAAAAATCATTAACCATGTCAGCACTCGCCGCTGCGGCTGCCGTCATTGCGGATGACGCAGATTGAACTGGGCATCGGCTGCAGCACACTGCGGCGCACCGTGTATGTATTGGTGCGATGGCCGATCGATCCGGTCGCTGTCGTGTCGAGCCCGACAGCCAAGCCGTCGCGGGCGCCCTGCGATCGCGTCTGGCTGTCCAGGAAAGGCGTCGCGATCAGCGCCAGCGCCACGGCGGCCGAGCCGAAGAGAAGCGTCACTCGCAGGATGCCCATGCCGGCATCCGCGGCGCGGAAGCCTCGGTCGGGCCGGATCGAGTCCCACTCTCTTTCAAGGCTCATGCCGTTGTTCCCGGTCATCAACGATGTTGCCGCGCGAAACGGCCTCGAGCAATTTTTCACGTCGAGATAAATCTTCCATTAACGCTGGCTAAAGCAGCTCCGGAAACGACGCTTTCGGCAAACGTGAATGGCCGCGAAGGCAGGTCGCGAAATTACAAAAGATCGATCAGGAACTGGATGAGCGGTGCGTCGGCCGGCGGCATCGGATAGTCGCGCATCTGCCGCGGTCTGACCCATTTCAGCCCCTGCCCTTCCCTGGGTTGCGCGATCCCGCGAAAGCGGCGGCAGACATAAAGCGGCATCAGCAGATGGAAATCGTCATAGGAATGGCTGGCGAAGGTGAGCGGCGCCAGGCACGGAATTTCGGTCTCGATGCCGAGTTCCTCATGCAGCTCGCGGACCAGGCACTCCTCAGGCGTCTCGCCGGGCTCGACCTTGCCGCCAGGAAACTCCCACAGGCCGGCAAGCTGCTTGCCCTCCGGGCGCTGCGCCAGAAGCACGCGCCGGTCGGCATCGACCAGCGCGCAGGCGGCGACCAGCAGCAGGCGCTTTCCGGCTGGCTTCACCTCGCTCATGCGCCCGGCGGCCGTCGATAGTGGTAGCGGTAGACTTCCTCGAAGCCGAGCGACCGATAGAGCGAGAGCGCCGGTAGATTGCCGGCCTCGACCTGCAGCCAGGCCTCGCGCGCGCCGCGCAGCCGCGCCCATTTCAGCGCCGACAGGATGAGATTGCGGCCATGGCCCTGTTTGCGCGCCGATTTTTCGGTGGCGACCTCGAACAGGCCGGCAAGGTCGCCATCATGGACGCAGATCAGCGTCGCCAGCGGCTCATTGCCGTCCTCCAGCGCGAACAGCCCGGCTTCGGGCTGAATGGCGCCGATGACCTCCGACAGGCCGGGCCGCAGCGAGGCGTCCGAGCCGCTGGTCCTCAGCGACGCGCCGATGAAACGGCTGATGTCCTTGAGCGGTATCTGGTCCATGGCCGCGCCGAGCTCGAGGTCCTTGAGCGGCAGCCGCATGACCATGGATTCGTCGAACCTGTTCCAGCCGGCCTTGTCGAGATGCGTGGACAGCACCTGTCCCGACAGCGGCGACATGCGAAAGGTCAGCGGCCTGCCATAGGCATCGAAGCGGCGCGCGGCGCGGCCGATGCGCTCCTCGATGGCGTACGTGTCGCCCGGATCGAGCGGATTGACCGAGTTCAGGCGCTTGGCCGGATGCCCGGCGGTCAGCCGCACCACCCAAGTCCCGTCATAATGGACGGCCGCCGCCGGCCAGGCGCGAAAGCCCGCCGCCTCGTAGCGGCGCACGACCGCCAGCACGCTTGCCGGATGCCTGGACACCGGCGCCATCAGCTCCGGTAGTCGCCGTTGATGGCGACATATTCCTTGGTGAGGTCGCAGGTCCACACCGTCGCCTTGCCGCGGCCGATGCCGATATCGGCGCGGATGCGGATGTCGTCGCGTTTCATATAGGCAGACGTCGCTTCCTCCGAATAGGCCGGATCGCGCTCGCCCTCATGCGCCAGGCGATTGTCGCCGAACCAGATCGACAGCCGGTCGCGGTCGGCCGGCTCGCCGGCCTTGCCGACGGCCATGACGACGCGGCCCCAATTGGCGTCCTCGCCGGCGACGGCCGTCTTGACCAGCGGCGAATTGGCGATCGAAAGCGCGATGCGCTTGGCCGAACGCGCCGATTTGGCGCCGGTCACCGTGACCTCGACCTGCTTGCGTGCGCCCTCGCCGTCGCGCACCACTTGCAGCGCCAGCGACTTCAGCACCTTGCCGAGCGCCTGACGGAACGCGCCGAGCCGCGCGTCCTTGGCATCGCTGATCGCCGGCGCGCCGCGGGCAGCCGCCTTGCCGGTGGCGAAGATGAGCAGCGTGTCGCTGGTCGAGGTGTCGCTGTCGACGGTTACCGCGTTGAAGGTCTTGGCCGTGCCGCGCGACAACAGGTCCTGCAGCACGGGCGCCGCGATCGGCGCGTCGGTGGCGATGAAGGAAAGCATCGTCGCCATGTCGGGCGCGATCATGCCGGCGCCCTTGGCGATGCCGTTGATGGTGACGTCGACATCGCCGAGCTTGACAGTCGCCGTCGCCACCTTCGGATAGGTGTCGGTGGTCATGATGGCCTTTGCCGCCTCGGTCCACAGATCGGGCTTTCCGTCCTTGACCAGGCCGGCGAGCAGATGGCTGAATTTGGTGGTGTCGAGCGGCTCGCCGATGACCCCGGTCGAGGCCAGGAACACCTCGCTCTCGGAACATCCGGCGGCCTTCGCCGCCGCCTCGCCGGTCAGCGCGGTCGAGATCTTGCCCTTCTTGCCGGTGAAGGCGTTGGCATTGCCGGAATTGACCACCAGCACGCGCGCCTTGCCGGCAGGCAGGTTCTGGCGGCAGAAGTCGACCGGCGCCGACGGGCATTTCGACCTGGTGAACACGCCGGCGACAGCCGTGCCCGGATCGAAGACCATGGCGAGGAGGTCGGTTCTATTCCGGTATTTGATGCCCGCTTCGGCCGTCGCGATGCGCACACCCTCGATGACCGGCATCTTGGGATATTTCTTCGGTGCGAGCGGCGAGATCGTAGCGGACATCGGAACCCCGGAACGGCAATGAAGCGAAAGGAAGGCCGGTTTGCCCGATAGCGGGTCCCGGCGCAAGGGCGTTCTGGCCGCGCC
Organism: Mesorhizobium sp. M2A.F.Ca.ET.046.03.2.1; assembly: GCF_003952425.1. Classification (NCBI taxonomy): domain Bacteria; kingdom Pseudomonadati; phylum Pseudomonadota; class Alphaproteobacteria; order Hyphomicrobiales; family Phyllobacteriaceae; genus Mesorhizobium; species Mesorhizobium sp. M2A.F.Ca.ET.046.03.2.1. The sequence continues at coordinate 4,347,873 of NZ_CP034449.1, read as the reverse complement.
TGATCGCCCTGGCCGAAGGGCTCGCAGTCTGAAACGGGTCGTTTTGTTTCGCCCGCGAAGCCAATATGATCGACGACAGATTCACCGGCTAAGGAAGACATCGATGGGCGAAGCCGCCGCTCGCGGGCGCAAGTCGATCGGCGCGAAACGCAATCCAGAGAGCGCCGATGCCATCATCGAGGCGGCCGAAGCCGTGCTGCGCGAGGCGGGCTACGCCGGCTTTTCGATCGAGGCCGTCGCCCGGCGGGCGCGGGCGGGAAAGCCGACCATCTATCGCTGGTGGCCAAGCAAGGCGGCGCTGCTGATCGAGATCTACCAGAGGCAGAAGCATGTCGAGACACCCGACACCGGAAACGTCGAGGACGACCTGGCCGGCTTTCTCGAAAATCTCTTCGCCCATTGGCGCGACACCCCGTCGGGCAACATCTACAGCTCGCTGATCGCGGAGGCGCAGTCGGACGAGGCAGCCGCGGCCGTGCTTGCCGAGTATTCGAAGGAACGCCGCAGCCATACCGGCCGGATCATCGAGCGCGCCAAGGCGCGGGGCGAGGTGGCGGCCGATGTCGATGCCGGGATCGTCGCCGATCTGATTGCGTCCTACGCCTGGCGGCATCTGCTGACCGGACGGCTCGACGAGGACGTGGCGGCGATCCGCGCGGCCGTTGGCTACATCACGCGGGGGATACTGACCGCCTGAGCCAAAAGCAAAGGGCGCCGCATGGCGCCCTTTTCAGGATAATCAGGCCGACAGCGGATTACTTGCCCGCTTCCAGCGTGTCGACGTCCTTCTTGAGCTTCTCGTCCGAGATCTCGACCTTGGCGGCGGCGCGCAGGTCCTTCACCATGGCGAAATACTTGTCGCGGATTACCGCCTGCTTGGCCTGGTCCTTGACGTCGTCGAAGGCCGGCGGCTGCTTGGCGCGCTTGTCCTCGAGCTTGATGACGTGCCAGCCGAACTGCGTCTGCACCGGCTCCTTGGTGTACTTGCCGACGTCGAGCGCGAAGGCCGCCTTGTCGAATTCCGGCACCATCTGGCCCGGTCCGAACCAGCCGAGATCGCCGCCACTGGTTTTGCCCGAGGGGTCGTTGGTGTGTTCGTTGGCGAGCTTCTGGAAGTCGGCGCCGCCGTCGAGCTGCTTGATGATCGCCTCGGCCTCTTCCTTCGTCTTCACGAGGATGTGACGCGCATGCACTTCGTTGACTGGCGGCGTGTTGGCGATCTCCTGGTCGTAGCGGGCGCGGACTTCGGCGTCCGTGACCTTGTCGACCACTTCCTTCTCGACGACCTCGCCATGCAGCGCGCGCGCCTGCAGGAAAGCCATGCGGCGCTGGAAGTCGGCGTCCTTGTCAAGGCCGCTGTCGACCGCCTTCTTGGCCATGACGCGGATTTCGATCGCCGCCGAAAGGGCGGCCGCGCGGCGCTGATCGGGCGGCAGCTGCGCGAACTGCTGCGAGAGTTCGCCTTCGGCGAGCTGAAGATCGGCCTCGGTCAGCTTCTCGCCATTGATGGTGGCGACCACGGCATTGGGATCGACCGGCGCGGCGGGAGCGGTGGCAGGCGCGGTGGCATCCGCGGGCTTGGTCTCCTGCGCCATCAGCGGCGACAGGCTAAGAGCCGAGAGCCCGAAGGCCAGACCGAGGCTGGCGAGCGAGGCGCGGCGGAACGACAGGGGCATCAAGATAACTCCAATGGGATTGCCAATGAGGATCGCGTGAGCGGAAGGGTTCCAGATCAGTCGAATTGTGGCGGAATTTGGCGCTGCCCATAGGGCTAACGCGGCGTTGACATCGATTGAGCCCCCTCTTATCTGTCCAACGACTTGGCGTCCAGAACCGTTTTCCGGGCGCTTTTTGCGTTTGTCCGCATTCACGCGGATTTGATGGGCCCGCCAGGCGCCTGTCGCAAACGGCCAAAATTGCTATCGAAAGGACCATTGGATGGTCAGTCTCGGCGGTCTCGCCCGTAAGGTTTTCGGTTCTTCCAACGACCGGCGCGTCAAGTCGACCCGACCTAGGGTCGAGGCCATCAACGCCATGGAAAACGAGATGCGGGCGCTTTCCGACGCCGAGCTTGCCGGGCGCACGGAGAAATTCCGCCAGGATCTCGCTAACGGCGCTTCGCTCGACGACCTGCTGGTCCCGGCCTTCGCCACGGTGCGCGAGGCGGCCCGCCGCGTGCTCGGCATGCGGCCTTTCGACGTCCAGTTGATCGGCGGCATGGTGCTGCACAATGGCGGCATCGCCGAGATGCGCACCGGCGAGGGCAAGACCCTGGTCGCCACCTTGCCGGTCTATCTCAACGCGCTCGCCGGCAAGGGCGTGCATGTCGTCACCGTCAACGACTACCTCGCCAAGCGCGACGCCGAATGGATGGGCCGCGTCTACAAATTCCTCGGCCTGACCGTCGGCATCATCGTCCACGGCCTTTCCGACGACGAGCGCCGCGAGGCCTACGCCTGCGACGTCACCTACGCCACCAACAACGAGCTCGGCTTCGACTATCTGCGCGACAATATGAAGTATGAGCGCTCGCAGATGGTGCAGCGCGGCCACTCCTACGCCATCGTCGACGAGGTCGATTCCATCCTGGTGGACGAGGCGCGCACGCCGCTGATCATTTCCGGTCCGCTTGAGGACCGCTCGGAAATGTACAACACCATCGACGCCTTCATGCTGAAGCTCGGCCCGGCCGACTACGAGGTCGACGAGAAGCAGAAGACGACGATCTTCACCGAGGAAGGAACCGAGAAGCTCGAAAACATGCTGACAGCGGCGGGCTTGCTCAAAGGTGAGTCGCTCTATGACGTCGAGAATGTCGCCATCGTCCACCACGTCAACAACGCGCTGAAGGCGCATCTGCTCTTCCAGAAGGATCGCGATTACATCGTGCGCAACGGCGAGATCGTCATCATCGACGAGTTCACCGGCCGCATGATGCCAGGACGCCGCTATTCGGAAGGCCTGCACCAGGCGCTCGAGGCCAAGGAGCATGTGCAGATCCAGCCGGAGAACCAGACGCTGGCCTCCGTCACCTTCCAGAACTATTTCCGCCTCTACAAGAAGCTCGCCGGCATGACCGGCACGGCGCTGACCGAGGCCGAGGAATTCGCCAACATCTACAATCTCGAAGTCACCGAGATCCCGACCAACCTGCCGGTCGCCCGCAAGGACGAGGACGACGAGGTCTACCGTACGGTCGACGAGAAATACAAGGCGATCGTCAAGGAAATCAAGGACGCGCGCGACCGCGGCCAGCCGATCCTGGTCGGCACCACCTCGATCGAGAAATCCGAGCAACTGGCCGAGCGCCTGCGCAAGGAAGGCATCAAGGACTTCGAAGTGCTGAACGCTCGCCACCATGAGCGCGAGGCGTCCATCGTCGCCCAGGCCGGCAAGCCCGGCGCCATCACCATCGCCACCAACATGGCCGGCCGCGGCACCGACATCAAGCTCGGCGGCAATGCCGAGATGCGCATCGCCGAGGAGCTTGGCGACATGCCGGCCGGCCCCGAGCGCGAGGCGCGGGAAAAGGCCATCATCGACGATGTCGAACGCCTGAAGGAAAAGGCGCTGGCCGCCGGCGGCCTTTACGTTCTGGCCACCGAGCGCCACGAATCGCGCCGCATCGACAACCAGTTGCGCGGCCGCTCCGGCCGTCAGGGCGATCCGGGCCGCTCGAAATTCTTCCTGTCGCTGCAGGATGACCTGATGCGCATCTTCGGCTCCGAGCGCATGGACGGCATGCTGCAGAAGCTCGGCCTCAAGGAAGACGAGGCGATCATCCATCCCTGGATCAACAAGGCGCTGGAGAAGGCGCAGAAGAAGGTCGAGGCGCGCAACTTCGACATCCGCAAGAATCTGTTGAAGTATGACGACGTCTCGAACGACCAGCGCAAGGTGGTGTTCGAGCAGCGCATCGAGCTGATGGACGGCGAAGGCCTGTCGGAGACGATCACCGAGATGCGTGAAGGCGTCATCGAGGAGATCGTCGCCAAGAACATCCCCGAAAACGCCTATGCCGAGCAATGGAACGTCGCCGGCCTCAAGGAAGAGGTGGGGCAATACCTCAACCTCGACCTGCCGATCGAGGAATGGGTCAAGGAAGAGGGCATCGCCGAGGACGACATCCGCGAGCGCATCACGGCCGCGGCCGATGCCGCCGCCAAGGAGCGCGCCGATCGCTTCGGCCCCGACGTGATGAATTATGTCGAGCGTTCGGTGGTGTTGCAGACGCTCGATCATCTGTGGCGCGAGCATATCGTCAATCTCGATCATCTGCGCTCGGTCGTCGGCTTCCGCGGCTACGCCCAGCGCGACCCGCTGCAGGAATACAAGGGCGAAGCCTTCGAGCTGTTCCAGGGCATGCTGGGCAATTTGCGCCAAGCCGTCACCGCGCAGCTGATGCGCGTCGAGCTGGTGCGCGAGGCTGCGGACGCGCCGCCGCCCGAGGCGCCCGAGATGTTCGGCAGCCATATCGACGGCTCCACCGGCGAGGACGATTTCCAGGGCGGCGAAACCGCGCTTCTCCTGCGCCAGGATTCGAATACCGTTGTCGCTCCGGAAAACCGCGACCCGAAGAACCCCGCGACCTGGGGCAAGGTCGGCCGCAACGAAGCCTGCCCCTGCGGCTCCGGCAAGAAATACAAGCACTGCCACGGCGCCTTCGCCTGACGCAGTCTTCCTTCTCCCCGTCACTATACGGGGAGAAGGTGCCCGAAGGGCGGATGAGGGGCAGCGCCGCCATTCCGCGATCCCGGTAGAACGCCGAGTCAGGCTTCCCTAGCAACTAATTCCCCAGCACAGGGATTTTGACCGGTCGGCTCCCTCTGCGTCGGCAGGCGGCATGCCTTGGAGATTGGCCGAAACGCCCATCGCGATCGTCATTCCAGGGCGAAGCAGGAGCGAAGCTCCGTCGCGAAGACCCTGGAATCCATGCCGTTATCTTCGCCTCGACGTGCAACGGAGCAGAACTCTGCGCCGCAGCAGCAACGCTTCCAAGTCACGGAATGGATTCTATGGTCTGCGCGCGTCGCTTCGCTCCTTGCTCCGCCATAGAATGACGCGGTTGGGGCGGCTTCAACCAATCTCCGGCGTTGCGCTGATTTCACGGAAATGAACGGAGAATCTTGCACCAAGACAAACGGCAACTTTTCAAAATCCTTGTGTCGGGGAACGCACCAACCTTACACCAGCCCCGACGCGCGCGCCGCGGCCGCTGCTTCGCCGCGCGAGACGGCTTCCAGTTTCCCGAGCACCGCCGAAACGTGGTGATCGACCGTCTTCGGCGAGATCGCCATATGCGCGGCGATCTTCTTGTTGGAGAAGCCTCGTTCGATCAACTGCAGGACCTCCATCTGGCGCTGCGTAAGGCCGGCCTGGTTGGCGCGCGTCGCCTGCCTTGGACCTCTGGCAATACGGCCCACGCCGCTCTGCCGCAGCAGGCCGCGCACATGCTGCGCTACTGGTCTTGCGCCGAGCGCCTCGAAAATATCCAGCGCTTCACGCTGCGCGGCCTCGTCGCCCTGCAGCAAGGCGAGCGCCCGTTCGAAAGGGGCGCCCATCCTCGCCCAAAGCGCAGCGGCGGCGCGCCAGTCGCCGATCAATTGCAGGCGATGCGGCTCGGCCATGCTGTCGGTCTCGCCGGGATCGCATTCCGGCAACAAAAGCCGCCGCCAGGCCGCCAGCCCGCCGAACACCGCCCGCGTCGGCGCGAGGCCTTCGGCAAGGGCGATCAGATGCAGCGCTTCATCCCTGTCGCCCTCGCCCAGCCACGCCAGCTCGGCCATCACCTCGGCAAAAGGCACAAGCCGTTGCAGTTCCATGCCCTTGTCCAGGAACTGCCTCATCTCTTCCACGATCGGCTCAGCCGACGGGTCGCCGCGGCGGATGCGCAAGCGTGCCAGCGCGACGAGCGATGGATAGCGTACCAACGGCGTCGTTGCTTCATCATCGACAACCTCATGCGCCACCGCCGCGGCGTCGTCCCAGAGGCCGAGCCTCAGCAGCAGCTGCGCCTGCACGCCGCGCATGTAGTCGCGCCATGTCGCGAGATCGTTCTCGACGCAGTAGCCGATGCCGCGCTCCAGCAACGAGGACGCCTCCTTGAAGTTGAGCCTGTTCATCTCGACGCAGGCGCAGTTGGTGAAGGCGCGCGCCGCATGTTCCTGGAAGTTTCCCGACAATGCGATTCCCAGGCTGCGGGCGAGATCGCGCCGCCCCTTGGCGAAGTCCAGCCATTGCCCGGCGGCGCCGACATTGTTCAGCGCATGACACAGAATATCCGGCCGGTTGAGCCGCTCCGCCAGCTCCACGGCCTTGCCGCCGAGCATGAGCGTGTCCTCGAGCCGTTCGGCGAGCATCGCCAGCTGCGAGAGGTTGGAATAAGCCATGGCGAGTTCAGGGCCGTCAGGCGCTGTCTCCAGAAGCTCCACGGCCTGCGCTCCGAACCGGTCCGCGGCCTCGCGATCGCCGAGCAGGTAGGCAAAGCGCGACAGGCAGCGTAGACCGTCGCCCTCCTTGACCCGATCGCCCTGCGCCTGGCGCAACTGGCGCGCCTGGCCCTGCGCTTCCATCGCCGCCTCGACGCGGCCGATCAGGTGGCACTCGAAAGCATGGCCCTCATAGAGCTCGGCTCGCTTGTCGACCGGCAGCATATCCGCATAGCGCAGGGCAACCTCGTAATAGCCCACCGCGTCGCGATGCGCGCCGACCCGCGAAGCCTCGCGCGCCGCCGCCGGCGCGAGCTCGCGCACCACCTCCAGGTTCTGCGCTTCCACGGCATGATGCACCAACCTGGCAGTGGCCACTTGCGGGTTTTCGCGCAAGGCTGCCAGGGCGCGTTCATTGTATTCGCGCCGTTTGCTTGGCGTCAGCGCCATCTCGATGGCCGTGCGGGCGATCTCGTGCCGGAAGGCATAGCCGTCGCCGAAATCCTCGAGCAGGCCGTTGGCGACGCATTCGGCGAGCTGGCCGGCGGCGGCAATCCCGCAAAGGCCGCTCAGCGCCCAGGCGTCGGCGCGGCGCGGAAACACCGAGACGGCGTCGAGCATCGAGCGCGCGCCCGGCGACAGTTTTTCGGCGCGCGCCAGCACGGCGTCGCGCACGCTTGCCGGCAAGGCGCCATCGCCTTCGGCGGCGAGCAGCTCGGTGACGAAGAAGGCGTTACCGGCGCTTGCCCGGTAGATCGCCTCGCCGTCGCGCTCGGCGGTTGCGGCCAGCGACAGCACGGCGCTTTCGCTGAGCAGCGGCACGTCGATACGCACGACATTGCCGGCCGGGATCTCGCCGAGCGCCCGGCGCACGCGCATCTGTCCTTCGCTGCGGTCGGTCCGCGCCGTGATCAGAAGCAGGATGTGGGTGTTGGCGATGCGCCGGCCGAGGAAGCGCACGAAATCGAGCGTCGCGTCGTCCGCCCAGTGCAGGTCTTCGATGACGAGCAGGCACGGGCCTTTCGCCTCGAAGACGTCGAGCGCCTCGGAAAACAAGGGCAGCCGCTGCACCTGGCGGTCGTCGAGCACCCGCGGCAGTTCCCAATGCGCGTCGCGGGCCAGATCGTGAAGAGGCCCCAGCGGATCGGGAATGGAGAGGTCCTCGCAGGCGCTGCGAAGCATTGTCAGGCCATCATCCAGCCGGCTCGCGAACGCCTCGACCAGCGCCGTCTTGCCGGCGCCGGCCTCGCCCAAGACGACCACGATGCGGCCGCGGCCCCCGATTGCGTCCGCCAACAGGGCATCCATCTGCTGCAGCTGCGGCTGCCGTTCCAGAAGCATCATCGCTCTCTCGCGAAATTGAAATTCCATCGTGGCGGATCGCCGCCGCGATAGCGTGGGAGACAGTCCTAAAATGTGACTTTCCACACATTCAAGTGCCATCTTCCACATAAAACGTCCCAAAGATAGGGAATCGTCCCGGGCAATATGGGGAATGGCTCCGATGCATGGCCTTTCCCGAAATGGTGGTATCCGCCTTGCTCGAAACGAGCACGGAGCAATTCCGGGAAAACTGCGTAGCGGTTGGCTCGGCGACTTCGCCGTGGCCTTCCGTCCGGAATTGCGTGGAAACTTGCAATCCAATCACGAAAGGAAAGACGATCGTGCCACGTTATCTCGTTGAACGCACCTTCCCGGAGGGCCTGCATGTGCCGATGAACGATGCCGGCGCCACCGCGATGGGCGGCGTCATCGCCCGCAACGCCGAGAAAGGCGTCACCTGGGTGCAATCCTTCGTCTCGCCCGACAAGGGCAAGAGCTTCTGCATCTACGACGCGCCCTCGCCGGAGGCGATCCGCAGCACCGCGCAAAAGAATGCGCTTCCTGTCGATAAGATCACGGAGGTGCGGGTCCTCGACCCCTACTTTTATCGCTGACGGGGAAGACCGTGTCGGGCAGACCATACCCGTCGCCGGCGGACCTGACGCCGTGCCGGACAGCGAGAGTGTACCCGCCGCGGCGGATTACCTCCCGCCACGGCGCGGCTTCATGCGACGGGCCTTGTCGGCGCTGCTTTCGCCGTTGCGAAACCGGCGCCGCCTTCTGCCGCCTCAGGACGATTACCTGAGACGCGACATCGGCCTCGATGAGCGGGAGATGCCGCGCGAATACTGGGAATATTGGTGGCATCACCGCTGATCCCGCCTCGTAGGGATCAGTATCCATCCTTTTAACGACAAGCTTCGCCGGCGCCCGGAGTTGGCCTTGGCGGGCCGGCCCACCGTTGCGCGCCTCAACCGCATGGAGACATGAAATGACCATTCGCAATTGGACCAGGTGCCTTGTCGGCGCCTCTGCCGCGATCACCCTGCTGATGGCGGGCGCCGCCATGGCCGAAACCGTCAACCCGCTGGCCGACAAGGTGCGGGCGCTCGACAGCCGCTTCGAGGACGTCGCGGTGGCGAAGGCCGAAGGCTATGCGCCGATCCCCTGCGCCAGCGGCCTCACCGGCGGCGCCATGGGCATCCACTACGTCAACGCCGCCTATCTGAAGGACGATGCCGTCGACGTCGCCAAGCCGGAAGCCGTCATGTACGAGCCGATGGCCGACGGCACGCTGAGGCTGATCGCCGTCGAATACATCACGTCGAAAGGCCCGGCATCGCTCGAAGGCCATCTGTTCAACTTCAACACCGCGCCCAACCGCTACGGCCTCGGCCCGTTCTACGAGCTGCATGTCTGGGCCTGGAAGCAGAACCCGACCGGCGCCTTCGCCGACATGAACCCGAGCGTCTCGTGCGATGCGATGAAGGGGATGTAAGAGCGCCTCTTCCTTCTCCCCGTTTCACGGGGAGAAGGTGGCCCGAAGGGCCGGATGAGGGGCGGCGCCAACGATTGCGATTGGCCGTCCCTCTTATCTGACAGGAGATGATCACTATGTTTCGGAACTCTTCCGCAAAGAACCTCTTCGACACGTCATTCATCCCAATTTCCGTGGCCGGCGCTGCCCCTTATCCGCCTGCAGGCGTTCGTCATTCGAAAAGCCAAGCAATTGGCTTTTCGTCCGCTGCGCGGACCACTCCTCACCTCCCCCTATAGTGACGGGGAGAAGGAAGCTCTCCACCCACCCTTTCTTAAGGTGTTTCGGATAGACCCGAACGCTGGAAAAAGGCGGAAAACGGAGAGTTTTGGGTGCGCTTTTCCGCGGCAACGACTGCCGGGCGGTTCTTGCCGCAGCGCTGGGCGCTGCGCATGCGGCCGCTGCTTGGCCGCATCGATGCCATCCTCTTCACCGCCGATGCGCGCGGCGAAGCCGGGCGCATGTCGCTGATCGCCTTTTCCATCCGCATCATCAGCGCCTCGATCGCCTTTGTCAGCCAGGTGCTGATGGCGCGCTGGATGGGGTCATTCGAATACGGCATCTCGGTGCTGGTCTGGGTGACGATGGTCATCGTCGGCAATCTCGCCTGCCTTGGCTTCCACACCTCCGTCATCCGTTTCATTCCGGAGTATCGCGAGCGCGGCATGCTGGCCGAGCTGCGCGGCATCGTGCTTGCCAGCCGCCTGTTCGTGCTCGTCGCCTCGACGCTGATCGCCGGTCTCGGCGCGCTTGGCGTGTGGCTCGCCTCGGACTGGATCGAGAACTACTACGTCATCCCATTCATCCTCGGCGTCATCTGCCTGCCGATGATCGCGCTCGGCGACCTCCTGCAAGGGCTGGCGCGCGCCAATTCCTGGGCGCTGCTGGCGCTCTCGCCCACCTATCTGGTGCGGCCGGTGCTGATCCTGGCTTTCATGGCGCTGATGCTTGGCCTGCATTATGTGCCGGACGCCAAGACCGCGATCTTCGCCTCGATCGCCGCCACTTATGTCACGACGCTCGGCCAGCTGATGGCCGTCACCTCTCGCATGGACAAGAAAGTCCCGCCCGGGCCGATGACGGTGCATTTCGGGCAATGGATCCTTGTCTCGCTGCCGATCTTCCTGGTCGAGGGCTTCTTCTTCCTGCTCACCAATGCCGACGTGCTGATGGTGGGCGCCTACCTCCCGCCCAACGATGTCGCCGTCTATTTCGCGACCGTGAAGACGCTGGCGCTGGTGCATTTCGTCTATTTCGCGGTCAAGGCCGGTGTTGCCCAGCGCTATGCGCAATTCACCCATGGCGAGCCGGACAGGCTTGCCGCCTTCGCCCGCGAGACCGTGTCCTGGACTTTCTGGCCCTCGCTTTTGATGGCGCTGCTGGTGCTGGCGCTGGGCGAGCCGATGCTGGTGCTGTTCGGTCCCGAATTCACCGCCGGCTATCCGCTGCTCTTCCTGCTTGTGCTGGGCGTCGTGGCGCGCGCCGCCGTCGGCCCCTGCGAAAGCCTGCTCACCATGAGCGGCAACCAGAACATCTGCGCCGCCGTCTATGCCATGACGCTCGCCCTCAACATCGGCCTCAACGTGCTGCTGATCCCGCTATTCGGCCTCTGGGGCGCGGCGATGGCCACAAGCCTCGCCATGGTGTTCGAGGCCGGCGCGCTCTCCTTCACCGTCTGGCGCAAGCTCGGCATCGTGATGGCGATCTTCGTGCCTGCAAAGAAGGAAATTGCCTGATGGCCGCCGTCCCGTTGCTCGAAGAGACCAGCGGCGGCCCCGCCGGCGCCATGGTCTCCAACCTTGCCGGCCTGGCGCGCGAGGTCGACCCTGCCCATATCGAGCTCTTCGCCAGCAACAGGCCGGAACGCAAGCTCGCCATCTACCCGGCCTCGGCCGGCTTCGACCTTGTCGAGGAACTCGACTATCTCAGCGCCCGCACGGTCGAGCCTAATGTCTTCTTCAACCCGCGCTTCCTGGCCCCGGCGATGCCCCGGCTGGAGGACCGCGAGGTGCGGCTGGCCGTCATCCGCGACGGCGACGAATACCGCGACCGGTTGCGCCTTCTGGTGCCCTTCTCGGTCGAGCGGCCGGCGATGCCGCTCGGCGTCCCGGTGATGCGCACGTGGTCAAGCCCGTTCGGCCCGCTCGGCACGCCGCTGGTCGACCGCGACGATCCGATCGGCGTCATCGAGGATTTCTTCTCGATGCTGTCGCGGCCGCATCTCAAGCTGCCAAAAGTCTTCGTGCTGCCCGACATGCGCCTTGACGGCCCGGTGGCGAGCCTGCTGACCTCCTTCGCCGACAGCCGCGGCCTGACCCTGGTGACCACCGGCAGGGTCGAGCGCCCGGTGCTTGAAAGCGACGCCGACGGCGAGGACTACCTCAAGGCGTCGCTGCGTTCGCATCACTATCGCGAATTTCGCCGGCTGAAGCGGCGCCTTGCCGACCTCGGCAAGCTCGAGCACATCGTGGCGCGCGGGCCGGACGAGATCCGCCATGCCATCGAAAGCTTCCTGACGCTGGAGGCCGCCGGCTGGAAGGGCCGCGAGCGCACCGCCATGGCGATCGACCGCTACCGCGCCGCCTTCGCCCGCGAGGCCGTGCACCGGCTGGCCGAGCAGGACATGTGCCGCATCCATCTCTTGACGCTCGATGGCCGCGCCATCGGCTGCCTGGTTGTCTTCGTCGAGGCCGGCGTCGCCTACACCTGGAAGACGGCCTATGACGAGACGCTCTCCGACTATTCGCCGGGCACGCTGCTGATGATCGAGGTGACCAAGCAGCATCTCGACGATCCCAACATCGTCATGACCGATTCCTGCGCGGTTCCGGACCATCCGGTGATGAGCCGCCTGTGGAGCGAGCGCAAGCCGATGGGCACGCTGGTGGTCGGGCTGACGCCGGACGCCGACCGGCTGGCCCGCCAGGCGGCCTCGCAACTGCACCTCTATCGCGAGACCCGCAACATGGCGCGCCTGCTGCGCAACCGCATGCGGAGCCTGTTGAAAAGGCGCTAGATGGGTGGCGAAACACCGGCTATGGCTTGCGGCGGCCGAGCCCGGCCGGCCTTCACTACAAAGCACTTCCAAATGATCGATACTGTCCTGCGCTTCGCTCGCCTTTGTGCGCCGCTTGTCCCGCTCGCCATGTTTCCGGATCGAGCCTCGGCCGACACCTGCCCGGAGGATTGCTCCGATGCGCCGCCTCCCCCGATCAACATCTACAGCCAGACCACGCTCGGCCATCTGAGCCCCGCCACGGCAGGCGCCCTGCCGCGCGTTTATGTGCCCAACCGCTCTTCCAACAGCGTCTCGGTGATCGACAGCGTAACGCTCAAGGAAGTCGACCGCTTCAAAGTCGGCAGCAAGCCGCAGCACGTCGTGCCGTCCTGGGATTTGAAGACGCTGTGGGTTGCCAACAACGGCACCGGCAAAAACGGCAGCCTGACGCCGATCGACCCGATGACCGCCAAGCCCGGCCAGCAGGTCCCGGTCGACGATCCCTACAACCTCTATTTCATGCCGGACGGCAGCGCGGCCATCGTCGTCGACGAGGCATTGCAGCAGCTCGATTTCCGCGACCCGCACACCATGGCGCTGAAATCGAGCCTGCCGACGCCGACCTGCCTTGGCATCAACCATGCCGATTTCTCGGTCGACGGCTCCTATGCGATCTTCACCTGCGAATATGGCGATGGCGGCCTGGCCAAGATCGACCTGAAGAACCAGAAGGTGCTCGGCCATCTCGACCTGTCCAGGATGGGCATGCCGCAGGACATCCGCCTGTCGCCCGACGGCAAGGTCTTTTACGTCGCCGACATGATGAATGACGGCGTATTCCTGATCGACGGCGACAGTTTCAAGGAAATCGGCTTCATCCCCACCGGCATCGGCACGCACGGCTTCGTCGTCAGCCGCGACGGCAAGCGGCTCTATGTCTCGAACCGCGGCTCGCACAAAATGGAGCAGGGCAAGGCCAAGGGTCCGGGCAGCGTGACGGTGATCGACTTCGCCACCCGCGCCGTGGTCGCGCAATGGCCGATCCCCGGCGGCGGCAGCCCCGACATGGGCAATGTCAGCGCCGACGGCAAGCAGCTATGGCTCTCCGGCCGCTTCGACAGCGACGTGTATATGATCGACACGACGAGCGGCGCCGTGACGAAAATCCGCGTCGGCCTAGAGCCGCATGGGCTCACCGTATGGCCGCAGCCGGGGCGCTACTCGCAAGGGCATACGGGCAATATGCGGTAGGGAGGCTGGACGCCGCCAATAGACTCAACGCAGCCGGCATTGTGTAGTCGACCTGCACGATCCTTTGAACGTCACGCCTGCCATTTTGCAGAGCGTCTGAATGTCGGGAAGCGGGAATTGCAGCTTATGATGTGCGCGCCAAATGCCTGCCACGCTCGCGCCGATCGTTCCAAGCCTGAAACGCATACTTCAAAATATCGACACGGACGGCTCTGACCTCTCCAGCGTATCTATCGCGCAGCCTGCCTGGTTCAGCTCGGATCGTAAATTCCCCTGGCCTTGATGCCGATCAAAGGGGCTCGCGGCCTTCTTCGCTATCAATCCGTGAAGATAGAGAACTCAGCCTCCTCATGTGGCGTGGGCTGGCAAAAAGCATGACCGGGCGGCAGTCCCGGGCCTGACAGAGGCTGCCTGTTCAGCAGGTCACCGACAGGGTGCGTTGCTCTGATCGGTTGGATCGGAAATGGATACGACGGAGGCGCACCAAAGGTGAGCGGAATTTTCGCGACAATTGCGCGGCGCTTCGCCCCGTTTGAGCCGATGGCCGACGCGATGCGCCCTGGCGAGAAGTTTCCCAGTTTTGTCCGGCGCGCCAGCGGCATGCAACAGGTCTATGTCAGCGTGATCGCAATTTCGGTTGCCTTGGCCAACTTTCTACCCATCGACCTGCAGAGACGGGTCGTCGATGTGGCAATTGCCGACAAGGACGTACGGGGGCTGCTGATGCTCGGCGGCCTTTATCTTGGGGCTATACTCCTGCATGCGGGCCTGAAATACGCACTGATCGTCTATCAAGGCTGGGTCGGAGAGAGCGTGGTGAAGACGGCCCGCGACCAACTCGCTCTCGTCGCCACGCAAAGGTCCGCGCGCGAGCACGCAAGGAGTGGTCAGACCGCCGGCATCATCGGCAACGAGATCGACTATGTTGGCGGATTTGTCGGCACCAGCATCTCTGATTGCGTGGTCAACGTCACGCTGATGGTCTCCGTCGCATTTTACATGACCTACATGCAGCCGGTGATCGCTCTGGTCAGCGGCCTGTCACTCCTGCCGCAAATCCTGCTTGCGCTTTATATGCAGAAGGACCTGAACACACTCGTGGAGCGGCAGGTCGCGCTGGTCCGAAAGCTTGGCAACCAAGCAGTCAATTCCTTCGCCAGCCACTCGACGAAGCGCCGAGCCGCCTTTCGCACCATACGCACGATCTTCAGCACCCGCATCGAATTCTATTTGTTGAAATTCGGGCTGAAGACGTTGCTGAATATAGCCAACGCGGCGGGGTCCCTGATGGTCCTGATCGTTGGCGGCTATCTTGTGATCCGCGGGCAGACGACGATCGGCACGGTCGTCGCCTTTATTTCGGGCTTCCAACGCTTGTCGGAACCCACAGGGGAACTTCTCGACTTCTATCGCTCCTATTCGCAAGCGAAAGTGCAATTCCGGATGATCGTCCAGTGGGTTGACGGCGATCATCCCGCGCAAACCGGACATTCCGCGCACAGAATAGATCGATGATCTTGCCGGCCTGTTGCCGGAACCGGTGCTCCGCAAGCGCAAGCCGATGGTTGGTAAACTATTGGCGCCCGTGGGTGACGGTCTTGCTTTTGTTAAGCGCCCTGCGCCGGTCGACCCGACGGTAAAATACGTCAACACCTGCATGAAGGTAGTGGTGCCCCTAGCCGGGATCGAACCAGCACTCCTTGCGGAACTCGATTTTGAGTCGAGCGCGTCTACCAATTCCGCCATAGGGGCTCAGGCCGGGCGGCCTGGATGGGCGCGGACTATACGGGCGGATGGGTGTTCGTCAACTGGCCTGTTGCGGATTTGCCCGCGCAACCGGCGGCATCGCCCACCCTTCGGCCTCGTGGCGACGCAGACATTGTGCGGCGCGGAAAATCTTTCTAGACAGGCGAAGCATTGAGCGCCTCGCATCCGGAAGCTGGATGCGGCGCTTTGGGTCCTTGTCTTCCTGCCTGCCGTTGCCCAAAACCGCCAAGCGTCCCGGGTGACATTGATCAGAGCAATTCCAGGAAAAGCGCGCTGCGGTTTTCCGTCCGGAATTGTGTCGACCGCATTAGGAGAGCCGATGCTTCGCGGACTTTACGACTGGACCCTGTCGCTGGCGGCGCGCAAATCCGCCGAATGGTGGCTGGCCTTCATCGCCTTCGTCGAAAGCTCCGTGTTCTTCATACCGGCCGACGTGCTGTTCCTGCCCATGGCGTTGGCGCGGCCTGATCGCGCCTATCGCTACGCCCTGACCGCCACGGTTGCCTCCGTGCTGGGCGGCATTGCCGGCTGGCTGATCGGCTACTATGCCTACGACACGATAGCGCGGCCGATCCTGGAGCATTTCGGCGGCCTCGACACCTTCGAGAGGTGGCAGTCGTCAGGCACCGGGCTGATGCTCGTGCTGCTCGTCACATCCGGCGCTGCGCACCTGCCGCCGATCAAGGTGGTCACCATTCTGGCCGGCGCGCTTCACGTCAACATTCTTGTCTTCGTCGTCTCGGCCATCGTGGCGCGCGGCGCGCGTTTCCTGCTGCTGGCCTGGCTGTTGCGCCGCTATGGTGAATCGATCCGGGAGTTCATCGAAAAGCGATTGGGATTGATCGTCGGCGCCGGCGCGGCTGCCCTGATTTTGCTCTATATCCTCGTCAGATACGCCCACGGATAGCGACGCAACAAACGGATCCGATTAGATGACAGCGACCATGAATGCCGACACCGGACGCCAGCGCACGCGCGCGGCGCTTTTTCTCGCCGTCGCCATGGCCGCGACCGTCGGCTCGGCGCTGGCTTTCCAATATATCGGCGGCTACATCCCCTGCCACCTCTGCCTCGAGCAGCGCACGCCCTATTATGTCGGCGCGCCGCTGATGCTGCTGGCGGTAATCGCCTCGATGCTTCATGCGCCGGCCTGGGCTACGCGCGGCCTGCTGGGGATCGGCGGCTTGCTGATGCTCTACGGCCTCTATCTCGGCGTCTACCACTCCGGCGTCGAATGGCATTGGTGGGCCGGCCCGACCGACTGCACGGCGGGCGCCGGCCCGGTCGACACCGGCGGCAAGGGCGTGCTCGACGCGCTCGACAAATTCGTGCCGCCCTCCTGCGACAAGGCGGCGCTCCGCGTCCTCGGTCTCTCGCTCGCCGGCTGGAACGCTATCGCCAGCCTCGTGCTGGCCGCCGTCGCCTTCCGCAGCGCGTTATCCCGCGACTGAGCCAATTTTCTATCGAACGGCACGGCGGAGAGTTCGTCCAGAAATTCGCCAGCCCGGATTGGCTGGCGCGGCTTTCGAGAACCGGAGCGGAGCGTACTTAAGTACGTGAGCACCGGAAGCGCAGAAAGCTGCGGCAGACGGCCGGGCTCGCGGATTTCTGCCGAACTCTAAGGTTCCAGCTCGACATCCCAGTAGAGATAATCCATCCAGCTTTCATGCAGATGGTTGGGCGGGAACAGGCGGCCGTTGTTGTGCAGGTCGTGCACCGTCGGCTGGTAGGGCTTCTGCAGCGGCCACATCTTGGCCTGCGCCGGCATCATGCCGCCCTTGCGAAGATTGCAGGGCGAGCAGGCGGCGACGACATTCTCCCAGGTCGTCGCCCCGCCGCGATGGCGCGGGATGACATGGTCGAAGGTCAGATCCTCCGGCGTGCCGCAATACTGGCACTGGAAACGGTCGCGCAGGAACACGTTGAAGCGGGTGAAGGCGGGATGCCGGGACGGCTTCACATAGGCCTTGAGGCTGACCACGCTCGGCAGCTTCATCGAGAAGGTCGGCGAGGAGACGGCGTGCTCGTATTCTGCGACGATGTTGACCCGGTCGAGGAAGACAGCCTTGATGGCGTCCTGCCACGACCAGAGCGACAGGGGGTAATAGCTGAGCGGGCGGTAGTCCGCATTCAGCACCAGCGCGGGAAGCCCATCCGGAGATACGGCAACCGTCACGTCCTTCGCCTCCTACATTCCAAACCGAACGGCGCGGATACTGTAAGCCCGACATGACAGGGATGTGAAGCGGATTGTCTCTCGCCGAAACTCTCAAAAACGCATGATTTTCATGCTTTATTGGCCATTTCGACGGGAGGCGCCGCGTCCCTGCCCTTCAGTTCACGATAGTAGGCCCAAAAAAGCCGCGACGCGACACCCCGCCAGGGGCTCCATGATTCGGCCAGCCGGATCAGCATTTTCTCCGGCGGACGCGGGTCGATGCCGAGCGCATGGCCGACCGCCGTCTGCAGCGCGACATCGCGCGCGGGGAAGACGTCCGGATGGCCGGCGGCGAACAACAGATAGCATTCGGCCGTCCATGGGCCGATGCCGGGCACGGCCGTCATCGCGGCGATCGCCTCGCCGGCGTCCAGGGTGCACAGGTGATCGAGATCGAGCCCGCCGGCAACGGCTTGCGCGACCGCGAGCAGCCCGCGCTGTTTCGGCCGCGACAGACCGGCCTCGCGGAATATGTCCCCGCCGGCGGCGAGGATCGCCTGCGGCGTCAGCGGATCGACTAGCTTGACCAGACGGCCAAAAATGGCGTCGGCGCTGGCGCGGGAAACTTGCTGCGAAACGATGATCGAGGCCAGGCTTCGAAACCCCCGCTCCGACAGCCGAAGCGGCACCTCGCCCGCCTTGCCGCGCACCGTCTCCAACCGCGGATCGATTCGGCAGAGCGCGTCGAGCCCAGTCGCAATGTCGTCGAGCGAGGCGATGCGTTGCACGTTCTTGTTCCCAGGACGCCCGCGAAATGGCAATGGAGGCTAAATACCAACCGGCGAAAGCACCTTTCAACCCGAACGCCGCCCGAGAGATGACGCTCCTGACATTCCGCTTCGCGCCGAGCCCGAATGGCGAACTGCATCTCGGCCATGCCTATTCGGCCCTGCTGAACCAGCAGATGGCGACGCAGGTCGGCGGACGGCTGCTGCTGCGCATCGAGGATATCGACATCGCCCGCTGCACGCCGCAATTCGAGACCGGCATTTTCCGCGACCTCGAATGGCTGGGATTGCGCTGGGAACAGCCGGTGCGTCGCCAGTCGGAACATTTTGCCGAATACCAGGCGGTGCTCGACCGATTGGTCGCCGAGGAACTGGTCTATCCGGCCTTCATGAGCCGGGGCGAGATCCGCGCCTTCATCGCCGAGAGAGGCGGCCGCGACTGGCCGCGCGATCCTGACGGCGTGCCGCTCTACCCGCCGCTCGACAAGGCCCTGCCAGCCAGGGAGCGCAAGCGACGGATCGCCGAGAACATGCCCTTCGCCTGGCGGCTCGACGTCGAAGTGGCAAGGATGCGCGTCACCGCCGACCTGTCATGGACCGAATTCACCGATGAGACGATGTCGGCGACACGAGCGATCGAAGCGCAACCGCAGGCCTGGGGCGACGTCATCGTCGCCCGCCGCGACATCCCGACCAGCTATCATCTTGCCGTCGTCCTCGACGACGCGCTGCAGGGCGTCAGCCATGTCGTGCGCGGCCAGGACCTCTATGCGGCGACCGGCGTGCAGCGCCTGCTGCAGGAACTGCTCGGCCTGCCGCAGCCGCGCTATTTCCACCACCGCCTGATCCTTGGTCCGGACGGCAGGAAACTGTCCAAGAGCTTCAAGGACACCGGTCTTGCCGCGCTTCGCGAGGCGGGCATGTCGTCGCAGGACGTCAGGCGGCTTGTCGAGTTTGATTAAAGTCGCGCCATCCCGGCCTTGATCAGTGCCAGCACGCTGATGAAGGCAAAGGCGCCGCCGAGCCCACAGGCAACCGCCAGCCTGAGGTCGCTCAGGCTGATGCCATGCTTGCCGGCGACCGTCACCGCGGCAAAGAAGCCGAAGATGAACAGCAGCGTGTTGCCGGTCGGGCCAAACCCGCTCTCCTTCATGATCGCGTCGAGCGCCGTGCCGAAGAAGAAACCGAAGCCGGCAATGATCAGGAAGGCGAACAACAGCCAGGTCGTGTCGAGATGCAAAAACATGCCCACCCATGGCGCGCCGACGCGCCATGCCCCTCTTGGCACGGTTTGTTGAATTCGACTTAGCTTATGGATCAACCGTTTCGTTTTGCTTGCCGGATTGAACGGCATTAGAGCAATTGCCGTCATCAACCGTTCACCCCGGCAGCCTCCCACCCATGCAGAGCATCAAGCGGCTCATTCCCGCCTCCTTCGTCGTTCTGTGGGCGACAGGCTTCATCGGCGCGCGCTACGCCATGCCCTGGGCCGAGCCCTTTACGTTCCTTGCCATCCGCTTCGTCATAGCGGCGATCCTGTTTGCCGGCCTCGCCGTGCTGCTTGGCTCGCGCACGGCGACGCGCGACGAGGCGTTGCATGCGACGATGGCCGGCGTCCTCATGCATGGCGTCTATCTCGGCGCCGTCTTCTGGGCGATCCACCGGGGCATGCCGGCAGGGTTTTCGGCATTGATCGTCGGCCTGCAGCCGCTGATCACCGCCGTGCTCGCCGGCAGATTCCTCGGCGAGGCGATCCTGCCCCGCCATTGGGCCGGGCTCGCTGTCGGGCTTGTGGGCGTCGTCATTGTGCTGTGGCCGAAGCTCGGAGCGGTCGGCGGCGGCGTGACCGCGGCAACATTGACCGCCTCGCTCGTCTCGGTGCTTGGCATGAGCGCCGGCACCATCTGGCAGAAACGCTATGCTTCCGGCGGCGACCTGGTGTCGGCGACGATGTGGCAGTATGTCGGCGGCTCCGCCGTGATGATCCTGGGCTCGCTCGCCTTCGAGACGCGCGCCGTCACCGTCAATGGCGAGCTGATCTTTGCCATGGCCTGGCTGGTCCTGGTGCTGTCGGTCGGCGCCATCTTCCTGTTGATGGTGATGATCAGGGACGGCGAGATGTCGAAGGTCGCTTCGCTGTTCTACCTCGTGCCCGCCGTGACCGCGGTCATCGCCTGGATGCTTTTCGACGAGCAGCTCAATCTGCTGCAGATCGCCGGCATGGCGATCGCGACCCTTGGCGTAGGCCTGGCGACGGCGGGCAGGCAAGGGAAGGGAAGGGGAATTGAGGAATTGAAGAATTGAAGAACGGAGAACTGAGGAACTGAAGAACTGAAGAACTGAAGAAGAAGCCGGCAGCGCCGGATCGCTTTTTCTTCAATTCCTCAATTCTTCATTTCTTCAATTCCTCTACCGACGCAACTCACCCGACGCGCGCACGCGCCTCCAGATAGCGGCTGATGGCGGCGTTGAGCTCGCCGCCGAGGATGAAGATCGCCGAGATGATGTAGAGGAAAACCACCGCGATCATGATCGAGGCGAGCCCCGCATAGGTCGTCACGTAGGACGAGAAATGATCGAGATAGGTGGCGAAGATGGTCGAGCCGGCGAGCCAGGCGATCAGCGTGAAGACGATGCCCGGTATGATCGAGACAAAGCGGCGCTTGCCGGCCGGCAGCCAGATATGCACCGAGAACAGCCCGATGACGATGACGGTGGAGGCGACGACGTAACGCCACAGCGTGATGGTGCCCATATAGGGCTTGATCCATTCGAGATGCGCCTCCGCCAGCCTGGCCAGCAGAGGGGCGAACACCAGAAGCACGCTGACGGCCAGGAAACAGGCCGTGGCGATCAGCACGAAAATGATGCTTTGCACCCTGCGGTGGATGATGCCGCGCGTTTCGGTGACACGATAGGCCCGGTTGAGCGAGGTGCGCAGCGCCTCGATGCCGTTCGACGCGAAATAGGCGGCAAGCACGACGCCGTAGGTCAAAAGGTCGGTTCGCCTGACGGTGAGAACGTTCTGCACCTCGCGCGCGATCGGCTTGGCGATCTGCTCCGGCCAGGTGTCGAAGACGAGATGCACCGCCGTGTCCGAGAACGCCTGCGCGCCGAGGAAGCTGGCCAGTGTCGTGGCGAAGATCAGGAACGGAAACAACGCCATCAGCGAGGTGATGGCGAGATGGCTGGCCATCGCCCAGCCGTCGTCATTGTTGAAATGGCCGATCGCATCGTAGAGCACGCGCTTGACGGCGACGATATTCCTGAGCAAGGACCCGCGCTCCGCTCGATTGTGTCGACGCCGCGAATATGGGAAGTGATTGCAGCAAATGGCAACCCCAGGTCAGACAACGTCCACCGTCGCGAAAGAATTGCGCACCGTCATCGTCACCGGGGCCTCCTCCGGCATCGGCGCGTATTGCGCGCGGGCGCTGAAGGCGGAGGGCTGGCGGGTCTTCGCAACGGCGCGCAAGCCGGCCGACATAGCCGTGCTCGAGGCCGACGGCCTGGAGGCCTTCTATCTCGATTATCGTGAGCCGGAATCCATCGCCGCGCTGGTCGAGGCGGTGCTTGAACGCACCGGCGGCACGCTGGACGCGCTGTTCAACAACGGCGCCTACGCTCAGCCCGGCGCCGTCGAGGACCTGCCGGTCGCAGCGCTGCGCGAGCAGTTCGAGGCCAATTTCTTCGGCTGGCATGATCTCACCCGGCGCGTCATGCCGGTCATGCGTCGCCAGGGGCACGGCCGTCTCGTCCATTGCTCCTCGATCCTCGGACTGGCGCCTGTCCGCTTCCGCGGCGCCTATTCGGCATCCAAGCACGCCATCGAAGGCCTGATGCTGTGCATGCGCCAGGAACTCGACGGCAGCGGCATCCACCTTTCCCTCATCGAACCGGGACCGGTGACGTCGAAGATCGCCAGCAATGGCCTGCCCTGGTTCCTGAAGAACATCGATGTCGAAAAGTCCGTCCACCGCGCGGATTATCAGGCGCAGCTCGCCCGGCTCCAGGCCGGCGGCAGCGTGTCGAAGCTGAAGCCCGGGCCGGAGGTCGTGCACAACGCGCTCCGCCACGCGCTTCTGTCACAGCGCCCGCGCCCGCACTATGTGGTAACGGTGCCGGCCAGGATCGGCGCGGCACTCAAACGCATCCTGCCGGCGTCAATGCTGTACCGCGTGCTCGCCAGGCGCGCCTGACCGAAACTGAACCGGAGCCAGCCAGATGGTCATCGTCTTGAAGATTCTCGCCGTCATCGCGATGGCGGCCGTGCTGATCGTGCTGGTTCGCGGCCTGATCAACATGATGCGCGGCGGCTCCGGCGTCACCTCGAACAAGCTGATGCAAGCCCGTGTGATGCTGCAGGCCGTGGCGTTGGCGCTGCTGTTGCTGGTGGTCTATTTCACGCGCAAATAGAGGTCTTTTGGGGACGTTATGGTCAAGCTCAACAAGATCTACACCCGCACCGGCGATGACGGCACCACCGGGCTCGGCACCGGCGAGCGGCGGCTGAAATCCGACCTGCGCGTCGACGCCTATGGCACGGTCGACGAGGCCAATGCCTGCATCGGCATGGCCCGCATCCATACCGCCGGCCAACATCCCGCGATCGAGGCCATGCTGTCGCGCATTCAGAACGATCTGTTCGATCTGGGAGCCGACCTCGCCGTGCCCGACGGCGGCAAGCCCCTGGAATACGAGCCGCTGCGTATCGTCGCCGCCCAGACCGGCCGCGTCGAACAGGACATCGACCTCCTCAACAAGGACCTGCAGCCGCTGAAATCCTTCGTGCTGAACGGCGGCACGCCGGCCGCGGCCGCGCTCCATCTGGCCCGCACCGTGGCGCGCAGGGCCGAGCGCCTGATGGTGGCGCTGGCCCAGGATCCGACCGAGCATGTCAACCGCGAGGCGCTCAAATACGTCAACCGCGTCTCGGATTTCCTGTTCGTTGCCGCCCGTGCGGTCAATGACAATGGAAAGGCCGACGTGCTATGGGTTCCCGGCAAGAACCGCTGAATCCAGGGGCGGGAGGGTCCGATGTTCATCCCGCTTTACGACACCAACAGGCTGCGCCACATCCGTCTGCAATATGTGACGATCGGTCTGATGGTGGTGAATGCGCTGGTCTATCTGGCGACCACGCTTGGCGGTGAGAACTTCACCAATGCCGCGGTTCTCGGCCTCGGCTTCATTCCCTCGGTGGTCCACCACAAGGTCGAGCTGTCGCCTGAATTCGTCGTCATACCCGAAAGCCTCAGCTATCTCACCTATTCCTTCCTGCACGCCGACATTTTCCATCTAGGCGGCAACATGCTGTTCCTGTGGGTGTTCGGCGACAATGTCGAGGATGCGCTCGGCCACATACGCTACCTGATCTTCTACTTGGCCTGCGCTGTCGCCGGCGCTTTCTTCCAGGGGCTGGTGGCCTGGGATTCGCAGGTGCCGCTGATCGGCGCGTCCGGCGCCATTGCCGGCGTCGTCACCGCCTATCTGATTCTCTACCCTCGCGTGAAAGTCTGGGTGCTGGCCTTTGCCCGCATCCCCTTGCGCATTCCGGCCTTCATCCCGCTGATCCTCTGGATCCTGTTCCAGATCGTGATGTTCGCCGCCGGCGGAGAGGACCGGATTTCCTGGGCCTGCCATATCGGCGGCATCCTCGCCGGATTCGTGCTGGTGCTGGTGCTGCGCAGCCGCGGCGTGCCGCTGCTGGCCGGCGCCGACGGCGAGCCGGACCCGACGCCGAACATCCAGCAGCCGCCTGTCCCCGTCGAGCCCGCCGCGAGCGACGGCACCCCGGCGCAGCCGGGGTCGCAATGGGGCCGTGGAGCAGCGACGCCTCGGGACTGAACCGATTTGGGTGCCTCGTGGGATATTGACGCGCGGATTTGCCGCCACTACGGAAACGGCACCGCTGGGCGGATATTCCGCCCGTAATGTCGGCTTTCGACAACTCTGACAGGGCGTACGCTGCTATAGCGCCCCGACTATCTCAGGAGAGGTGACAGGAAAATGAAGATCCTTGTGCCCGTGAAGCGGGTTGTGGATGCCAACGTCAAGGTCCGGGTGAAAGCCGACGGACTCGGCGTCGAGCTCGCCAATGTCAAGATGGCGATGAACCCGTTCGACGAGATCGCGGTCGAGGAAGCGATCCGCATCAAGGAAGCCGGCAAGGCGGAAGAGATCATCGTCGTCTCGGTCGGCCCGCAGCAGGCGCAGGAAACGCTGCGCACCGCGCTCGCCATGGGCGCCGACCGGGCCATTCTGGTTAAGACTGACGAGCAGACCGAGCCGCTCGGCGTCGCCAAGGTGCTGAAGGGCGTGGTCGAGGCGGAGAAGCCCGGCCTCGTCATCCTCGGCAAGCAGGCGATCGATGACGATTCGAACCAGACCGGCCAGATGCTGGCGGCGCTGCTTGGCTGGTCGCAGGGCACCTTCGCCTCCAAGGTCGAGCTTGCCGGCGATCATGCCAAGGTGACGCGCGAGGTCGACGGCGGCCTGCAGACGGTCGAACTGAAGATGCCGGCGATCGTCACCGCCGACCTTCGCCTCAACCAGCCGCGCTATGCATCGCTGCCCAACATCATGAAGGCGAAGAAGAAGCCGCTCGACGAGAAGAGCCCGGCCGACTTCGGCGCCGACGTCAAGCCGCGCCTCAAGGTGATCAAGACCGAGGAGCCGGGCGGCCGCAAGGCGGGCGTCAAGGTGAAGTCGGTGGCCGAGCTGGTCGAGAAGCTGAAGAACGAAGCCGGCGTGCTCTAAGCGATCGGGAAAGGATAAAGACAATGGCAATTCTCCTCATCGCCGAACACGACAACGCAAGCCTTTCCGACCAGACCGCCAAGGCGCTGTCGGCGGCGCTCCAGATCGGCGCGGAAGTCGACGTGCTGGTGGCCGGCAAGGGCGCCAAGGGCGCGGCCGACGCCGCCGCCAAGCTGAAGGGCGTTCGGAAAGTGCTGCTGGCCGAAGCGGACGAGCTTTCGGAACGCCTCGCCGAGCCGACTGCGGCTCTCGTCGTCTCGCTTGCGGGCGGCTACGACACGATCATCGCGCCGGCCACTTCCGCCGGCAAGAACATCGCGCCGCGCGTCGCCGCCCTGCTCGACGTCGCCCAGGTGTCGGAAATCATCGAAGTGGTCTCGCCTGACACCTTCAAGCGGCCGATCTATGCCGGCAACGCCATCCAGACCGTCCAGTCGACCGACGCCAAGAAGGTCATCACGGTGCGCACCGCCTCCTTCGCGGCAGCGCCGGAAGGTGGTTCTGCCGCGGTCGAGACGGTCGGCGCCGCCGCCAACCCCGGCCTGTCGTCCTTCGTCGAGAACAAGCTCTCGGAGAACGATCGTCCGGAACTGACCTCGGCCAAGATCATCATCTCCGGCGGCCGCGCGCTCGGCTCTTCGGAGAAGTTCCAGGAAGTCATCCTGCCGGTCGCCGACAAGCTCGGCGCCGCGGTCGGCGCGTCCCGCGCCGCGGTCGACGCGGGCTATGCCCCGAACGACTGGCAGGTCGGCCAGACCGGCAAGGTGGTCGCGCCCGACCTCTACATTGCCGTCGGCATCTCCGGCGCCATCCAGCACCTGGCCGGCATGAAGGACTCCAAGGTGATCGTCGCCATCAACAAGGACGAGGAGGCGCCGATCTTCCAGGTTGCCGATTACGGCTTGGTCGGCGATCTCTTCGTCATTTTGCCGGAGCTGCAAAAGGCGCTTTGACGCCGTCCGTTCTGGCATATTAAAATCCAAAGGGTGGGGTAGACGAAGTCGCCCCGCCCTTTTAGTTTGCACTGCACAAAAAGCGGGCCATCAAGGTCCGGAGCCAATCCGGCGGTTCGCCTCCGGATTGCGGGAAACAAACAAGCAGGAGCGTCTTTGTACTTCAAGGAAGTGCGGACGTTCCGGACGGGATCGGGGTTCATGAGCAAGATCGAGACGATCGGCATTGTCGGCGCGGGTCAGATGGGTGGCGGTATCGCCCATGTCTCTGCGCTGGGCGGCTACAAGGTCCTGATCCACGACATATCGGCCGACCGGATCGAGAAGGGCATCGCCACCATCAGTGGCAACATGGCCCGCCAAGTCGGTTCCGGCAAGCTTGAGGAAAAGGCGCGCAACGAAGCGATGGCGCGCATCTCCGCCGCTCCGGCCATGGCCGACCTCGCCGCCGCCGACCTCGTGATCGAGGCGGCGACCGAGGACGAGACGGTCAAGCGCAAGATCTACGCGCAGCTCTGCCCGCAGCTCAATCCGGAAGCGATTCTGGCGACCAACACCTCGTCCATCTCGATCACCCGGCTTGCCGCCCAGACCGACCGTCCCGAGCGCTTCATCGGCATACATTTCATGAATCCTGTGCCGGTGATGAAGCTGGTCGAGCTAGTGCGCGGCATCGCCACCGAGGACCAGACCTTCGAGGCGGCCAAGACCTATGTGAAGCACCTCGACAAGACGATCACCGTCTCCGAGGATTTCCCGGCCTTCATCGTCAACCGCATCCTTTTGCCGATGATCAACGAGGCGATCTACACGCTCTATGAGGGCGTCGGCACGGTCGACGCCATCGATACCGCCATGCGGCTCGGCGCCAACCATCCGATGGGCCCGCTGCAGCTCGCCGACTTCATCGGCCTCGACACCTGCCTGTCGATCATGCAGGTGCTGCATGAGGGCCTGTCGGACTCGAAATACCGCCCTTGTCCGCTGCTGGTGAAATATGTCGAGGCCGGCTGGCTCGGCCGCAAGACTGGTCGCGGCTTCTACGACTATCGCGGCGACCATCCGGTGCCGACGCGCTGATCTTCCGCGGCTGAACCCTTCCGACGCCGTTCAGGACGCCGCGGCGAGCGGCATGGGCGGCACATCTCTCGAAGCTTCGTCCGGCGCGGCGGAAACGCAGCCGCGGCCTGCCGCCTTGGCATCGTAGCAGGCGGCATCGGCGCGGGCGATGATCTCATCCACCTCGCCGCAACCGGCGCGGATCGGCGCGAGCCCGATGCTGGCGCCGATCAAATGCGGGCGGCCGTCCCAGCTGAAATTGAGGTTGCAGATGGCATCGATGATCGAGCGCGCCGCGATCGGCCCGCGCGCCGCGTCGCCCGATTTGAGGATGACGGCGAACTCGTCGCCGCCGAGCCGCGCGACGATCTCTTCCGGGCCAAGCACATTGCGCAGGGTGTCGGCCACGCGCCTGAGCAGCGCATCGCCCGCGGCATGGCCGCCGGTGTCGTTGACGGCCTTGAAGTGGTCGAGGTCGACGAACATGAACTGATGCTCGCCGCCATTGAGGCGGCACTGGTCGACCAGTTCCTCCATGGTGCGCATGAAGCTCGAGCGGTTGGCGAGCCCGGTCAGCGCGTCATGGGCGGCGGCGTAGGCCAGTTGTCGCTGCAGGGCGCGCGCGTCGGTGAAGTCCTGGAAGACGATGACCAGGCCGCAGAACTGCTTGCGGTCGTTCATGATCGGCGACACCACCTGGCGGATGCTGCAGCGCGTGTCGTCGCGCCGCACGAGAACCGCGCGCGTGTTCTGGTCGCAACGAGGCTGTTCGCACGCCGAAGGACGCGTCAGGCCGATTCTCTGCCCGCTTTCCTCGTCGACCGCCCAATAGACATGGCCGAGCACCTTTCCAAGGGCTTCGCAGACGTCAACGCCGGTGAGCTTTTCCGCGACGGGGTTCATGAAGGTGATGCGGTTGGCGGCATCGGTGCAAATCACCGCGTCGCCGATCGACTGCAGCGTGACCCTCAGACGCTCCTTCTCGTCGGCCAGCATCGCCGCCGAAACCATCAGCCGCGTCTCGGCCTCCTTGCGCTGCGTGATATCGGTCAGGCTGCCGATGGCGCGGATCACCCGGCCCTCGGCGTCGCGCTCGATCGTCTTGCCACGGTCGAGGATCCAGACCCAGTGGCCGTCCTTGTGGCGCATCCGGAACTCGGCTTCGAAAAAGGGCGTCTCGCCGGCAAGGTGCGCGCGATCCGCCTCGGCGACGCGTGCCTGATCGTCGGGATGGATCATGGTCAGCCAGCGGTCCGGGTCTCCGTCGAGCTCGCCAGCGGCATAGCCCAGCATCTTCGCCCAGGTTTCGGAATAGGTTGTGCCACCCTTGCGCATATCGAGGCTCCAGACTCCCTGTCCGGTGCTGGTGAGCGCGAAATTCCAACGGGTCTCGGCCTCGGCGATGCGCGCCTCGGCCTGCTTGCGGGCGTCGATGTCCTCGATCTGCGACACCAGATAGAGCGGGCGGCCTGTCCCCTCTTCGCGGATGACCGAGCCCGCAAGCTGCGCCCAGACCGGAGTACCGTCCTTGTGCAGATACCGCTTCTCGAAATGGAAGGAGTGGATCTTGCCTTCCTTCAGGCTCATCATCGTCTCGCGGCCGATCTGCAGGTCGTCGGGATGGGTGATCTGGAGGAACGTCAGCGCCTCGATTTCCGATCGGGTATAGCCGAGCATGTCGGCGAAGGCCGGATTGGCCTGAACGATGCGCCCGTCGAGCCCGACAATGGCGACGCCGATCGCCGAATCCTCCATGGCCCGGCGGAAGCGCTGTTCGCTCTCGGCGATCTGCCGGCGATCGTCGACGATGCGTTGGATGAACATGGCCGACAGAAACAGCGTCGCGGCTGTGATGGCGATGGAAATCTGCAGGCAGAGCCTCAGCGCGTCGGCGCCAAATTCGAGGCGTGGCAGCAGGATCGATGCGGCGGCGGCAACCAGGCCGATTGCGAGCAAACCCTGCGCGGCGTGCCTGTCGGCACGAAGCCCTTTCCAGTTCAACCACGCCACGATGCGACCCACCCCAACACGCAACTGCACGTTGCCGCAACCCTGGCGGATCGGTTTTAAGGAATGGTTGCGCAGATGATGGCGATCGCTCCGCTAACCGGCAAACAATTGCCGGCATGATTAAAGGACTGTTTCGAAACAGCCCCGGCGGGCTACCAGCGCACGAAAAGCCGCCCGCCGATAGCCCCGAGCAGCGTCAGGAAGGCGATGGCGATCGTATACCAGGTGGCGACGAAGAGCGGCGAATCGTCGAAACAATGCGCGGCGTAGAAGGTTGCCGCGAGCCCGCCCGCGAGCAGCCCGGCCACCGCGCCAGCAAGCACCGGCCTGGTCGGCGCGCCGTAGCGCAGCATGCCGAGGAAGACCGCCAGCGGGCCGATGCCGATCAGCGGGATGAAAGTCATGCAGATCATCATGTTCGAGCCGACGAGCCGCTTGCCCCAATCGGCCTGGGGTACGACGAAAAGCTCCAGGACCACCGCCAGCACGACCAAAAGCGGCGCGGCGAGCATCCAGGCCATCTTCTGCCTTGTCGAAGCGCCCGGCACCGACAGCGCGCGGATCAGCGCGAAGGCGCTGACCGCAAGCACCAGCGTGAACACGAATTTCGACATGAAGCGCATCGTGTGCATGGCCGGCATGATGTCGGGACGCGGCCCGATGGTCGTGAAGAACACGGCTGCCGCGATCGCCACGGCAACGGAGACCGCCAGCCACCAGGCCTTGCCCATCGGCATGGCCTTCTTGCCGGCATCCGCGTCGAGCGCTTTGATCAGATCCTCTGTCCTCATGTCACTGTCGCCCGAATCTTTTAGCGATCGCGGCGAGGCCGCGATGCAGCGACACGCGCACAGCCGTTTCACTGACGCCGAGCTTGGCGGCGGTCTCGCCGATCGAATGACCGTCGACCGAAATTGACGAGACGACCGAGCGTTGCGTCGGCGGCAGTCCCTCGAGCGCCCGATTTATGTCGCGCTGGCTGACCGTCTCCGTCTCCGGCTCGGCGAAGGTCTCGGCGATCTCGTCGATCTCGACCTCGATGCGGCGCCCTCGCCGGCGGAACGCGTCGATAAGCTTGAAGCGGGCGATCGCGTAGACCCAGGGCAGCACCGGCGCATCCGGCCGCCAGGTGTGGCGTTTCACATGAATGGCAAGCAAGGTTTCCTGCACGACATCCTCGGGGTCGACTCCGCCCTGAACGATCTTGCGCCGGACAAAGCCGCGAACGAGGGCGGCGATGCGATGCAGAAAGTTGGCATAAGCCCTTTCGTCTCCCGCGATCGCGGCCCTGAGCAGCCCGGAGAGCTCTGCCTCGTCCTTGCCGGTCACAAGAGTTTACCCCCGAAGTTCGCGTCTCGGCCCTGGTTTGTTACGTGGCCGGCGAAATAATGTCCAAGCCAAACTGCCGCAAAATCACGAAAGTTTGCGGCATGGCGACGGATTGAAGCAGGGGCACAATCTTGACTACAATAATCAGGTATTGGTAGGTGAGCCGAGCCTGACCCCTGTCTCCAGATTTGAGGACGATGCCCCATGAAGAATGCCCTTTCCACGCTCGCCGGCGCTGCGATGGCGCTCGGCGTGATCGCCGGCCCGGCCATGGCGGAGGATCAAGGCATCGTCGTCTACAATGCCCAGCATGAGAGCCTCGCCAAGGAATGGGCTGCCGGCTTCACTAAGGAGACCGGCATCAAGGTCACGCTGCGCAATGGCGGAGACAGCGATTTCTCCAACCAGATCGTCGCCGAGGGCGCGGCCTCGCCGGCCGACGTCTTCCTGACCGAGAATTCGCCGGCCATGGCGCTGGTCGAGGCGGCCGGTCTGTTCGCCCCGGTCGACGCCGACACCCTCGCCCAGGTTCCCCAGGAATACCAGCCGTCGAGCGGCAAGTGGGTCGGCGTCGCGGCCCGCAGCACCGTCTTTGCCTACAACAAGGACAAGCTGAAGGAAGACCAGCTCCCCAAGTCGCTGCTGGACCTCGCCGATCCGAGCTGGAAAGGCCGCTGGGCCGCCTCGCCGTCGGGCGCCGACTTCCAGGCCATCGTCAGCGCCCTGCTCCAGCTGAAGGGCGAGGCCGCGACCGCCGACTGGCTGAAGGCGATGAAGGAGAATTTCACGGCCTACAAAGGCAACAGCACTGTCATGAAGGCGGTCAATGTCGGCGAGATCGATGGCGGCGTGATCTACCACTATTACTGGTTCGGCGATCAGGCCAAGACCGGCGAGAACAGCAAGAATGTCGGCCTGCATTATTTCAAGAACCAGGACCCGGGCGCCTTCGTTTCGGTATCGGGCGGCGGCGTGCTGGCCTCCAGCAAGCATCAGAAGGAAGCCCAGGCGTTCCTGAAGTGGGTGACAGGCAAGGGCGGCCAGGACGTGCTGAAAACGGGCACGTCGTATGAATATGCGGTCGGCAAGGATGCCCAGTCCAACCCGAAGCTGGTGCCGCTGGCCGACTTGCAGGCGCCGAAAATCGATCCGGCGACGCTGAATTCCAAGAAGGTCATCGACCTGATGACGCAAGCCGGCTTGCTTTAGTTCGCGTTCGTCCTAAAAGGGCAAGCGACCGTGCTCCCGCGGGAACTCGCTTCCGTGGGAGCGCTTTTGTTTTGGAGATGGCCTCGTCGATGACGATCATCTGCGTTTGCGGCCGCGGCCGCGGTTCATCACGTCGCTTCCGGGCGGCCTATTCCGACTGATGGCGTCCGCGATCCACCTCACGGCTTCCGCGCTGCCGGCGGCCGGAATGAAGAAGCGCCGGGCCATGTCGTGGATCACGCTCGCCGCGGCTTTGATCTCGCTCATCGCGCTGCTGCCTCTCGGCTTCATCGTCTGGATCGCGATCCAGACCGGCTGGGATACGGTGGTGGCGCTGATCTTCCGCCCGCGCGTCGGCGAGTTGCTGATCAACACGGTGCTCCTCGTCATCGTCACCGTGCCGATCGCCATCGCGCTGTCGGTGGCGCTGGCTTGGCTGACCGAACGCAGCGACCTGCCGGGCAATCGGCTGTGGTCGTGGCTGTCGGTGGCGCCGCTCGCCATCCCTGCTTTCGTGCACTCCTATGCCTGGATCAGCTTTGTCCCTGGCCTGCACGGGCTCTGGGCCGGCGTGCTGGTCTCCGTCATCGCCTATTTCCCGTTCCTCTATCTGCCGATCTCCGCCGCGTTGCGCCGTCTCGACCCGGCGCTGGAGGATGCGGCGGCGGCGCTTGGCCTTGGCCCGTGGCGGGTTTTCGCGCGCGTCGTACTGCCGCAGTTGAGGCTTGCCATCTGCGGCGGCTCGCTGCTGGTCGGCCTGCATCTTCTGGCCGAATATGGCCTCTATGTCTTCATTCGCTTCGACACCTTCACCACCGCGATCGTCGACCAGTTCCAGTCGACCTTCAACGGCCCGGCTGCCAACATGCTGGCCGCCGTGCTTGTGGCTTGCTGCCTTTTCCTGCTCGCCCTCGAGGTGATGATACGTGGCGAGGAGCGCTATGCGCGTGTCGGTTCCGGCGCCGCACGCAAGCAGCAGCGTGCCCGCCTCGGCCGCGCCGCCCTGCCTTGCCTGCTTTTGCCGGCCGGTGTCGCACTGCTGTCGCTCGGCGTGCCCTTCGTCACTGTCGGCCGCTGGCTGCTCGCCGGCGGCGCGGATGTCTGGCGCTGGGACGAGATCGGCCTGGCGCTCGGCCAGACGCTGTTCCTCGCCATCGTCGGCGCTGTGCTCGCGACGGTTGCCGCCATGCCGATGGCCTGGATCTCGATCCGCGCGCCAGGCCGGCTGCAGCGCCTGCTCGAGGGCTGCAACTACATCGTCGGCGCGTTGCCGGGCGTGGTCATTGCGCTGGCGCTGGTGACGATCACCGTACGCGTCGCGCTGCCGCTCTACCAGACGCTGTTCACCATCCTGTTCGGCTATGCGCTGATGTTCCTGCCGCGCGCGCTGATAAGCCTGCGCGCTTCGATCGCGCAGGCTCCGGTGGAGTTGGAGCGTGCCGCTTCCAGCCTCGGCCGGCCGCCAGTCAAGGCACTGTGGGCGACAACCATCCGCCTGTCGGCGCCCGGCGCCGCGGCCGGCATGGCGATGGTGGCGCTCGGCATCACCAACGAGCTCACCGCCACCCAGATGCTGGCGCCCAACGGCACCCGCACCCTGGCGATGGCCTTCTGGTCCTACAGCAGCGAGATCGACTACGCCTCCGCCGCTCCTTACGCGTTGATCATGGTGGCGATGTCGCTGCCGATGACCTGGTGGCTCTACGTCCAGTCGAAGCGGATGGCCGGACGATGAGCTTTCTCGAACTGAGCGATGTCGCCAAGAAGTATGGTCCGGTGACGGCGCTGGCCGGTGTCGACCTTCAGGTCGAAAGCGGCAGCCGCACCGCGATCGTCGGGCCGTCCGGCTGCGGCAAGACCACCTTGCTCAGGCTGATCGCCGGCTTCGAGGCGCCGGACCGCGGCCGCATCGCGCTTGACGGCAAGGTGCTCGCCAATGGCGACGCGGCCGTGCCGGCGCATCGCCGTGGGATCGGCGTGGTGGCCCAGGACGGTGCCCTGTTCCCGCATCTCAGCATCGCCGACAATATCGGTTTCGGCATCGCGCGGAATGCCGACAAGCGGGCCGAGCATATCGTCGAGCTTGCCTATATCGTCGGGCTGGACAAGGCGGTCCTGAAACGCCGGCCGCATGAGCTTTCCGGCGGCCAGCAGCAGCGCGTCGCGCTTGCCCGCGCCATGGCGATGAAGCCGCGGCTGATGCTGCTCGACGAACCCTTCTCGGCGCTCGACACCGGGCTTCGCGCTTCGATGCGCAAAGCGGTGGCAGAGCTTCTGGAAGAGGCGGGCATCACCACCATCCTGGTCACGCACGACCAAGCCGAAGCGCTGTCCTTCGCCAGCCAGGTGGCGGTGATGCGCGACGGCCTGTTCTCGCAGGTCGGGACGCCGCGCGAGCTCTATTTCCAGCCCAAGGACAGGATGGTCGCCGAATTCCTTGGCGACGCCATCATCGTGCCCGCCAGGATCGCGGATGGCTTCGCAGTGTCGCGGCTCGGCCGCATCGCCGTCGATACGAAGGAACGGCGCGATGTCGCGCGCATCATGCTGCGGCCCGAGCAAATCCTGCTCAAGCTCACCTCCCGCGAAGGTATGTCGGGCACGCCGGACATGCTGTTCGGCGAGGTGACGGACTGCGAATTCGCGGGCGCCGTCTGCACCGTGGCGGTACGGCTGCTCAACAGCCCGGATCCGCCGGACGCGGCCGCCATCGGCAACACGCCGCTCGTCTTGCGCAGGACAGGCATGGACGCGCCGTCCATCGGCGAGATCGTGCGGCTGACCGTCACCGGCAAGGCGCACGTATTCGCTTAATCTCCGCCTTGAAATAATGCAATTCTGCATTATCTTCAGCAGCCGGAGGCTGCACCATGACGACATTGACAGTTACAGCGCGTGGCCAAGTCACGTTCCGGAAGGATGTGCTCAAGCACCTCCGCATCCAGCCCGGTGACAAGATCAGGCTTGATCTTCTACCTGGTGGCCGGGCGGAGCTGAAAGCCGACCAGGGCAAGGGCTCCTGGCAAGAGCTGAGCGGGATGCTCAAGGGCAAAACCAACGGCGCCCGGCTTTCGATCGAGGAGATCAACGATGCGATCGCCGACGCCGGCGCTTCGAGCGGGATGCGCGGAATCGAGCGCAAGTGAAGGTCAGCCTCGACACCAACGTGCTGTTGTGGCTCATTGTCGGGGACGACGAAGCGCAGCAGCAGACCGCAGCCGAGACCCTGGAAAGGGCCGAACTGGTCGCGATCAGCGTTCAAGCGCTCTGCGAGTTCGTTTGGGTGCTGGACAGAAGCTACCGGGTCGCGCGGCCCGACATATCAGCCTCGATCCGTCGCATCCTCGATATGCGCAACGTCGTAGCCAACCGACCAACGATCGAGGCTGGCCAGGCCGTGCTCGACGCCGGCGGAGATTTCGCCGACGGCGTGATAGCGTTCGACGGTCAGTGGCTCGGCGGCAAAACCTTCGTGTCCTTCGATAGAAAAGCGGCAAAGCTGGTCGAAGGACAGGGAACGCCCACACTGCTGCTCGAGTGAT
This sequence comes from Mesorhizobium sp. M2A.F.Ca.ET.046.03.2.1, assembly GCF_003952425.1. Lineage (NCBI taxonomy): Bacteria > Pseudomonadati > Pseudomonadota > Alphaproteobacteria > Hyphomicrobiales > Phyllobacteriaceae > Mesorhizobium > Mesorhizobium sp. M2A.F.Ca.ET.046.03.2.1. The sequence continues at coordinate 4,312,762 of NZ_CP034449.1, read as the reverse complement.
CTACCGCACGCGTTGTCCCGTCGCCGGCGACCAGAGCGGCCATTGCTCGAGAAAGTCGTGGCTGTGGATAACGACGCGCTGCCCGTCGATCAGGATGATCGAATAGGCGGGCGGCGCCTGCTCGACCATCTCGTCGCCGACCACGTCGAGCATGAAGCGGGCATGCAGGCCCCGTTGCACCGAGAACGGAATGCCGGCGACGGTGCCGGCGATGTCGCGGTGGACATGGCCGAAGAAGATGTAGCGGACATTGCCGTGGCGCGTCAGCACGTCGATGAGCCGCTGCGGCTGCTCGAGCCCGAGCGGGTCGAGCAGCGTAAGCCCGAGCTCGACCGGCGGATGGTGCAGGAAGATATAGGCCGCCTTCCCCGCCACCTCGGCGAGCCTGGCATCGAGCCAGCCGAGCCGGTCGTCGCACAACTCGCCGGTGACGCGGCCTTCCGCCAGGCTGTCGAGGAAAATGAGCCGCCCTTCCGGCGTGTCGAAAACCGACTGCACGAAACCGTTTCCGTCGGTCCCGTTTTCCGGGAAGGCGGCGATGAGGTTGGCGCGCCGGTCGTGGTTTCCAGGCAGCAGCCGGTAAGGCACGGCAAGCCGGCTCAGCGCCGCCTTCAGGTCGGCATAGCTGTCGGCCTCGCCGTCGTCGGTCAGGTCGCCGGTGAAGATGCAGAGCGCCGCATCGCTGTGGCGCTGATTGATATGGTCGATGCAACGATCGAGCCGCTCATTCAGGTTCGCGCCATATCGTATCTCGCGCAGACGACCGAGATGGACGTCCGTAACCTGGATGACCTTCATGCCCTGAACCCTCAATCAAAATGTTCGCAAAAGCCGACGGAAAGGGATCATCCTTGGAGCGCCGGCTCCGGCACAGAAGCCTTGAACACCTCCAGCCTACCGCCTGTCTCCGAGGAGAAGAAGTGCAGGTCCGATTCGGCGAACTGCAGGCCGATCGTGCTGCCCGGTTCGGGGTGGACGGCCTCAGACGTCACGACGGAGAACGGCGCGCCGTCGAGATCGACATAGATGACACGGCCGGCGCCCAATTCCTCGATGAGGTCGACCGTCGCCGCGAGCGCTCCGGGCGTCCCCGGCGCCACCATGCGCACCGCTTCCGGCCGGACGCCGACCGCGACCTTCGAGCCCACGGCAAGGCCCGTGCGCGACACGCTGAGCTTGCGGCTGCCGCCGAGCAGCGAAATGCCGTCGAGCGTCACCGTGCCTTCGAGCATGTTCATCGCCGGCGCGCCGACGAAGGTGGCGACGAAGCGGCTTGCCGGCCGGCCGTAGACTTCCGCCGGCGTGCCGACCTGCTCGACGCGGCCGCCATTCATTACCACCAGCCGGTCGGCCAGTGTCATCGCCTCGACCTGATCATGCGTGACGAAGACGGAGGTGGCATTGAGCCGCCGGTGCAGCTTGCGGATTTCCGAACGCATCTGCACGCGCAGCTTGGCGTCGAGGTTGGAGAGCGGCTCGTCGAAGAGGAACACCTTCGGCTCCCGGATCATGGCGCGGCCCATGGCGACGCGCTGGCGCTGGCCGCCGGACAGCGCCATCGGCTTGCGGTCGAGCAGGTGCTCCAGTTCCAGGACGCGCGCCACCGCCTGGATGCGCTGGGTCCGTTCGGCCGACGGAACGCCGGCCACCTTCAGCGAATAGCCGATGTTCTGCGCCACGCTCATATGCGGGTAGAGCGCGTAATTCTGAAACACCATGGCGCAGCCGCGCTCGCGCGGCTCGAGCTTGTTGACGACCGTGCCGTCGATGGCGATCGTGCCGTCGGATATCTCTTCCAGCCCTGCGATCATCCTGAGCAGCGTGGACTTGCCGCAGCCGGAGGGTCCCAGGATGACGACGAATTCGCCCGAGGCGAAGTCGAGGTCGACGCCGTGCACGACCTGCGTCTTGGCATAGTTCTTCTTGACGCCGCGAATGGTGATGGAGGCCATTTCCTGTCTCCTTATTTTTCGGTGGCGATCAGGCCGCGCACGAACCAGCGCTGCATCAGCACCACGACGATCATAGGCGGCAGCATGATGATCAGTGTGCCAGCCATGGCGATATGCCATTCCGGCGCGCCGCCGACATTGGGGATGAGCTGCTTCAACTCGGTCACCGCCATCGCATGCGACTGGTCGGTGGTGATGAGCAATGGCCACAGATACTGGTTCCAGGCCCACAGGAACATGATGGTGCCGAGCGCCGCCATGTTGTTGCGCGACAGCGGCAGAAGGATATCGACGAAGAAGCGCAGCGCGCCGGCCCCGTCCATGCGCGCCGCCTCGGTCAATTCGTCCGGCACGGTCAGGAAGAACTGGCGGTAAAGGAACGTGCCGGTGGCGGTCGCGACCAGCGGCAGGATCAGGCCGCTATAGGAATTGAGCAGCCCCAGGCTGAGCTGGACCTGAACCCCAGACACCTTTTCGATCAGCCAGGACAGCCCTGTTAGGTCCATTATCGTCTGATAAGGCTCGAGCACATTGGCGACCACCGCATAGGTCGGCACGATGCGCACTTCGAGCGGCAGCATCAGCGTGATGAAGATCAGCCAGAAGATCAGCATGCGGCCGGGATAGCGGAAATAGACGATCGAGAAGGCGGTGAGCGCCGAGATGATCACTTTGCCGGCGGCAACGCCAAACGCCATGATGAAGGAATTGAGCAGCTTCGGGCCGAGATCGGCCGTCGTCCAGGCCGTCTTGATGTTGACCCAGAAATCGCTGCCCGGCAGCAGCGACATCGGCACGTCGTTGACGTCCTTCAGATTGTGCGAGGCGGCGATCGCCACGATGACGAACGGCGCCACGCAGAAGACGAAGCCGGCGAACAGGATGAGATGCGTGAAGAAATTGAGGATCGGAGTGCGCTCGACCATGGCCCGCCTCAACGATAATGCACGCGCCGCTCGATGAAGCGGAACTGGACGATGGTGAGCGCGATGATCAAGAGCATCAGGATGATGCTCTGCGCGGCCGCGCCGGAGTAATCCAGGCCTTTGAAGCCGTCGGAATAGATCTTGTAAACCATCAGATTGGTGGCATTGGCCGGCCCGCCGGCGGTCATGATGTCGACGATGCCGAAGGAATCCTGGAAACTCTCGGTGATGTTGATGACCAGCAGGAAGAAGATCGTCGGCGTGATCAGCGGGAACTGGATGTCCCAGAACCGCCGGATGACGCCGGAGCCGTCCATCGCCGCCGCCTCGATCAGCGAACGCGGGATCGCCTGCAAGGCAGCGAGGAAGAAGATGAAGTTGTAGCCGACATATTTCCAGGAAAAGGCGATGATGACGGATGCCATCGCGTCGGCGCCGTCGAGGCCGGGGTCCCAGAAGCCCGGCCAAACCTTGTTGACGACGGCCATGAAGCCGGCTTCCGGCGCCAGGATGAAACGAAATGCCAGCGCCAGCGCCGGCGCGGCGATGCCGTAAGGCCAGATCAGCACCACGCGATAGAGCCACGAGCCGGCGAGCTGCCGGTCGGTCAGGGCGGCGAGCACCAGCGCGATGACCATCGCCAGGCCCGTGCTGATCCCGGCGAAGATCATGCTGGCGGTGATGGAATTCCAGTAGTCGGCATTGGCGAGGATCGAGCGGAAATTGTCGAGCCCGACCCAGATGTTGCCGCCACCCCAGGGCTGCTGCAGCGTCAGCGACCAGTAGACCGCCTGGCCGGCCGGCCAGTAGAAGAAGGTGAAGATCAGGATGAGCTGCGGCACCGCGAACAGGATGCCGATCGTCCATCTGCCGAAAGTGACGCGTTTTTCCATCGATCCGCCGATGCAGTGGAATCCATCAGCCCGCCTTCGCGGGACAAACTAGATATGAAATGGCCGCCCGTCGAATCTCGACGGGCGGCCGTTGCGCTATCCGGGATCAGGGCAGGGTCTTACCTGGATAGGTCTGCTGGAAGCGATCGAGGATGGCGTCGCCGTTCTTGACCAGGGTGTCGAGGCCTTCCTGCACGCTGACCTTGTTGGCGAAGATCGCCTGCATCTGCGTGCCGAACTCGGCGCGGATCTGGGTGAAGTTGCCGAGGCGGATGCCGCGGGTGATCTCGGTCGGCTCCGACGCGGTCAGGCTGGCGATGGCCACCTCGCGGCCCTTATAAGGCGCCTTGTCGTAGAAGCCGTTGGATTTCATGAAATCGAAGCCCGATTTCGTCACCGGGATATAGCCGGTGTTGGTCGACCAGAACAAAGCGGTCTTGGGGTCGTGGATGAAGTTGAGGAAGGCGGCCGCGCCCTTGTATTCGGCGTCCGACTTGCCGGACAGCACCCACAGCGAGGCGCCGCCGACCAAAGAGTTCTTGCGCTCGGTGCCGGCATAGACCGGCAGCTCGGCGACATCCCAGCTCATGCCTTCCTTCTGGGTGCGGCCGACAGTGCCGTGGTCGCCGACCGAAGTCAGGATGACCTGGCAGGTGCCGGTGGCGAAGGCCTGCACCATGTCCTGGCCGAGATCCTTGGATTTGATCTTGATCAGACCCGCGTCATACCACTTCTTCAAGTCGGTGACATACTGGACGAACTTGGTCTTGTTGACTTCCAGACGCGCATCGAGGCCGTCATAACCGTTGTTCTTGGTGGCGATCGGCTGGTTGTGCAGCGCCGAGAACTGCTCCATCAGCTGCCAGCTTTCGTTGGCCGAGATGTTGATCGCCATCGGGCAGTCATAGCCGGCGTCCTTCAGCGCCTTGAGGTCGGCGCCGACATCTTCCCAGGTCTTCGGCGCCTCGGTCTTGCCGATCTTGGCGAAGGCGTCCTTGTTCCAGTACATCAGCGCCGTCGAGGAGTTGAACGGGAAGGACAGCATCTCGCCCTTCGACGTCGCGTAATAGCGGGCGATGCCGGGGAAATAGTCGCTGTAGTCGATCTTGTAGCCGTTCTCCTCCATCAGCTTGTCGGCGGGCTTGTAGGCGCCCGACAGCATCATGGTGGCGGTGCCGACGTCATAGACCTGGACGACGGTGGGCTGCTTGCCGGCGCGGAAGGCGGCGATCGTGTTCTGCAGCGTGGCGTCGTAATTGCCCTGGCTGGTGCAAACGACCTCGTAGTCCTTCTGCGAAGCGTTGAAGTTCTTGCACAGCGTGTCGACGACGCGGGCGAGATCGCCCGAAAGACCGAACCAGAAATCGAATTTGACCGGCTCGGCAATAGCAGGAACCGCAAGCGCGGTGCTGAGCGCGCTGGCGGCAAGGGCAGCAAAGCCCCGCTTGATGATCGTCATGGTCTTCCCTCTTGAGTGGCAGTGTGACAAGGGTTTTGCGCAAGTCCTTGCCCGCTCTCATAGAGAAGGTATGTGACAGTTCTGTTGTGGGCCCGAAGCCCCTGTGGACAGCCAGTCTCTCCTCCCCTGGCAGCGGCAGCGCCGGCATGAAAACGTCACATCGGCGCTCTAGAGCATGATCCCGAAAAGTGGGAACCGGTTTTCGGACAAGATCATGCTCCAACAAAGAATTGGATCAGGATGGCGATTCAACGAAACGTCATCCTGATCAGGTAGCTAGGGCGCCGCCAAGCGGTGAAAAGACCTCTTTGATTAACCGGCTAACTGAATGAGACAAGACATGCTGGTTCCGCAGCTCACGCACGTGCCCGTCGCCGTCCGCAACGCCATGCGGGACGGGCCGCGCGACAGCGCCACCCATCTGCGCCACGCCGCCGCCGTTCCCGCCCTCGGCGAGATTGAGATCGGCGGCAAGGCTTCGCGTGAAAGCGCCGGTGAGAGCCTGACCGTCATGGCCTGGAATGTCGAGCGGCTGCGCCACGTTGATGCCATCGCCGAAATCATCGCCGGCCAGGCGCCACACGTCGTGCTGCTGTCGGAAGTCGACAAGGGCATGGCGCGCTCCGGCAACGGCCATCTTTTGAGCCGGCTTGCTGATCGCCTGGGCCATTCCTACGCCTATGGCGTCGAGTTCCTCGAACTCGGCACCGGCAATGAGACGGAGCAGGCGGCAAATGGCGGCGCCGAGAATGCGGAGGGCTTCCACGGCAACGCCATAACCAGCACCGTTCCGCTGCTGCGGCCTTTTCTCGTTCGCTTCGACGCCGCTGGCGCCTGGTTCCTGCCGGAGCACGGCCAGCCACGCATCGGCGGCCGCATGGCGCTCGGCGGCCAGGTGATGTTAGGCGACCGCCGTGTGACCGTCGTTTCGGTGCATCTCGAGAACCGCACCACGCCAGCAGGCCGCGCCGACCAGACCCGCCATCTGCTCGATGCCATCGACAGATATGATGCGGAAACGCCTGTTCTCATCGGCGGCGACTTCAACACGCTCACCGCCACCTATCCCGAACGCAATGACGACCCAGACGCGTGGCGAAAGCGCATCGCCGCCGAACCGGACCGGCTGATGTGCCCGGAGCGTCATGAGCCCTTGTTCGCGGTGTTTGCCGAGCGTGGCTACGACTGGCGCGAGGCCAACGCCTTCGACAAGCCGACGCAGCGGCGCGCGGCCGGCGACCTGACGCCCGCCGGCCATATCGACTGGTTCTTCACCCGCGGCCCTTCGGCAAGCGCACCCGCGACGCTGCCGGCGGTCTTGCCGGACGGCAGCCCGAGCGCCGACCACGAGGCGCTGGTGGTCACGGTGCGGGTGAAGTGACGGCCTTCAGGATCGACCAATTCCCGCTGGCTCGGCCCAATGATTCCAGGCATGGCCTCCCTGACAGATACAACCTGGGACGCACGCAGCGGTTGCGGGCGGCATAACCGATTCTTCAGCTGCCGGGCCCTAATCAATTCCGTTGCCTTGATTGATGTGGGAAGATCAGGTGAAGCAAGATGTTGACCGTCTATAATTGTATCGTGAACGAGCACGATCTGAGACTGGTCGCACTGGCCGCGCTGATTTGTGGAATTTCTTGTTTCACCGCTGTCAATCTGCTCCGCCATGTCGTGCAATCGACCAGCCGGAACCGTTATGCCTGGCTGCTGATTGCCGCCGCTTCCACCGGCTTTGGCATCTGGGCGACGCATTTCATCGCCATGATCGCCTTCACGCCGGGAATACCCAACGCCTACAACGCCGAGCTTTCGGTCGCTTCGCTGGCGGTTTCCGTTCTTCTGACGGCCGCTGGGATATGGATCGCAACCGTGCGCACCGGCATCGACCACTATCTCGTCGGTGGCGCCGTGCTCGGCATTGGCATCGCGGCGATGCACTATACCGGCATGGCGGCTTTCGAGGTCGAAGGTCGGATCGTCTGGAACCAGCTGCTGGTCGCGGCATCGCTGGTCTCGGGTATATCACTTGCCGCGCTTTCGCTGTTTATCGTGCTGCGTCGCCCGTCGACCCTGGCGACAGTCGCCGGTGCCGTCCTGCTGACGCTGGCGATCTGCACGCTGCATTTCATCGCCATGGCCGCCGTCTCGATCTATCCGGATTCCTCGATCGAGATCTCGAAATTCACGATCGCTCCGATGTCGCAGGCTTTCGCAGCCGCGACGGCAAGCCTCGTCATCCTGGTGCTGGCGGCCACCGCGCTGTGGATCGATCTGCGCTTCCGCCGTCACAGGATCGAGGCGGAGCGCATGCACGGCCTCGCCAATGCTGCCGTCGAAGGCCTCATCGTCTGCGACGGCAACCGCATCGTCAGCGCCAACGACAGCATCGCGGCGCTGAGCGGCATCGCCGCCGGCGCGCTGAACACGATGAGGCTGGGCGAGCTGTTCGGCGAACGAATTGCGTCGGCCGTTGCCACCGGCAACGGACAGGCGCAGGAAGCCGACCTCCGCGGTCAGGACGACAGCCGGATACCGGTGGAGCTGATCGCCAGGAGAATCGATTATTGCGGCAAGCCGCATCTGGTCGTGGCCGTGCGCGACATACGCGAACGCAGGAAGGCCGAACAGGAGATCATGCGGCTTGCGAATTACGACCCGCTCACCGGCCTTGCCAACCGCCGTAGCTTCGCCAGCCGTCTGGAAGCCGAGATCGCCGCGTCCGCGCCAGATGGCAAAAGCAGTGGCAAAGGTAGCCAGCTGGCGCTCATGCTGCTCGACCTCGACCGGTTCAAGGAAGTGAACGACCTCTTCGGCCACGCCGCTGGCGACGCCGTGCTGCAAAAGGTGGCTCACTGCGCCTCCAGCGTGCTGCGCCACGGCCAGATGCTGGCCCGGCTTGGCGGCGACGAATTCGCCATCATCGCCCCCAACCTTCCTGACCCGCAGGCGGCGGGCCGCATAGCCGAGGCGGTGCTTTCGGCTCTGCGCCAGGAAAACCGGTTGTCGCCCGGCGGCATGGTGTCGGCCAGCATCGGCATCGCGCTTTACCCGCTCGATGCCGACGAACAGGCGGCGCTGGTCAGCCATGCCGACACCGCGCTTTATCGCGCCAAGGCCGAAGGCAAGGACACCTTCCGCTATTTCGAGGCCTCCATGGGTGCCGAGGCGCGCGACCGGCGCAGCCTGGAGCAGGATCTGCGCCAGGCAGTGGCGCGCGGCGAATTCCGGCTCGTCTATCAGCCGCAGAAGGAAATCAGCAGCGGCAGGATGATCGGCTTCGAAGCCCTGCTCCGCTGGCAGCATCCCGACCGCGGCGAGGTTCCGCCTTCGGTGTTCATCCCGGTGGCCGAGGATAGCGGTTCGATTGCCCAGATCGGCGAGTGGGTGCTGTCGACCGCCTGCGAGGAGGCCGCGACATGGAAGAACCCGCTGACGGTCGCTGTCAACGTCTCGGCGGTGCAGCTTCACAATCCAGATTTCAGCCGCAAGGTGCATGAGGTGCTGCTTCGCACCGGCCTGGCGGCGGGCCGGCTCGAGCTCGAGATCACCGAGACGGCGTTGGTGAAGGACATGCCGCGCGCGCTGGCCACCTTGCGTCAGATCAAGGCGCTGGGCGTACGCGTGGCGATGGATGATTTCGGCACCGGCTATTCCTCGCTCTCCAACCTGCGCGCCTTCCCCTTCGACAAGATCAAGATCGACGGGTCCTTCATCAAGTCGGTCGACCGCAACGGCCAGGTCGCGACCATCGTGCGCGCCGTGCTCGGCCTGGGGCGCGGCCTCGGCCTGCCGGTCCTGGCCGAAGGCGTCGAGACGCTCGACGAATTGCGCTTCCTCGATGCCGAGGATTGCGACATCGGCCAGGGATATTTTCTGGGCAGGCCCGGCCCGATCGAGGCGTTCAGCGAGCTCACGGGTGTTCCGGCGGCCGATGACGGCGTCAAGGAAGACGCGGCAACCGCCAAGGTCGAAAATGTCCGGGGCGGCAGCATCCTGATGCTGCAGCCGGCAGCGGCCGCGCGTTCAGGCTGAAGCAGGACCCCAAAAGTGGAAACCGCTTTCGAAGGAGATTCTGGTGTGACAAATGATGAAATTAGGATGACGGTTCAACGAAACGTCGTGTTGTAGCAGGACGGAACGCGATCGCACTCCCTGCTTCCAGCGGCGCATCGCTTGGCCGACTGATCTGCGAACGAAGCGCTGTGGCTAAGGCAAACCCAATCTGCTCGCCTTGGCGGAACTAGATCCGCAATATGAGATTTGGACTCTTCGTTCCTCACAGTCTCTCTTGTGGAAACCCACGTGAACTTGAACACGTAATTTGACGTTTACTCAAGTCCCCCCCAATTTCGGCTAATGTTCGAGATCACCCGCGACGATATTGCTGCACTGAACGATGAAAATTTGCGGTCGCTAATCGGCCGTCTCTGCGAGGCCACGCTCCAGCGCGCGAATCTCCCTGTCTCTGCGGCGACTTGGGGCGGCGACCAAACCGCCAAAGACGGCGGCGTTGATGTGCGTGTGGCGCTGCCCGCAGGAAGCAAGATCGAGGGCTTCATACCAAGGGCCGCAACCGGCTTTCAGGTGAAGAAGCCTGACATGCCCCGATCGGAGATTCCGAAGGAAATGAGGCCGAATGGCGTCATTCGTCCGGTGATTGAGGAACTGGCTGCCGCGGATGGCGCCTACATCATCGTAAGCTCAAGTGGATCCACCGCCGATTCAGCGCTTAACAATCGCCGAGCGGCGATGGCGGAAGCGGTAAACAGCATTGCTGACGCCGAAAAGCTGCATCTCGACTTCTATGACCGCAATCGTATCGCGAGCTGGGTGCGTGCCAATCCGGGGCTGATTGCGTGGGTTCGTTCCCGGGTTAGAAGGCCCATCCCCGGGTGGAAGTCTTACGGGGACTGGTCAAGCGTGCCGGCGGGCGCGGATAAACGCTATCTTCTTGATGACGAGGCACGCATCAAGACGGGCAACAAAGACGATGGTGAAGGCCTGTCGGCCGTAGATGGCATCAACCGCATGCGAGATGCGCTGCGAAAACCAGGTCAGGTTGTTCGTCTTGTTGGCCTCTCAGGTGTTGGCAAGACACGGCTGGTCGAAGCCTTGTTTGACAATACTGTGGGCGCGAACGCGCTGGACCCTTGCCTCGCCTTTTATACCGACGTTGCCGATGGGCCTGATCCACAGCCAAAGGTTCTTGCCTCTGAGCTGACCGCGGCCGGCACGCGCGCGATTTTGGTGATTGACAACTGCCCTCCGGAAACGCACCGGCACCTATCGGAGGTGGTGCGTGCCTCGGGCTCAGCGGTCAGCGCCATCACCGTAGAATATGACATCCGCGAGGATCAGCCAGAAGGCACAGACGTTTTCTCGCTGGAAACATCGTCGGTGCCTCTGATCGCAAAATTGGTGGCGGGTCGCTTCCCGGACTTATCACAGCTCGACAGCCGCAGGATTGCCGAGTTCTCAGGCGGCAACGCGCGGATAGCACTTGCGCTTGCCGGCACCGTAAAGAAAACCGAGACGGTCTCTGGGCTCACCCACACCGAATTGTTCAAGCGTCTCTTCCAGCAACGCCACGAGCACGATGCGGGGCTGTTGCAAATCGCGGAAGCCTGTTCGTTGGTTTACTCATTTCAAGGGGAAGACCTGACGGGCGAGAATGCGGAACTGCCCGTGCTCGGCGGGTTGATCGGAAAGACCGCCCAGGAGGTGTTCACCGCAGCCGCTGAACTGAAGCGGCGGGATCTTTTGCAAAAGCGTGGGGAATGGCGCGCGATCTTGCCCCACGCTATCGCAAACCGACTTGCGGAACTGGCTCTTCAGAATATCCCCTATTCCATTATAGAAGCCGCGATTGTGAATGGGACGTCAGAGCGCCTGTTGCGCTCTTTCTCGCGCCGCCTTGGCTATCTCGACAGCAGCAAGGAGGCCCAGGCCATCGCCAAAGGCTGGCTTGCACCGGGCGGCCTTCTCTTCGATGTGTCGAACCTAAACCCGCTTGGCCACGCGATGCTCGAAAATGTCGCGCCGGTACAGCCTCGAGCAACACTTTCCGCGCTTGAGAATAGCTTCGCCAATACAGACGTGGATGCGCTACTGGCCGGCGCACCTCTTATCCGGCTGTTGCATGCGCTCGCCTATGACGCTGAATTGTTCAAACGTTCCGTGGCATTGTTGTGCAAGTTCGCGGGCATGCATGGTGTGGTGGTCGACAGCGATGCCGAGAAGGCAATCGCGCCTCTCTTCTACGTCGCTTTTTCCGCGACCCACGCACCGTTGTCGATGCGCCTCGAAGTAGCGACAGAATTTCTAAAATCAGACATGCCGGTTGAATGCCATCTCGGCGTCAAGGCGTTGGAAGCCATGATGACAACCGAGCACTTCAGGCCCTATTCCAGTTTTGAGTTCGGCGCGCGGTCGCGGGACTATGGCTACCATCCAAAGAGTAAAGCCGAGTACGATCAGTGGTTCGGCGATGTGCTCAAGACAGCGGAACCCTTCGCGCTACATGACAGCAAAGTCAGAGTACGGGTTCAGAAAAGCATCGCCCGCAAATTTCGAGGCCTCTGGGCGAATGCGGGCCAGTACTACGCGCTGGAGCGCATCTCCAGGGCAATTGCCAAGGACGGTTTTTGGCGCGAGGGTTGGATCGCAACACGGCAAACCCGGCGATACAGCGCGAAAATGCTGGATGCCCGGGCACTGCAACGCCTTACCGAACTGGAGGAATTTTTAAGACCGAAGGATTTGATCGATAGCGTACGGGGAATCGTGCTCGGAGAAAGAGGAGGCAGCCTTGATGACTTCGAGGATGATGACGAAATGGACATTGCCGAGCGCTTGAAGCGCGTCGCCGAGGCTGTTGTGGAATTTGGAAAAGAAGCCGCAGCCGACGAAAAAGCTCTCGCTACAGTCCTTCCGGAACTCATCGGCGGCCATGGGCGGCTTTTCGAATTTGGGCAGGGACTTGCCCTGGGCGCGGACGAGCCGCGCGTCATGTGGAAGCGATTGGCCGCCCAAGTGGCCTCAGCCCAACAGCCAAATGTGCAACTGTTGCGTGGCTTCCTCAATGGGCTTCAAACAAAGGAAGCCACGGCAACACAGGCATTCCTTGATGAAGCCGTAGATGATGCCGTTCTCGGCAAATGGCTGGTCGATCTTCAGGCGAGCGTCACGATCGATGAGGTAGGTGTTGGCCGCTTCCATCGCGCCTTAGAGCTTGGCAAGGTCACTGCCCACGACTTCTTCGTTCTGGTTGGCGGGCGCGTTTGCGATCCAATTCCGGGACCTGCATTTCGTGACCTAGTGGTTGCGATTGCTGCGAAACCCGACGGCTATCCCATCGCCCTGCAAATCGTCATGATGCGCCTACATTCGGACGGCAGCGCGGGACGGAAGCCAAAAGCTGAAACACTTGAGGCTGGGCGCATTCTTCTTAGCCGGCATTCATTCGAGCCAGATCCCAGGCGAATTGATCACAGTGACCACACACTGGGCGGTATCGCAAAGAGCTGCTTGAACGGGCCAGAAGGCGCTCCCGTTGCACGCAAGATATGGCGCGACTTGAAAGCGGCCATTGAGAAGGACGAGGTTTACGCCTGGGACCACAACGACCTTTTGCAAGCCCTATTCAAGATCCAACCTGTAATCATGCTGGACGAGCTCGTTGCGGGTAACGAGCAGGATCGCCGGAACAGCATTGATATCGTTCAGGATGTGATGCACGGCCATCCAAATCCGGTTAGTGAGGTTCCAGATCATGTCATTTTAGAATGGTGTGCGGCCGACCCGGAACCTCGCTATCCCTTTGCTGCTGCCGTCGCCGAGCTTTTCACCCGCTACGATGGTACGGCCGCGCTGGAATGGCGGCCAATCGCCAAAGCGCTTTTGGAGCGCGCGCCTGACCCGGTCGCGGTGTTTGAAGAGATTAACCTCTGGCCAAGAAGCTTTGAGGGGGTCGTACGCGACGGAATGCGAGGTTCGCCTTAACTTGCTCGACCGGCTTGAGACCGGAACCAACCCAGGCCTGATCGCGACGGTCAAGGAAACGCGCGCCAGGCTCGCCGAAACGATAGCCAAAGAACGACGCGAGGAGTTGGAGAAAGACCGGGCGGAAAGCGGTCGCTTTGAATGAACGCGGCCGGCTTATGTTTCGCGATTTAGCCGAAAAATTCGTCGCGGTGGATGCCTCACCTCTCGGCGCACCAGCAGCAGCGCGGTTTCCGTGCGGAATTGCGTTCCCCGACTGGCGTCACGGCGCGAGCGCCGCTTCCACCAGGCGCTTGGCGTCGGGGCTCGACCATTCGGCCGGGCCGTTCATATGCGCGATCAAGCAGCCGTCCGCGTCGATCAGCATGGTGACCGGAAGCCCGAGCGCCAGGCCGCGCGTCTTCGCCTCGTTGAACAGGGCGATCGTCGGATCGCGGTAGAAGCCGAGCGTCTCGACGCCGATTTCCTTGAGGAACTTCTTCGGCTTGGTATCGTCGCCCGTATCGACATTGACCGCGACGACCTCGAAGTCCTTGCTGCCCTTCTCCTTCTGCAGCGCGTCGAGCGCCGGCATCTCGGCGCGGCAAGGCGCGCACCATGTCGCCCACAGATTGAGCAGCACCGTCTTGCCGGCATGGTCGGCGATCGTCATCGGCTTGCCATCGGGACCGTTGAAGGCGAGGCTTTTCAGCGATTGCGGCGGATCGGCTGGCTGCAGCGCCGCGACCTGGCCAACCGCTTTTGCGGCGACGGTCTTGGCCCGGGTTGCCTTGGCCGCACAGGCGGTGTCGTCTTTGCCGGCGGCCGCAGCGACCTTCTCCGGAGCGTTGTTGCCAGAACCGCTCTCGCTGACATATACCGCGACCGCGCCGGCCAGCACGCCCGCCACCAAAGCGGCAAGGATTAGGCGCGTAGCCGGAAAAAAGAATCTCTTGCCGTCTGCCATTTTCAAAACTGCTCCGGAGCACGGGTTATAGCGATGAGCGACAAGAAGGCCAGCAACCAGATGTGGGGCGGACGTTTTGCCTCGGGTCCGGCCGCGATCATGGAAGCGATCAACGCGTCGATCGGCTTCGACCGCAAGCTCTATGCGCAGGACATAAGCGGATCGATCGCCCATAGCGAGATGTTGGCTGAAACGGGCATTATTTCGGCGGCCGATCAAGAAAAAATCGCTCACGGGCTGAACACGATCCTGAAAGAGATCGAGGCCGGCACCTTCGAATTCTCCACCAGGCTGGAAGACATCCACATGAATGTCGAGGCCCGCCTTGCCGACCTGATCGGCCCTGCGGCCGGACGTCTGCACACCGCCCGCTCGCGCAACGACCAGGTGGCGGTCGATCTGAGGCTCTGGGTCAAGCAGGAATGCCAGCGCGTCGCCGAGGCATTGAAGGACTTGATCGCCGCATTCCTCGAACGCGCCGAGGAGCATGCGGCGACCGTCATGCCCGGCTTCACCCATATGCAGGCCGCGCAGCCGGTGACTTTCGGCCACCATTGCATGGCCTATGTCGAGATGTTCGGCCGCGACCTCTCGCGCGTCCACGACGCCATCGAGCGCATGGACGAAAGCCCGCTTGGCGCGGCGGCGCTTGCCGGCACCAGCTTTTCCATCGACCGTCATATGACCGCGAAGGCGCTCGGCTTCCGCGAACCGACGCGCAATTCGCTGGACAGCGTTTCGGACCGCGACTTCGCGCTGGAATTCCTGAGCCTCGCCGCGATCTGCGCGACGCACCTCTCGCGGCTCGCCGAGGAGATCGTCATCTGGTCGACGCCGCAATTCGGCTTCATCCGCCTGTCGGATTCCTTCTCCACCGGCTCCTCGATCATGCCGCAGAAGAAGAACCCGGACGCCGCCGAGCTGGTGCGCGGCAAGACCGGCCGCGTCAACGGCCATCTCGTCGGCCTGCTGACCGTGATGAAGGGCATGCCGCTGACCTATGGCAAGGACATGCAAGAGGACAAGGAAGCGGTCTTCGACGCCGCCGAGACGCTCGACCTGATGCTGGCGGCGACCACCGGCATGGTGCGCGACATGACCGTCAACGCCGCCGCCATGAAGAAGGCCGCCGGCGCCGGTCACGCCACCGCGACCGACCTCGCCGACTGGCTGGTGCGCAATCTCGGCCTGCCCTTTCGCGAGGCGCACCATGTCACCGGCCGCGCCGTGGCGCTCGCCGAGGAGAAGAAGGTCGGCCTGGAGAAGCTCTCGCTGGAGGACCTGCGCTCGATCCATCCCGGCATCACCGACGACATCTTCTCGGTGCTTGCCGTGCAGAATTCGGTGAAGAGCCGGGTGAGCTTCGGCGGCACCGCGCCGTCCGAAGTGCGCAAGCAGATCCGCTACTGGAAAAAGCGGCTCGCCAAGGCTTAATGCCTGTCGCCAGAAGTGCATAGCGGTTCTGGGACAACGACATGCATCAAAACAAATGCATGTCGCCCGGACGTGTGCAGCGGTTCTGGGCACGATATGCATCAAAACAATTGCCCGGATGCAAAGTGCCGAAAACTCGGCTAAAAGCGGCGGCACAGGAAACAATTTCAAACGGATGGATCGATGACCCGTAGCAGGATTTTGGTGACGCTAGCGCTGCTGGCGGCGGTTGTCACCGTCACGGCCTGCGGCAGGAAGACCGGCCTCGACACGCCCTATGAGGCGGCGGAGCAGGCGCGCAAGGATGCGGAAAAAGCCAAGCAGCCCCTCCCGCCCGAGCCGGAGAAACCGGTCAAGGACAGGAAGTTCATCCTCGATCCACTGCTCTAGAGCCGACGGGATCGCTCGATCTCACCACGCTCCAACTTTCGGGACCAACCCTCGTGAACCATTTCGACTACCGCGACGGCGTGCTCCATGCCGAGGACGTCGCCATCCCCGATATAGCAGCCGAGGTCGGCACGCCTTTCTACTGCTATTCGACGGCGACGCTGACCCGGCATTTCCGCGTTTTCAGAGAAGCCTTCGCCGGCCTCGACGCGCTGGTCTGCTACGCCATGAAGGCGAACTCCAACCAGGCCGTGCTGAGGACGCTGGCCAGGCAAGGTGCTGGCGCCGACGTGGTCTCGGAAGGCGAATTGCGCCGTGCCCTGGCCGCCGGCATCCCGGCCAGCAAGATCCTGTTTTCCGGCGTCGGCAAGACCGCGCGCGAGATGGATTTCGCGCTCTCCGCCGGCATTCTTTGCTTCAATGTCGAATCCGAGCCTGAACTCGAACTGCTGTCGGCGCGCGCCGTGGCGCTCGGCAAGGTGGCGCCCATCTCGCTGCGCATCAATCCGGATGTCGATGCCAGGACACACAAGAAGATCTCGACCGGCAAGGCCGAGAACAAGTTCGGCATCCCGTGGCAGCGCGTGCGGCAGGTCTATGCCCGCGCGGCCGAATTGCCCGGCATCAAGGTGACCGGCATCGACACCCATATCGGCAGCCAGATCACCGAATTGCAGCCCTTCGACGACGCCTTCGCGCTGCTGGTCGAGCTGGTCGGCGCGCTGCGCGCCGACGGACATGCGATCGAGCATGTCGATCTCGGCGGCGGCCTCGGCATCCCCTACCGCGTCGACAACAGCCCGCCGCCGCTGCCCGACGCCTATGCCGAGATCGTCAGGAAGCATGTCACCAGGCTCGGTCTCAAGGTGATGTTCGAGCCCGGGCGCCTGATCGTCGGCAATGCCGGCATCCTGGTGTCCGAGGTCATCTATGTGAAGGAAGGCGACGCCAGGAATTTCCTTATCGTCGACGCCGCCATGAACGACCTGATCCGGCCGACGCTCTATGACGCTTTCCACGACATCCGGCCGGTGGTGCAGCCGCCCGCCTCCACACCCCGCATGAAGGTCGACGTCGTCGGCCCGGTCTGCGAGACCGGCGACTTCCTCGGCCACGACCGCGACCTGCCTAGGCTGAAGGCCGGCGACCTGATCGCTGTTTCGACCGCCGGCGCTTATGGCGCGGTGCAGGCCGGCACCTACAACACCAGGCTTCTTGTGCCGGAGGTTCTGGTCGACGGCGACCGCTTCCATGTCGTGCGCCCCCGCCAGACCTATGAGGACCTGATCGGGCTGGATTCCGTTCCCGACTGGCTGAAGTAGCCGAGCGGTGACGCCTTAAGGAGCAAGCCATGCTGGAGAAAAAGACGATCACGCGCGAGCGCATCGCCGCCGTGGAGCCGCGCATCCGCCCCTATATCCGCCATACCCCGGTCATACGCGTCGACATGGCGGATTTCGGCCGTCCCGCCTTTCCGGTCGACCTGAAGCTCGAAAGCCTACAGCATTCCGGTTCCTTCAAGGCGCGCGGCGCCTTCACCAACCTGCTCGAACGCCAGGTGCCCGAGGCCGGCGTGGTGGCCGCGTCCGGCGGCAACCACGGTGCGGCCGTCGCCTACGCCGCCATGAAGCTTGGGCACAAGGCCACGATCTTCGTGCCCGAGGTCAGTCCCCCGGCCAAGCTCGCGCGCATCCGTAGCTACGGCGCGGATCTGGTCGTCGGCGGGGCCCGCTATGCCGAGGCGCTGGCCGCCAGCGAGGACTTCGCGGCGCGGACCGGCGCCCTGCAGATCCACGCCTTCAACCAGGAGGAAACGCTGCTCGGCCAGGGCACGCTCGGCCTGGAGATCGAGGCCGATCTGCCCGAGATCGACACGCTGCTGGTTGCCGTTGGCGGCGGCGGCCTGATCGGCGGCATAGCCGCCTGGTTCGCGGGTCGCATCCGCATCGTCGCCATCGAGCCCGAGGGCGCTCCGACGCTTTATCGCGCTTTGGAGGCCGGAGAGCCGGTCGACGCCCCGGCCGAAGGCATTGCCGCCGACTCGCTGGCCCCGAAGCGCGTCGGCGAGATGATGTTTCCGATCGCCGAAGCCTTCGTCGAGCGCTCTATCCTGGTCAGCGACGACGACATCATAGCTGCGCAGAAGGCGCTGTGGGACCGCGTGCGAATCATCGCCGAGCCGGGTGGCGCAGCGGCCTTCGCCGCCATGCTTTCCGGGCGCTATGTGCCGGCGGAGGGCGAGCGCGTGGCGGTCCTGGTCTGCGGTTCCAATACGAATCCTGGCAATTTCTGATCATAACCCGGCAAAACCGCTTCACGTTTTTGGAACCCGCCTCGCCTTTGCCGTGTTTGCTGGTATCCTTCTGGTGATGACGTCCGGGCTTACGCCCGGGCAGGAAGGGCCGATGACGGAACGACCCATTTCCAGCGGCGAACGCGGCCTGGCCTTGCGCTTGGCGCTCAGCCGGTTGGCGACGCGGGCCTCGATGGTCTTCGAGCGCGGCTGGCCGCTCGTGCTGCCGCTGTTGATCGCCATCAGCCTGTTTCTCAGCTTTTCGTGGTTCGGCCTGTTCCCGCGTCTGCCCGACGTCGCGCGCATCGGCCTCTTGATCCTGTTCGCCCTGTCCGGGGTCGCGGCGCTCTATCCGCTGCGTTTCTTCCGCATGCCCTCTGCCGCCGAGATCGACAGGCGTATCGAGGCGGCAAACCAGTTGCTGCACAGCCCGGTCCAGGTGCAGACCGATCGTCCCAGCGGCGCCGAGAGCATCTTCTCGCAGGCCTTGTGGCGCGAGCACCAGAAGCGGATGGCCGAGCGGCTGTCGAGCCTCGGCGCCGACCGACCGCGCAGCCGCGTCCCGGACTACGATCGCTGGGGCCTGCGCGCCGTGGCGGGGCTGCTGTTCGTCACCGCTTTGGCCTTCTCCTTCGGGCCCTTCGGCGGCAGGGTCAGCGACGGCTTCGTTGCCCGCGCCGCGCGCGATACCGTGCCGCCGCGCATCGACGCCTGGGTGACGCCGCCCGCCTATACCGGCAAGGCGCCGCTGTTCCTGACCGCCGACGCCAACCAGGCGGTCCAGACCTTCTCGGTGCCGCAAGGCAGCGACGTTTCGCTGCGCGTCACGGGCAGTTCCGGAGAGGAGACGCTAAGCTACGCCGATCAAGACGGCAATGCGCGCGCCATCGAGCCCGCGGCGCCCAAAGGCCCCGCGCCTGCCAGCCAGGCCGCGCCCAAAGTGCGCCAGTTCTCCGGCAAGCTGGATTCGAACGGCACGCTGACGCTGAAATCCGCCGAAAGCGATCTCGGCCACTGGGCCTTTGCCGTCATTCCCGACAAGCCGCCGGCGATCCGCTTCGTCGGCGAGCCGAAGCGCGCCGTCAACGGCTCCATGGAGCTGAACTACGAGATCGATGACGATTACGGCGCAGCCTCGGCCAAGGCCGTTTTCGAGCTGTCGGATCCGCCGGCCGCCAATGCGCATCCGCTCTACGGCCCGCCGGACCTGCCGCTGACCCTGCCGCGCCGCGGCGGCAAGACGAATGCGGCCAAGACGACCAAGGACCTGACCGAGCATGTCTGGGCCGGCAGCGGCATCAAGCTGACGCTGAGCGTCACCGACGATGCCGGCCACACCGCGACCAGCGAAACCAAGACGCTCATGATGCCGGAGCGGCCCTTCGCCAACCCGCTGGCCCGCGCGGTGATCGAGCAGCGCCGGCTGTTGGCGCTGGATACCAACGCCAAGCCGCGCGTTCTCGACCTGATGGACGCGATCACGCTGCGGCCCGAGGACACGTTCGACAACATGTCGAACTATCTCGCCATCGTGAGCGCAAGGAGCCGTCTGAAGCTCTCCGAGAGCGACGACCAGCTGCGCAACGTCGTCTCCTATCTCTGGGAGCTCGCGCTCGGCATCGAGGAGGGCAATCTCTCGGCCGCCGAGCGGCGGCTGCGCCAGGCGCAGCAGGCCTTGCAGGACGCCATCAAGAATGGCGCCAGCGATCAGGAGATCGAGAAGGCGATGAAGGAACTGCGCGAGGCGATGAACCAGTTCCTGCAGGAATTCGCCCAGCGCGCGCAGCAGAACCCGAACGCGCCGCAGATGCAGCAGAACGGCCGCGAGCTGCGCCAGAGCGACATCGACCGCATGATGGATCAGATCGAAAACCTGGCCAAATCCGGCGATCGCGACAAGGCGCAGCAGCTTCTCTCCGAGCTGCAGGACATGATGAACAACCTGCAGGCCGGCCGCCAGCAGCAGGGCGGCGAGCAGGACAGCGAGCTGCGTCAGCAGATGGACAAGCTCGGCGACATCATGCGTCGCCAGCAGGAGATGATGAACGACACCTTCCGCCTGGACCAGATGCAGCGCGGTCAGCGTGGCGAAGGCGGCGAGCAGCAGCAGCTTGGCGAGGATGGCGAGCAGGGCCAGCCCAATGACCAGCAGCGGCCGGGTCCCGGCCAAGACCGCGATCCGCTGGCACGGCCGAAAATGTCGCCGAAGGATTTCGCCGATGCATTGAAGCAGTTGCAGGAAGGCCAGGGCCAGCTGCAGAGCGAGCTCAATCAGCTGAAGAAAGGGCTCGAAGGCATGGGCATGGAGCCCAATGAGGGTTTTGGCGAAGCCGGAAAGTCGATGGGCAATGCCGAGCAATCGCTCGGCCAGGGCGACGGCGACCAGGCCGTCGGCCACCAGGGTCGCGCGTTGGAAGCGCTGCGCCGCGGCGCCAAGGACATGATGAAGCAGATGCAGGCCATGCAGGGGGACCAGGGAGGCAGCGAGCAGGGCGGTCGCGAGCAGAATGCCGACCGTGACCCGCTGGGACGGCCGCGCGCCACCAATGGCCCCGATGACGGCACTTCGGTCAAGGTTCCCGACGAGATCGACGTCCAGCGCGCCCGCCAGATCCTCGACGCGATCCGCAAGCGGCTCGGCAATGCGCTCAGCCCCGACATCGAGCGCAGCTATCTCGAACGGCTGCTGGAGCTGAAGTAGCTTCTGCCTCACAGCTGTTAGACTGGATGTGACGGCCCTTGCCCACTTTTGGGATGCTGGCGGGACAGCGCCCCCCTCTGTCCTGCCGGACATCTCCCCCACTTGGGGGGAGATCGGATGTCGTCACCGCTTTCGCCAATTGCCAGCGCCGCAATCACCAACACCGCAGGAAAAGCGCGGTCGCGGGAACTGGCAATCTCCCCCCTTGTGGGGGAGATGTCCGGTAGGACAGAGGGGGGCGCGAAGGATCGCTGTGCGTCGGTATCTATGCCGCAGGCGCGACCTGCCTTGTCAGCATGAAGGCGTCGCGGATCGCGTTTTCCATGCCGTCGATCGCCTCGCCGGTCGCGAGCGGATTGCGATGCAGGACGACGTTTGACGAATCGATGTCGCCGAAGCCGTCGGCGGCCGTCAATTCCCGGCAATCGGGCGGGATGTTGCTGCGCGAAATCGGCGCGATCGCCAGGCCGGAAGTCACCGCGAGCGTCAGGCCGCCATTGGTGTCGCTGGTATAGGCGACGCGGTAATCGAGGCCGCGCTGCTGCAGCGACTTGATGGCGAAGTCGCGGCACCAGCCGTTGCGGCTGTAGAGCGCGATCGGCACCGGCCGGTCCTCATGCATGCGGTGCAGCGTCGAAGTCACCCAGACCGTCGGGTCGTGCATCAGCACCTCGCCGCCGGAAGAGCCCTCCCATTCGAACACCACGGCGAGATCGAGCTCGCCGGCCGCGAGCGCCCTCACCTGCGAATCCGAATGCGCGTAGCGCACCGTGACCTCGACGCGCGGATGGCGCTTGGCGAATTCGCCCAGCGCCCGCGACAGGATCGAGCGGCCATATTCGGCCGGGATGCCGATGCGCACCAGCCCGCCAAGCGGCGGCGCCACCAGCGAGGCAGCCGTTTCGTCGAGCAGCGAGACGATCCGGCGCGCATTGGCGATCAACTCGCCGCCGCGGCGCGTCAGCGCCACGCCGCGCGAGCCGCGCTCGAACAGATTGTCGCCGACCATGTCCTCCAGCTTCTTCATCTGCATGGACACGGCCGATTGCGTGCGCCCGGCTTTCTCCGCCGCGCGCGTGAAATTGCCGGTTTCGGCCACCGCCACGAAGGTGCGCAGGAGGTCGCTGTCGAGGACTGGTCTCATCGAAAACCGCCATAAGCAAATCTGATTGCTGGCATCATCCCAATTCGTTTGCAACATGTCAAACGCCGCAGGATAGTTCCCATACCCATTGGATAGGCGGTCGCGAGTCGGCCGCGGACCAATCGAAGAGTCCTCACTCGTACCCGCTGCGCGAAACGGTAGCGGGTTCTTTTTAAGAGCATGATCCCGAACCGAAGGACCGCGTCAGCGAAAAGTGGGAACCGGTTTTCGGGCGAGATCATGCTCAAACAACAAGAGTTGGAGCAGGATGACGGTTCAACGAAGCGTCATCCTGCTCTAGGAGCAATTCCAGGAAAAGTGCTTGCGGTTTTCCGTCCGGAATTGCGTGAAATGAATATCGATGCGGCTCGCGGGGGGCCGAGACTGATGCGGAACCGGTTGGTGCTTGGCATTCTGAGCCTCTGCCTCGGCGTGCTGGTCTTTTCGCTGCAGGATCCGCTGGTGAAGGCGGTGTCGGGCGGCTATCCGGTGACCGAGGTGATGGCGATCCGCGCCATCGTCGCGCTGCCGATCCTGATCGTCATCGTCCAGGCCGATGTCGGCCTGAAGGCGGTGCTGTCCAAGCGCTTCGGCCTGCTGACGCTGCGCGCCTTCATCCAGTTCTCGTCCTATACGGTCTATTATCTCGCGATCGCGGCCTTGCCCCTGGCAGACGCGGTGGCGCTCTATTTCATGGCGCCGCTGTTCATCATGGCGATGGCCGGACCTTATCTCGGCGAGCGCGTCTCCTGGAAGACGCTGGCGACGGTGCTGATCGGCCTTGTCGGCGTGCTGGTGATGGTGCGCCCGGGCGCCGGCGTGTTCGACTGGGCGGCGCTGCTGTCGCTGGGCTCGGCCTTCCTATACGGCTTTTCGCAGTTGATGGCGCGCCGCATCGGCGACACCGAATCATCGACGGTGATGGCCTTCTACCAGAACGGCGCTTATCTCAGCGGCGCCGTCGCGGTCGCGACCGTCTTCCATCTCGCCGGCATCACCCATGCGGCGCATCCGAGCGTCGAATTCCTGGTGCGGCCGTGGGTGTGGCCGACGATGCCGGATTTCCTGAAGATGGCCGCCTGCGGCTTCGTCGCTTCCGCCGGCATGATCCTGCTGTCGCAAGCCTACCGAATGGCGCCGGCAAACCGCGTCGCCACCTTCGAATACACCGGCATCCTGTGGTCGCCGCTGTGGGGTTTCCTGTTCTTCGCCGAAGTGCCGCGCGAGACGACCGTGCTCGGCGCGGCGCTGATCATCGGCGCCGGCCTGCTTGCGCTCACCGGCGAGCGCCGGCGAAGCGCAGCACCCGCGGCCGGTGCGGTCTCAAGCGAAGCAGCTTAACGCCTTGCCGACGCGGGCGCGGATCTCGGCAAGCGTGAACGGCTTCTGCACGACGTCGAGGATGATGCCGTTGAGCTCCTCGGCGCGCTCGCGCTGGTCGGCATAGCCGGTCATCAGCATGATCCGCAGCGTCGGGAACTCTCTTGCGGCGGCAGTCGCCATCTCGATGCCGTCCATCTCCGGCATACGGATGTCGGACACCACCAGATCGTAGCCGCCGCGGGCCTGCCGGATCGCGTCCAGCCCTTGCGACCCATCGGTGGCGACGGTGACATCATGGCCGTCGCGCTCCAGAGCGCGGGCGGCGAGGGTGCGGACGGACTCATCGTCCTCGACGATCAGAAGCTTTGCCATGCCGAGATAG
The DNA here is from genome assembly GCF_003952425.1 of Mesorhizobium sp. M2A.F.Ca.ET.046.03.2.1. Taxonomy (NCBI): domain Bacteria; kingdom Pseudomonadati; phylum Pseudomonadota; class Alphaproteobacteria; order Hyphomicrobiales; family Phyllobacteriaceae; genus Mesorhizobium; species Mesorhizobium sp. M2A.F.Ca.ET.046.03.2.1. Next base: position 4,288,915 of record NZ_CP034449.1, on the reverse strand, counting down.
ATGCCGGCGAAACGTTGACGTTTTCTGAAAATTCTAACGATCAGCGGCTTTTCGGGGCGAAACGGGGGCTCTTCAGGCGTCGCCCTTCACCACCCCGACAAACGGCAGTTCGCGAAACGCGTGGGCGACGTCCATGCCATAGCCGACCACGAAATAGTCCGGGCAGTCGAAGCCGACATAATCGGCGTTGAGCGCGGTCTGACGGCGCATGCGCTTGTCGAGCAGCACCGCGATGGCGCAGCTCCTGGCGCCGCGCGCCAGCATCAGATCGCGGGTGTAGGAAAGCGTCTTGCCGGATTCCAGTATGTCGTCGATCAACAGCACGTCGCGGCCGGCGACCTCGTTGTCGATGTCGCGCAGCACCCTGACCTCGCCGCTCGTGGTGCCGGCGCCGTAGCTCGAGATGAAGATGAACTCGACTTCCGGCGACAGGCCGACATCATGCATGGCGCGGATGAGATCGGCCGCGAAGACGAACGAGCCCTTGAGAATCGATATCACCAGCAGGTCATGGTAGTCGCGCCCGGCGATTTCCTTGGCGAGCTCGAGATTGCGGCGCGCGATTGCCGACGCCGAAAACAGCACCTCGATGTCCTTGCCGCGCACAACTGGCATTCTTTCGTCCTTCAGAATCACCTGGGATGCCAGGTGCTAGGTGTATCGAGATTCAGGTCAGGCCGAGCCGAGAACGATGGCTTCCGAGAACCGGAGCGGAGCGTACCTGAAGTGCGTGAGCACCGGAAGCGCAGGAAGCCGTCGTTCGCAGGCCGGCCTCACCTGAATATCGGCATACCTAGCCGGCGAAGATTACTGCGACAGTCCTGACGCCGTTTCTAGGCACATCGAGGCGGCTGGAAAAGCCGAATCTTTCGCCGGGTGCCAGTGCGCGATTGGATGTCCCCAGCCTGTAGCGGATGATATTGCGGTCGTTGTCGGTGACGCGGATTTCGAGCGGCGGCAATGCTTGCGATGTCAAACCGTCATTGGCTGCCTCGCCATCGACGAACAACACCGGTTTCAGGCCCGACGCATCGATGCGCGACGTCACGCCGGAAATGGTGAGTGCGCTCGCCGGCCCAGCGGTCACCCAGAACGGACTGTGCCGGACCAGCGCATGACCGCCCGACACCCAGAAGGAGGAGAGTGCTATGCCGACTCCGGCGATCCAGAACATCGGGCCGCCCCGCGACGGCCGCGACGGCGCGGCATCCGGCTTGCGCAGCATGCCCATGCCTTCGATCGGCGGCGGCGGCGGGATCTGCGGCTGGGGCGGCGACCGCTCCGGATGCGCGGCAAAACGCGGCAGCACCACATAGTCGGCATCGACGATGTCGGCCGCATTGGACATGGCGCGCTCCGGCGCGGCATGTGTTGCCGGGCCGGTCATGATTTCGCCGGAAACGGGGCGCGCGGTTCTATTCTCAGCCATTACGGCACCAGTGCAGTCTTCGTTTCTTTTGCGTAAACGGAATTGGTTAACGCTTCCCCACCGGAATGGCCTTGACGAGTACCGATCGTAGAAAAATTAACCGCCGGTTAACCATGCCGGCCGATGGTCTGTTAATGTAGATCGTGGCGCGTCGCCGCCGAAAGTTTCAGGTCGCCGAACGTGATCCGCTTCGAAAATGTCGGCCTCCGCTATGGCATGGGTCCGGAGATCCTCCGCGACATCTCCCTGCACATTCCGGAGCGCTCCTTTCAGTTCCTGAGCGGCCCCTCGGGCGCCGGCAAGACGACGTTGCTGCGCCTTTTGTTCATGTCGCTGAAGCCGACGCGCGGCCTGATCACCATCTTCGGCAAGGACCGTTCGCGCATCTCGCGCAGCGAATTGCCGCTGCTGCGCCGCCGCATCGGCGTGGTGTTCCAGGATTTCCGCCTGCTCGACCATATGACGACCTACGAGAATGTCGCGCTGCCCTTGCGCGTGCGCGGGCGCGAGGAGGCGAGCTACCGCACCGACGTCACCGAGCTACTGAAATGGGTCGGCCTTGGCGACCGCATGCATGTGCTGCCGCCGGTGCTGTCGGGCGGCGAGAAGCAGCGCGCCGCGATCGCGCGCGCGCTGATCGAGCAGCCGGAGATCCTTTTGGCCGACGAGCCCACCGGCAATGTCGATCCGCCGCTGGCGCGCCGGCTGCTGAGACTCTTCATCGAGCTCAACCGGCTGGGCACCGCAGTCGTCATCGCCACCCACGACCTCGGCCTGATGGAGCAGGTCGATGCGCGTCGTATGATTCTGGCCGGTGGAAGGTTGGACGTCTATGACTGACTTTCCGGCCGATCACCTCCAGGATGAAGCCGAGGCGCCGGTGACGGTCCGGCGCGTCCAGCGCAAGACGGCGCCGATCGTGCCGGCGCAGAACATCGCCGGGCGGGCGCTGGTGCTGGTCATCGCCATCATGACCTTCCTGTCCTGTCTCACCTTCGGCGCGGTGACGCTGGTGCGCGACACCGCCTCGGTCTGGGAGAACCAGATCTCGCGCGAGGCGACGATCCAGATCAAGCCGGCCGACGGCCTCGACATGGAGGCGGCGCTTGCGCAGGCCTCGCAGATCGCCAGCGAGTTCCCCGGTGTGAAGGGCACCAAGATCATCGACCGCGACGCGACGGCGCGCCTTTTGGAACCATGGCTGGGCAGCGGCCTCAACATCGACGAGTTGCCGGTGCCGCGCCTCATTATCGTCACCATCGACGAGGCCAGCCCGCCTGACTTTGCCGCCATGCGCGCCGCCATCACGCCCAAGATCCCGACCGCCGCGCTCGACGACCACCGCACCTGGGTGGACCGCCTCGTCGCCATGGCGCACACCACGGTGACGATCGGCATCGCCGTTCTGGCGCTGATGCTCTCGGCGACGGTGCTGACGGTGGTGTTCGCCACGCGCGGCGCCATGGCCGGTAACGGCCATATCATCGAGGTGCTGCATTTCGTCGGCGCCGAGGCGCGTTTCATCGCGCGCGAATTCCGCTGGCATTTCCTGGTCACCGGCATGAAGGGCGCGGCAGCCGGCGGAGCGCTCGCGATCGTCGTCTTCATCGTCTTTTCCTGGTGGTCGTCGCGCAACATGGCGACGCCCGAGGCCGACCAGGCGACCGCCTTATTCGGCAATTTCGCCATTGGCTCCGCCGGCTATTTCGGCGTCGGCCTGATGGTGCTTGTGATCGGCGCGCTGACCGCGGCCACCTCGCACGCGACCGTCGTCGCCTATCTCAGCGACATCGACGTTCGCCAGCCGGACGCGGGCTGATCCATGAGCTCCAGCCGAAAGCCCGTGGAAGGCGTTGCATACAAACAAGGCAACGATCACGGCTTGGGCAGATGCCGTAACGCAAAGTGCGCCGCCTCACCTATCAAAGGCCGCATTTCGGAGTTAACCATTAGAAGCTTTCAGGATTAACCTGGGGATGATGGAAGCGCGGGAGCAGATCGAGACGGCTGGACGGATGCCGGCAGTGCGTGCGCGCGCCGCCGCCCCCGCCGAGTTTGGTCGTCTGCGGCTCGCCCTGCGCGTCTGCGGTTTCGTCGCTCTCGCCGCGCTGGTGCTTTTTGCCGGCGGCTTCGGCTGGTTCGCCGACAAGGTCAGCCATATGACGACCCCGCTCGATCCGGCCAGGGCGGATGCCATAATCGTGCTCACCGGCGGGCAGTCGCGGCTCGACGCCGCCATGGACCTGCTGGCGTCCGGCAAAGGGGAACGGCTGCTGATCAGCGGCGTCCATCCGTCGGCCACCAAACGCCAGTTGCAGGCGGCGATGGGTGGTGACAAGCGGCTCTTCTCTTGCTGTGTCGACATCGACCGTGCCGCGCTCGACACCATCGGCAACGCCGAAGAAAGCGCCAAATGGGTGGAAAACCACGCCTATGGCAGCATCATCATCGTCACCAACAATTACCACATGCCGCGCAGCCTGCTCGAGATGGGCCGGCTGCTGCATGGCGCGCGCCTTGAGCCCTATCCGGTGGTCAACACCAATCTCGGCAATGGCGGCTGGCTGACCAAGCCGGAAGCGCTGCGCGTGCTGCTGACCGAATACAGCAAATATGTGCTCTCGCTGGCGCGCGGCTTCCTGCCGCTTCGCACGACGCCCGAGGGCATGACGCTTGCCCAAGCATCGACCGCGGTGAAGAACTAGACCTTAGCCTCCAAATTATCTCGCAAGCGGGCAATCTCCTGCTCCAGGCCGGCGATGCGCCGATCGCGCTCGGCGAGCGCCGCCGCGACATCCGCCGCCTCGAAACGCTGCGGTATGTGCTGCGGACAATTGGCATCCCACGCCGTGACCGTGAACAGGATCGCCTGCTCCGGCTTTGCCTTGTAGTCCGCCGGCATCAGCTTCGCCGTCAGCTCCGGGTCGTTTTCGACGACCCGCGCCCTGCCCCAGACCTTGATGCGCTGCCTGAGCATATAGTCGATCAGGAACAGGAAGGCCTGGTCGTTGTCCTGCAGGTTGCCCTGGGTGATGAACTGGCGGTTGCCGGAGAAATCCGCGAAGCCGATCGTGTGCTCGTCCAGCACCTTGAGGAAGCCGGCCGGCCCGCCACGATGCTGGATGTAAGGCTGGCCTTCGGCATTGGCCGTCGCAAGGAACACGCTGGACTGCGCTTCGATGAAGGCGGCAAGGTCCGGCGTGATCGTGGCCCGCCAGCCGCCGCGCTGCTCGACGCGCGCATAGGAATCGCGCGATCCCTTGCGCGACTGGATCGCCTTGACGGTCGGTGTGAAGGCGACGTCGCTGGTGAATTCGTTCATGCCGGCGCTCCTCGGACAGGATGGCATGTCATTACCCTCTTCCGAAAATCGGATGTAGAGAGCATATTTGCAATTCACCCTTCCAGATTTCGGAAGAATAATGGATCGCCTCGACGCCATGTCCCTGTTCGTCGCTACGGTGGAGGCCGGCAGCCTTTCCGCCGCTGCCAGGCGTGCCGGCGTGCCGTTGGCGACGGTGAGCCGCAAGCTCTCCGACCTGGAGAAGCATTTGAAGACGCGTCTGCTCAACCGCTCGACGCGGCGCCTGGTGCTGACGGATGCCGGCCAATCCTACCTCGCCGCCTGCCGCCGCATTCTCGATGAGGTGAATGAGGCCGAGCGTACCGCTGCGGGCGAATATTCGAGCCCGACAGGCGAGCTGGTCATCACGGCACCGGTCGTCTTCGGCCGCCTGCATGTGCTGCCCGTGATCACCGACTTTCTCGCCATCTATCCGCAGGTGGACGTCCGCCTGACCTTGTCGGACCGGATCACCCAACTGGTCGAGGAGCATATCGATTTGGCCCTGCGCATCGGCGAGCTGCCGGATTCGGCCATGGTCGCGATCCGCGTCGGCTCGATCCGCCGCATCGTCTGCGCAAGCCCGGCTTACCTTGCCTCGCAGGGCACGCCGGAGAAACCATCTGAGCTTGCGGGTCACAGCTGCGTCACCTTCGAGGGCCTTGCCTCTCCCGCGACATGGAGTTTCGGAGCGGGCAAGACGGAAACCACGATCCCGGTCCGCTCGCGCCTGCAAGTCAACACCGCCGAAGCGGCGATCGATGCCGCCATCGCCGGGCTTGGCCTGACGAAAGTGCTCTCCTACCAGGCGGACGCCGGCGTGCGCGCCGGCACGCTGCGGGTGGTGCTGGAGCCATTCGAGTCGCCGCCCTGGCCGGTAAGCCTCGTCCATGCCGGCCAGGGCCGGCTGCCGGTGAAATTGCGCGCCTTCCTCGATTTTGCAGCGCCGCGCCTCAAGGAGCGGCTGGCGCGGTCATTGTAAGCAATTCCAGGAAAAGTGCATCGCGGTTTTCCGTCCGGAATTGCGGCAAACCAAGAGTGGCCGGCATTTCGACCGTGGCGGCGTTTCCTTTTTGCCGCCGCTTGGTGTAACCAACGCACACTTCCTCACGGGCCCCTTGCATGCTCATCATCCGCTCGCTGGCGTTCAACCTCGTCTTCTATCTCAGCCTGATCGTCCAGATGATCTTCTGGACCCCTTTCTATTTCCTGGCGCCGCGCCACCGTGCCTGGTTCGTGCCGAAATTCTGGTCGCGGACCTCAATGTGGCTCTATGACAAGATCGCCGCGACGAAGAGCGAGATCACCGGTGTCGAGAACCTGCCCGAAGGGTCCTTCATCCTGGCGCCGAAGCACCAGTCCTTCTGGGATGCGATCGCCTTCTTCCCCTATCTCGACGACGCGCTCTACATCCTGAAACGCGAGCTGACCTGGATCCCTTTCTTCGGCTGGTACATCATGAAGATGCGCATGATCCCGGTCGACCGCGGCAGCCGTTCGAAAGCGCTGAAAGCGGTCGTCGTCGCGACCAGACAGGAGATGGACCGCAACCCGCGCCAACTGATCATCTATCCCGAAGGCACGCGCCGCGCGCCGGGCGCCGAGCCGTCCTACAAATACGGCATCGTCGAGATCTACACGCAGCTGGGCGTGCCCGTGGTGCCGGTCGCCCATGTCGCCGGCCTCTATTGGCCGCGCCGCAAGTTCCTGCGCTATCCGGGCACCATCAAGGCCCGCTTCCTGCCGCCGATTCCACCAGGGCTCGGCAAGGAGGAATTCATGCAGCGGCTGATCGGCGAGACGGAAGCCGCCTGCGACCAGATGCTTGTCGAGGCCGCGCAGGCGCCGAACCCGCCGCCCATGCCGCCGACGGCGGTCAAGCGCCTAGCGGAACTCGGCGTAACGGCCAGGACCTGATCCGCTACCGCAGCACCGCCAGCAAGGTCGTCAGCACCAGCGTCGCGGCAAACACCAGGTTGATGACCCGCGACGCCAGCGGATGGCGCAGGAACCGTGCGAAGGCCGTTCCTGCGAGCAGCCACACGACGTGGATGGCGACAATCATCGCGGCAAGCACCAGCAGCCTGGTGAAAATGCCGAGCGGATCGGGCTGAGACGCCGCGCCGGCGTACACGGCGCCAATCGCCACATAGGCCTTCGGGTTGGCGGCGGCGAGCGCGAAGCCGCCGAGAAAATCGGGTTTTGTCGCCGTGCTGCCGCGCTCGGCCAATGGCGGCGCCGTCGCTATCTTGAAGGCGAGATAGAGGATGTAGGCGGCCGAAAGGATCGCCAGCACCGGCGCCACTCCCGGTACCGAGGTCAACATGCCGAAAATCCCGGCCGCCACAGCCAGAAGCACGGCGATCGTGCCGAGCACGACGCCCGCGGTGTAACTCAGGGAAGGACTCAGACCGAAAGCCGCGCCGACGGCGGTGACGCTGATCGTCGCCGGTCCCGGACTGCCCATGACGACCGTCGCGGCCAAGACAAGCGCCAGCACTTGCTGCCAGGATTGTGGATCGCCCAGAACACCACCAGCCATGCCGAACCTCCTCCTGCCGCGATGCGCAGGATTTAGGAGGGACCGTCATGGCCGTCTTGGATGATCGTGCGAGTATCGACTGCGCCAAGGCGTGTTGAGATTACGAGCTGGCCCGGTCGAGCGCCGCGACATCGTCGGCCGAAAGCTTGAGCGATGCGGCGCGGATCAGGCTGTCCATCTGGGCCGGCGTCGTGGCGCTGGCGATCGGCGCGGTGATGCCTGGACGCGCGATGATCCAGGCCAGCGCCACTTCCGCCTGCTTGGCCGAATGGCGTTCGGCCACTGCATCGAGCGCGGACAGGATGCGCATGCCGCGCTCGTTGAGGTAGCCGGCCACGCCCTCGCCGCGCGCGCTTTGCCCGAGATCGGGCTTGCTGCGGTATTTCCCGCTCAAAAATCCCTTGGCCAGGCTGAAATAGGTGATGACGCCGATATCCTCAGCCTTGCAGAGATCGAGCAGCGGTCCGTCGAGCGATGAGCGATCGTACAAATTGTATTCAGGCTGCAGGACCTCGTAACGCGGCAGGCTGCGCAGGCCGGCCACGTCGAGCGCCGCGCGCAACTGGCCGGCATCGAGATTGGAGCAGCCCGGATAGCGGATCTTGCCTTTTTCGAGCAGGCGCTGATAGGCGCCGAGCGTTTCCTCGTAAGGCGTGGCCGGGTCCGGCCAGTGCGACAGATAGAGGTCGATGACATCGACCTGCAGCCGTTTGAGCGATGCCTCGACCGCCTTTTCGATATAAGCGGCGGAGAGGTCGCGCTTGCCCTGGCCCATATCCGAGCCGACCTTGGTGATGATGACCACCTTGTCGCGGTTGCCGCGGCTCTTCATCCAATTGCCGATGATGGTTTCCGACTCGCCGCCCTTGTTGCCGGGAACCCAGCGCGAATAGGCATCGGCCGTATCGATGGCGTTCAGGCAGGCTCCGGCGAACCGGTCAAGTAGATCGAAGGAGGTCTTCTCGTCGGCGGTCCAGCCGAAGACGTTGCCGCCCAGGACCAGCGGCGCGATTAAAAGGTCGGTGCGACCGAGACGGCGTTTCTGCAAGACTGATCTCCGTGATGCTGGAACGGGCCTGACGCCCAGGGATGGGATGCCGCTAAGCTAGGTCGTGGCCGGCCGAGGTCAAAGGCATGGTTTGCTTTTTGATCGGACCAGCACTTCACGAAGACGAGACCTGACGGCCCACCTCTTCCAGCCAGTGATCGCGGATGCCGAGCGCCTCGAGATGCTCGAGCGTGCTCAGCACATAATCCTCATTCCGGCCCGACTGGCCGACGGCGCCGCGAACGATCCTTGCCGCGTGATCGGCATCGAGCGCGCCAGCATATTGTTCATGCCGCCGGTCGACGATGTAGGCGACCGCCTCGACCGAAACGCCCTCTCCTTTCCCGTCCCTGCCCAGTCGGACATCGAGCATGCGTTCGAGATAGACGCTGGTCACCAGCTCTCGCTCGCGCAGGTAGGAAAGCACCTCGTCGCGCAGATTGCCGGGGACGCGGTAGGCGAGGCCGATGCAGGAGCCGCCCCGGTCGAGGCCGAGCACCAGACCCGGCCGTGCGCGCGTGCCGCGATGCACGAAGGAATAGACGCAAAGCGAGCGGCGGTAGCCGTAAAGCCGGGCGCGGCGCGTCTCGACATGGGCGAATCCGGGCCGCCAGATCAGCGAGCCATAGCCAAAAACCCAAAAATCGCCCATATCGCCAAGCCTGATCGCATTCGAGTGAACGACACCGCACCGGAGAGTGCTTCTTCTGTCCCCCGCTTGTTTGCGTGAAGCAAACGCCTGCACGCCGGGGTTAACGAGAGCCGCAGCATGACGTCAAGTGACGAGCGATCGCCCAAACCCCGCCGCCGGCTGCTTTGGCTCGCGGCGTTCATCGCCGTGCTATTCGCCTTCTACAGCGGCGGCTGGTTCTATCTCGCCGAAAGGCTCAAGACCGAAGCCGACCAGGCGGTGGCGCGGCTGGGCAGCAAGGGGATCGCCGCCGGCTGCGCCAACCTCACCGTCAGCGGTTTTCCGATGAGCTTCACGGTCTCCTGCGACAACATCGCCTATGAGGACGACGCCCGGAAAGTCGCTGCGTCTACCGGGAGCTTCAACGCCGTCGCCGCGATCACCGGCCCCTTGTCGCCGGTCGCCGATCTGCGCGGGCCGCTGCGCACGATCGCGCCCGGCATGCCGCCGCTCTGGATCGACTGGGACCAGTTGCAGGCCAAGGTCAAAGTGTGGTGGCCGCTGCCGCGCAGTGTCTCGCTGCAGGCTGAGGGCCTGAACGGTCAGACCGACCCCCAGGACGACACGGATCCGATGCAGCTGTTTAGCGCCGGCAAGGCGGCCGGGCAATTGCAGCCGGCCGGCCAGGACATCAACTATGTCGGCAGCTTCGGCGATCTGGAGATCAATGCGGACGCTATCGAGGGACGCGTGCTGCCGGCGCTGGACGGCACCGGCGACGTGACGCTGAAGAACGGCGTGGCGTTGATCTCGGCCCCGCCGAAAAGCCTGCGCGGCCAGTCGATCGACATTACCAAACTCGACCTGTCGTCGGGAACCGCGCGCATCACCGTATCCGGACCGGTCTCCGTCGATGCGGAAGGGCTGGTCGACGGGGACCTGATGATCAAGCTCAAGGACCCGAAAGCGGTGGCGGCCATCCTCGCCGGGGCCGTTCCCGAGCATAAAAGCGAAATCGAGCAGGGTTTTGCCGCCCTGGCCATGCTCGGGAAGGAACCGTCGATGCCGCTGAAGATCGTCAAGGGTAAGGCTTCGCTCGGCTTCATTCCGCTCGGCAAGATCAAGCCGCTCGAGTAACACGACGATGGCGAAGCCGGTCAGACTGCTCAGCGTCGGAGCCTTCACCCTCGACACCATTCTCCGAGTCGAGACGCTGCCCGCGCACCAGGGCAAGTTCATCGCCAGCGACGGCGTCCAGATCGCTTCCGGCATGGCGACGAGCGCCGCCTGCGCCGCGCATCGCCTCGGCGCCGAGGTCTCGCTATGGGCAAGCGCGGGGGACGATCCGGTCGGCGACCAGCTGATCGCCGACATCAAGGCCGAAGGCATCGACTGCAGCCTTATCCGCCGGGTTCCCGGCGCGCGTTCGGCGCTGGCCGCGATCGTGGTCGATGCGTATGGCGAGCGCATCATCGTCCCCTTCTACGACAAGAAGGCGCAGGCCGATCCTGAAACGCTGCCGCTCGCCGACCTCTCCGGCTTCGACGCCGTTCTGGTCGATGTCCGCTGGCCGGGCGCCGCGGCGCTCGCTCTGAGCGCTGCCCGATCGATCGGCCGTCCGGCGATCCTGGATGCCGATACAGCACCCGTCGAGGTGCTGGAGCAGCTTCTGCCGTCGGCCTCGCATATCGTCGCGTCCGAGCCTGCGGCGCGCATCGTCTGCGGCCATGCGCTCGACCCGGAAAGCGCTTGCGCCGACCTCGCCTCGCGCACCGATGCCTTTGTCGCGGTGACCGGCGGCGCCGCTGGAACCTGGTGGCACGACCGGGCGACCGGACGCGTACGCCATGTCGAGGCACCGAAGGTCAAGGCGGTGGATACGCTCGCCGCCGGCGACGTTTTCCACGGCGCCTTTGCCGTCGGCCTCGCCGAGGCCATGCCGATGGAAGAGGCCCTGCGCTTCGCCAGCGCCGCAGCCGCGCTCAAATGCCTGCGCTTCGGCGGCAGGCTGGGCGCGCCGGACAGAGCCGAGACGCTCGCCATGATGGCGGCGCACTGGCCGCCAGTCCGAAGAGGCAAAGGGAGCTGAGATCAGGTCAGGCCGAGTCGAGAATGGTGGCTTCCGAGAACCGGAGCGGAGCGTACTTTAATACGTGAGCACCGGAAGCGCAGGAAGCCGGCATTCGCAGGCCGGCCTCACCTGAATATCAGTTCCCTTTGGGATGCTCGACCGCCTGCCGGCCAAAATCCGGCACATCGATATCCTGGCCGGCCTCGATGATCGAGCGGCGGATGGCGCGCGTGCGGGTGAAGAGATCGAACAGCTTCTCGCCGTCGCCCCAGCGGATCGCCCGCTGCAGCGAGGCCAGATCTTCCGAGAACCGCGCCAGCATCTCCAGGATCGCGTCCTTGTTGTGCAGGCACACGTCCCGCCACATCGTCGGATCGGAGGCAGCAAGGCGGGTGAAATCGCGGAAACCGGAGGCGGAATATTTGATGACCTCGCTCTTGGTCACCGCTTCCAGATCGTCCGCCGTGCCGACGATGTTGTAGGCGATGATATGCGGCAGGTGCGACACGATCGCCAAGGTCATGTCGTGATGCTGCGGGTCCATCGTATCGATGTTGGAGCCGCAGCGCCGCCAGAATTCCGAGAGCGTCTCGAGCGCGGCGGGATCGGTGCCCGGCAGCGGCGTGAAGATGCACCAGCGGTTCTCGAAGAGATCGGCAAAGCCCGCATCGGGTCCGGACTTTTCGGTGCCGGCCAGCGGATGACCGGGAATGAAGTGCACGCCTTCCGGCACGTGCGGCTCGATCTGCGCGATGACGGAAGCCTTGGTCGAGCCGACATCGGTGAGGATGGCGCCCTTCTTCAGCGCCGGCGCGATCTCGGCCGCGACCTCGCCGGACGAGCCGACCGGGACCGAGACGATGATGAGATCGGCATCGCCCACCGCTTCTTTTGCCTCCGTCGTGTAGGAATCGCCAAGGCCCAACTCCTCGGCGCGCTTCAGCGTCGATGCGCTGCGCGTCGCGATGGCGATATGACGCGCCAGGCCTTCACGGCGGATGACGCGGGCGAGCGACGAGCCGATCAGGCCGATGCCGACCAGCGCTATTTTCTCGAACATCGGTGATGCCATGGTGTCTAGCTTTTCAGGAAGGTCTTCAGCGCGTCAATGACGCCGCGGTTGGCTTCCTCGGTGCCGACGCTCATGCGCAGCGCGTTGGGAAAGCCGTAGCCGGTGACGCGGCGCAGGATATAGCCGCGCGCGCTCAGGTAATCGTCCGCGGCCGCCGCCGAATGTTCCTTGTCGTCGGGAAAATGGATCAGCACGAAATTGCCGACGCTGGGCGTGACGCGCAGGCCGAGCCCGGTCAGCTCCGCGCTGAGCCATGTCAGCCATTTCTCGTTATGCGTCACGCTGCGCTCAATATGGGCGCGGTCGCGGATGGAGGCGATGCCAGCCTCGATCGCGGTGGCGTTGACGTTGAAGGGGCCGCGAATACGGTTGATGGCATCGACGATATGCGCCGGCCCGTACATCCAGCCCACGCGCGCCCCGCCGAGGCCGAGCTTGGAGAAGGTGCGTGTCATCACCACGTTCTCGGCGCTGCCGGCAAGCTCGATGCCGGCTTCATAGTCGTTGCGCCGCACATATTCGGCGTAAGCCGCATCAAGCACCAGAAGCACGTTCTTCGGCAGGCCGGCATGCAGCCGCCGCACCTCGCTGAACGGCAGGTAGGTGCCGGTCGGATTGTTCGGATTGGCAAGGAACACGATACGCGTCTTGGGCGTAACCGCGGCGAGGATCGCGTCGACATCGGCGCGCTCGTCGGTTTCCTTCACCGCCACCGGCTTGGCGCCCGTCGCCTGGATGTAGATCTTGTAGACCATGAAGGCGTGTTCGGTGAACACGGCCTCGTCGCCCGGCGCGAGATAGGTCTGCGCCAGAAGCCCCAGGATCTCGTCCGAGCCGTTGGAGCAGATGATGTTCGCAGGGTTCAGCCCATGCACCTCGCCGATCGCCTCGCGCAGCCGCCGCGCGGTGCCGTCGGGATAGACGTCGAGCTTCGCCGCCACCTCGCGCGCGGCCTCGATCGCCTTCGGCGAAGGCCCCAGGGGATTTTCGTTCGACGACAGCTTGTAGACTTTCGTCACGCCGGCCGGCGCGCTGCTTTTTCCCGGCACATAGGCCTCGATGTCCATGATGCCCACGCGGGGCGTCGGACGGGGCTGATCCTGCTTCATGTCACAAATCCGTCGAGAAGGCCTCAAGGCCGCAGCGGAAATACAGGCCACGGGCTGCAATGTCGAGTGCTGGCGCTGCGGCAGCCCCTGTCGGCATAGAGGCTACCCCCGTTGACGAACAGCGGCTCCGGTCCTAGAAGGTCAGCCAGACTTCCGTGGTGATTTGGCCGGTCGGCTTGCAGCCACGTTAAACAACTCGCTAAAGGGCCGTTTGCAACCTGTAACCGGCTTTGCGACGGCAAGCCGGTTTTTTGTTGTCCGCCGCCGGCCGGACACTGCGTCGTGTCGAGACCGATGCGGGACAGGATCGAGGACGGACATGGCCGCTCAGCGCGCTGCAAGAACCAACGACGAGGCCGACCATCCGTCGAGCCCGGTGCTGCAGTTCGGCCCCGACAAGCCGCTGAAGCTCGACGCCGGCACGCTGCTCTCGCCTTTCCAGATCGCCTACCAGACCTACGGCAGCTTGAACGACGCGCGCTCCAACGCCATTCTCGTCTGCCATGCCCTGACTGGCGACCAGCACGTCGCCAACACCAATCCGGTGACCGGCAAGCCGGGCTGGTGGGAAGTGCTGATCGGTCCCGGCAGGATCATCGACACCAACCGCTTCTTCGTCATCTGCGCAAACGTCATCGGCGGCTGCCTCGGCTCGACCGGCCCGGCCTCGACCAATCCAGCGACCGGCAAGCCTTACGGCCTGGACCTGCCGATCATCACCATACGCGACATGGTGCGCGCGCAGGCGATGCTGGTCGATCATTTCGGCATCGAAAAGCTATTTTGCGTGCTCGGCGGCTCGATGGGCGGCATGCAGGTGCTGGAATGGGCGGCGAGCTATCCGGAGCGGGTCTTCTCGGCGCTGCCGATCGCCACCGGCGCCCGCCATTCCTCGCAGAACATCGCCTTCCACGAGGTCGGCCGGCAGGCGGTCATGGCCGATCCGGACTGGCATGGCGGCAAATATCTCGAGTTCGGCAAGCGCCCGGAAAAGGGGCTCGCCGTCGCGCGCATGGCCGCCCACATCACCTATCTTTCGGAAGCGGCGCTCCACCGCAAGTTCGGCCGCAACCTGCAGGACCGCGAGGCGCTCACCTTCGGCTTCGACGCCGATTTCCAGATCGAGAGCTATCTGCGCCACCAGGGCATGACCTTCGTCGACCGCTTCGATGCCAATTCCTATCTCTATCTGACCCGCGCGATGGACTATTTCGATCTTGCCGCCGATCACGGCGGGCGCCTCGCCGATGCCTTCGCCGGGACCAGGACGCGCTTCTGCCTGATTTCCTTCACCAGCGACTGGCTGTTCCCGACCGAGGAGAGCCGCTCGATCGTGCATGCCTTGAACGCGGCGGGCGCTTCCGTCTCCTTCGTCGAGATCGAGACGGATCGCGGCCACGACGCTTTCCTGCTCGACGAGCCGGAGCTGTTCGCGGCCATCAACGGCTTCATCGGTTCGGCAGCACGCGCAAGGGGGCTCAGCCTATGAGCGTCAACCGCGCCCAGCGTGTCGACCTCGAAGTCGTCACCGATCTCATTCCGGCCAAGTCGCGCGTGCTCGACGTCGGCTCGGGCGACGGCGTCCTCCTGGAACTGCTGCAGGAGACCAAGCAGGTCGATGGCCGCGGGCTGGAACTGTCGCAGCGTGGCGTCAACGAATGCGTGGCGCGCGGCCTCTCCGTGATCCAGGGCGACGCCGACACGGATCTGAAATTCTATGCCGACAAGGGCTTCGATTTCGTCGTGCTGTCGCAGACGCTGCAGGCGACGCGCAACCCGAAGGTGGTGCTCGATGAGCTGCTTCGGATCGGTAACCGCGCCATCGTCTCCTTTCCCAATTTCGGTCACTGGCGCGTGCGCTTTTCGCTGCTGACCAAAGGCAGGATGCCGGTCACCAAGGACCTGCCCTATTCCTGGTATGACACGCCCAATATCCACTTCTGCACCATACGCGACTTCGTCAACCTGTGCGAAGAGCTTGGCGCGACCGTCGAGAAGGCGACCGCGCTCGACGCCAACGGCCAGAAGATCGGCCTGTCGATGCCGTGGTGGTTCTGGAACTTCTTCGGCCAGCAAGCGGTGTTTCTGCTCAGGCGCTGACGCCGCCGCGCGATCGGTTCCATGAACGCATGATTCTCACCGCCGGCTCTTGCCGGCGGACGGCCTCCGCGGACCGGAAGGCCGATTGTGTTGCCATCAAACCGCAACGTTGCGGAAAAGCCCCCCGTTTCGCATTTCTCGGCCGGCTCGGCGTGACACACAGGTGGCTTTTTTGTAGCGTCGACCGCAAATCACAGGTGGGAAACATAGCCATCAAACCCATCCGACACGCGCCAGATCCGACCGGTGGCAGCCCGATGTCGAACCAGGACGTTCCGCTGATCTCAGTGATCACGCCGACCCATAACCGGCGCAGTCAGGTCGTACGTGCGGTGAAAAGCGTTCTGGTGCAGACACTTACCCGCTTCGAGCACATCGTGGTCGACGACGGTTCGACCGACGGGACGGCCGCCGCGCTGGCCGAGATCCGTGACCCGAGGCTGATCTATGTCGGCGCCAAATGGCGCGGCGCCAATGCCGCCCGCAACGCGGGCATCGAGCGCGCGCGGGCGCCCGTGGTGACCTTCCTCGATTCGGACGACGTCTATCTGCCGGACCGGCTGGAGCGGACGCTGGCGCGCTTCGACCAGAATCCCTCGCTCGAGGTCCTGATCAGCTCGTTCCTGTCGCTGAAGGGCAGCCGCAGCACCAAATGCATCAACCGCGAGGCCTTTCTTGATAAAAGCGCGCTGCAGCGCGCCCTGGTCTCGCAGACTATTTTCATCGCCGGCTCGGCAATCACCGCCAGGCACGTATCGCTGCTGGCGATCGGCGGCTATGACAGCGACATCACGCGCATGCAGGATCTCGACCTTCTGCTGCGCTTTGCCCGCCGCGGCGGCGCCCAGCTGTCCGAAGACATCGACTGGAAGAAGTACAATTCGGAGAACTCGATCTCCCGCCGGCGCGACGGCTATGTCGCGGCCTATGCCAACCTGATCGACAAGCATCCCTATATCGCCGACCGCTATCCCGATGTCCCGCCCTTTATGATCGCTCGCCAGATCATCGCCGACACATTGAAGGGCCGGCTGCAGCAGGCCTTTTCCGGCTACCTAGCCAACCGCTCGTCAAACGCGCTCGGCTATTCGCTGCCGCAACTGCTGCGCGGCTATGTCATCGGCCGCCGCTGGCGGCGCGACTGTTACGACGAGTTCCGCGCCAAATACGGCCCCCGCGCGGTCTGATGCGGCCGCAAGACCGCTATCGGTCGAGTTCCGGAAAATACGGATCGGAGAACCGCTGCCGCAGGCGCTCGCCCAGCAGGCAATCGACGGGCGCTGCATCCTGGACGCGAATGGATCTGGCGTCGGCGAGGCCGCTCACCTCCTGGATCAGCTTGCGGCGGATGGCGGTCGAGAATTCGGACGCCGCGTAGATCGGCAGCACGAAGGAACCGTCTCCTCCGGTCACGCAATCGGCATAGTATCGGTCGAGGCGGCTGACGCTCGGCGACGGCCTGATGAGTATGGGCAGGCCGTTGATAACGATACCCTCGGCAACGGCGGCATCGCGGATCGCGGCGACAGGCCGTCCGGTATTGTTGGGGCCGTCGCCCGATATATCGATGACCCTGCGCGGCGCCGAAAAGGCGCTTTTCTCCAGGAGCCCGGTGCCGAAGCCCAGCGCGCCCGAGATCGAGGTGCCGCGAAAGCTCCGGAACGGCCGGGAGGCGATCTTGTCGGCGAAGGCGTTGGCGCTGCCCTCGCCGTCAATGACCTGCCAGGCGATGACGCCGTCGTCGCGAACCACCCCTGCCCATTCGAAATAGGCAAGCGCGATGCGCCCGTTCGTTCCCGAACGAACCGCGTTGATGAAATCGCGATGACGCAGCGCCTCGACATAACCGGCGCGCTGCAGCGCGAACTCCTCCTCATCCATCGACTGCGAAATGTCGACGGCAAGCACCAGCTCCACATCGACCGGCGTGCCGCCGCCAGGCGCGGGCAACGAAGCCGCCTCGGCGCAGGCGAAACAGGCAAGCAGGCTGAGCATCTCGAGCATGGCTGCAGGCGTTCTGTCGACGCCGGCGATTCTTCCCGGCGATCGCGGCAAAATAAAGCTATTTCTTGCGGCGCGCCGCCTGGGGCGGCGGCTCGATCGCTCCGGCGCGGACGCGCGCCGGCTTGAGCGCCGGGCCGCAGACGTCCTTGACGATGGTGAAGGCCCTCGGGAAGAACTGGTTGTTGTGCAGGCCGCGCCCGATATTGAGGATTGCTGCATCCGGGAGCCTGGCCTGCAGCATCGCCAGCACGCGCCGCAGCGTCGCGCCGTCCAACGTGTCCAGCGCCTCGTCGATGATGACCCATTTCGGCTTCCGCAGCGCCAGCCGGGCAAACGCCAGCAGGCGCTGCTCGTCGTCCGCCAGCTCACGCTCCCAGCGCGCCGAGCGGTCGAGCTGGGACGACAGGCGCTCCAGCCCGACCTCGCCGAGCACGGCCTTGATCTCGGCGTCGTCGATCTTGACGCCCTCGGCGTGGTTCAGCACATCGCGCAGCGAACCGAGCGGGAAATAGGGCGTGCGCGGTACGAAGAACGGCTTCTCCCCGTCGGGCATGCCGATGCGGCCCCCTCCCCAGGGCCACAGGCCGGCAAGGGCGCGGAAGAACAGCGTCTTGCCGGCGCGCGGATCGCCAGTGATCATGACATGCTCGCCCGGATGGACTTCGACGCTCGTCTCGGCAAGCCGGGTGCAGCCGTCGGGCGAGGCGACTTCGAGCTCGTCGAATGTCAGCTTGCCGTCCGGATTCTCGCCGACCTCGATTCGCTTTTCCTTGTCGTGCAGGATGTCCGTTTCGCCAAGCGCGATGCGGAAGTCGGCGACGCGCATCAGCGTTGCCCGCCAGTCGGCGATGGCGCCGATATTGTTGATGAACCAGCGCAGCGAGGAATTCACCTGGTTGAAAGCGCCCACCGCCATCATCAAGCCGCCGAAGCTGATGTCGCCCGCGAAATAGACGGGCGCGGCCACCAGGATCGGGGCTACCACGGTGATCCAGCCATAGGCATCGGTGACCCAGGAAAGGTTGATCTGGGCGCTGTAGATACGCCGCATAGCGCCAAGCACGGTGCCGAGGTCGAGCTCCAGCTGGCGCCTGGCATCGGCCTCGCCATGGGCCAGAGCGATCGCATCGACATTCTCGTTGACCCGGACCATCGAGGAGCGCAGCTCCGCCTCGCGGGTGTAGCGGTCGCTGTTGAAGCGTATCAGCGGCCGGCCCACCAGCCAGCTCAGCCAGGACGCGATGCCGGCATAAAGGACCGCAGCCCAGACCATGTAGCCCGGTATGGTGATCGAATGGCCGCCGATATGGAAGACGAAGCCGGAAGAGAGCTGCCAGAGCACGCCGACGAAGGACGCCAGCAGGATGAAGGACTGCAATAGGCCGACGCCAAGGTCGGTCGACAGATCCGACAGATGGGCGGCATCCTGCTGCATGCGCTGATCGGGATTGACGCCGATGGCGCCGGCATGGGCGAGCCGGAAGGCCCGGGCCGGCGCCATCCATTCATCGATGAGGTCGAGCGTCAGCGCCTCGCGCAGCTTCAGCCGGATCATCTGGTTGAGCCACGTCTGGCCGATATTGAGCACCAGCAGGCTGCCGGCGATTTCCACAAAGATCATCAGTTGGTGCAGGAAGCCCCCGAGGTCGCGCCGCGCCAGCGCATCGTAGAAAGGCTGGTTCCATCGGTTGAGCAGAACCTGCCCGATCGAGGTCGCGATGATGACGGCGACGATGCCGACACTGACCCAGGCAAGCGGCCGGCGCACCGGCGAGGTCTTCAGCGCCATGCGTATCGTGGCCAGCTGGTCGGAAAGGCTGCTGGTCTCGATCGAGAACGCAGCCTGCTCGGCGCCTGGCTTGTAGTCCATTTGGTCAGCCATAAAGGACATCCCTGATTTCGGGCGCGATCAACGGAGCCGCGCCGCGAAGCTTTCCCTCAGATAGGGTGGCGATGGGGGTAAAGGACAAGGCGCGACACCGATCACGAACGCGTCACCCGTCGGGCGGCGACGTCCGCCGCCTTGCGTCCGAGCCGCGTCGCGCCCTGTGGCGAGAAGACTGGCACGAAGACGCGGCGCGAGGCGCGCTGGGCGACCGGCACGCCCTGGTAGAGCCGCTTCTGCGCCTCGACGACGATGACGCCCGAAAAGATCGGCCAGAACCGGCGGCCGGCCCGCTCCAGCACATTGTGGAACCGCATCATGAAACGCCGCGGCGACGGCGGGAAGAACAGCGCATCGCTCCAGGTCGCCGGGGTGAAGTTCGCCTCGCGCAGCAACTCGGTCAGCTGGCCGCGCGAGAACGGCCGGCCGTTGCCGAAGGGCGTGTGCTCGAAGCGCGCCCAGACGCCGCGCCGGTTGGGCACGACGATGACGACTCTGCCCGCCGGCGACAGCACGCGCCAGATTTCGTTCAGCGTCTCGCGCGGGTTTTCGGCGTGCTCGAGCGAATGCACCAGGAGCACGCGATCGATGCAGGAATCGACCAGCGGCAGTTCCTCGTCGAAGACCAGCGCCGTCGCCGTCGGTCCTGACGCCGGCCATACCACAGCGCCCTGCGTTGCCGGCATGAAAGCGAAGACACGCTCGGCATCGGTGCCGAAGCGTTCCAGCCATGGCAGCGCGTAGCCGAGGCCGACCAGCCGCTCGTTGGGGACAGTTGCCCAGATGGACGACAGCGCCATGGTGATCGAGCGCTCGGCGAGACGCCCGAGCGTGGACGAGTAGAAGGAACGCAGGTCGACGATGTCCGAATGCATGCGCGGGACGGTAGCCGTGAAGCCTGCCAAGTTCAACAAAGGCGCAAGTTCGATAAACGCGCCAAGTTCGATAAACCCGGATGACATCGGCGGCCGGTCGCCCTATGTCTGCGGCGATAATGGAGAAAGATGCCGATGGCCGTAGAGATCGAGCAGTTCATGTGCCGCACGGACAATTTTGGCGTGCTGGTCCACGATCCCAAAAGCGGCGAGACGGCGATCATCGACGCGCCGGAAGAAGTGCCGATCCTTGCGGCGATCAAGCGCACCGGCTGGACGCCGACATTGATCCTCACCACGCACCATCATGCCGATCACGTCGAGGCCAATCTGGCGCTCAAGGAGCGCTTCAAGCTGCGCATTATTGGCCCGGAAGCCGAGAAGGCAAAGATTCCCGGCATCGACGAGACGGTCAGCCAGGGCTCGGTCGTGCGCCTTGGCGAGGAACGGATCGAGGTCATCGAGACGCCCGGCCATACCGCCGGCCATGTCTCCTACCACCTGCCGGCCTCGAAAGTGGCCTTCACCGCCGACACTTTGTTCGCGCTGGGTTGCGGCCGCCTGTTCGAATGCAAGCCGCCGGTGATGTATGAATCGTTGAAGAAGCTGGCGGCGCTGCCTGCGGAAACCGCCATCTATTGCGGCCACGAATACACACTTGCCAATGCCCGCTTCGCGGTGACGGTCGACCCGGGCAATCCGCTGCTGAGGCAGCGCGCGGCAAGGATCGAGGCGCTGCGCGCCGACAACAAGCCGACGCTGCCGACGACCATCGGCGAGGAACTGTCGACCAACCCGTTCCTGCGCTGGCACGACCCGGCGATCCGCAAGCATCTCGGCATGGAGAAAGCCGGCGACGCCGAGGTGTTTGCCGAGATCCGCAAGCGCAAAGATAATTTCTAACTCCACCGCATAAAGCGACATGCGTCGAACCAAAGACCGCCAATGACCAGCGCCGCCGAGATCATCGCAACGCTAGGCCTTGAGCCGCATCCCGAGGGCGGCTGGTTTGCCGAGACGTTTCGCGACGCCGCAGGCGGCCCACGCGGTCATTCCACCGCGATCTACTTCCTCCTCGAGCAAGGCCAGCTTTCAGCATGGCATCGGGTGAAGGACGCGGCCGAGGTCTGGCATTTTTATGCCGGCGCGCCGCTGGAGCTGTCGATGCATGAGGAGGGCGCAGGCGTGGTCATCGAGCAGGTGCTTGGCACGGCCCTTGCCGCGGGCGAGCGGCCGCAGGTCGTCGTACCGGCCGGCTGGTGGCAGTCGGCGCGCAGCTTAGGTGAATGGACGCTGGTCGGCTGCACCGTGGCGCCGGGCTTCGATTTCGCCGCTTTCGAGCTGGCTGAGCCCGGCTGGCGGCCGGTCTAGGCCAGCAGAAACCCCAGCGTGATCGCCAGCTGGGCGGCGTAATAAAGCACCCAGACCGCGTAGCGCATCCACAGGCGCTGCGGCGAGATCGCCGCGAGCAGGAAGCGCTCGGTCGCCAGCAACCCGTCCGAAGCGATGAACAGCACCGCGCCGGCGATGACCCATGCGCTGCCGGTGGTGAGCGCCGAAATGCCCATGGCGAGGATCGCCGCGACATAGACGGCGATCGGGATGCGCAGTTGCGGGCCGACGCGGCGCCAGAGCGCTGCAAGCATGACGATGCTGAATGCGGCCATGGCGAGCGCGATCGCGCCCCGCCAGGATTCGGCGCTCAACAGTCGGAGCCCGCCACCCGCCTGCGAGAACAGCGCGACATAGGCGACATGGCCGGCGAGGAAGCTCGCCAGCCCGCCGAGGAAGGCCTTTTCGCCGTCGCGCGACAGGAAGGCGTCGCCGATGGCGCTCAAGCCCAGCGCTGCGACGAGCAGCAGCGGACCGCCCTGCATGACGGCAAGCACGGCCAGCAAGGCGACTGCAAGCGTCTTTGCCGCCGTGCGCGTCCATTTCGCCGGCATGTCGAGCGCAAAGGCGTAGATCACGGCCGCGACGAACGAGAACAGAAGCGTCGCGTTGGCGTTGGCCTCGATGCCGCCGGGAAACGGCATCATGCGTTCACCTCCTTGACCGCCGGCTTGCGCATCAGCAGAGACTTCGCGGCCAGCGCAGCACCCCCGGTGATGAGCAGGCAGGCCGCGAGGATGCGCAGCGACGGCTCGGCGACGCCGGCGGCGATCAGCACCAGCGTCGACAACAGCGGCGCGGCATAGCTCGCGGCGCCCAGGACCTGTATGTTGCCGCGCTTGACGCCGATGTCCCAGGCATAGAAGGCCGCGCCAACCGGCATCAGGCCGAGCCCGATGACGGCCAGCCACTGTCCGGGGCCGTCGGGCAGCACGGTCTCCTCAAGCAGAAAATGGCAGACCAGCGACAGCACCGACGTCGCCAAACAGAACCAGGTGACGATGGAGGTCGGCACCGATGGGAAGCGCCGCGACAGAAGCGAATAGGACGACCACAGCAGCGCGCAGACGGCGGCCATCGCGTAGCCGAAGGCATAGCGCGCATCGAAGGCCAGCCCGCCGCCCTTGGTGACGATCAGGAAGGTACCGGCAAGGCCGAGCAGCGCGCCGACGACATGGTTCCAGGCCAGCCGCTCGCCCGGCATCAGCGCGGAACCCAGCACGATCAGCAGCGGCCACAGATAGGCGATCAGGCTCGCCTCGACCGCCGGCGCGTTGCGCAGCGCCGTGAAGTAGAAGAAATGGTAGCCGAACAGGCCAGCTATGCCGATCACCCAGACCTGTGGCGGGATCTTCTCACTGCGGTCGGGCGCCGGCATCACTAGCCGGGCCGCCAGCCCGACGCAGGTGCCGATGGCGAAGGTGATGGCCGACAGCAGGAATGGCGGCACCTGCCCCGAGGCGTCGGTGAGCAGCGCCAACAGCGCCCACATGGCGACCGCCGAAAACCCGATCAATGTTGCGCGCCCCATATCTCCCCCGCCGGCGCGCGGCGGCGCCTCTAGCAATTCCAGGAAAAGTGCCTTGCGGTTTTCCGTCCGGAATTGCGTAAAACTGAGTTAATTTACCGCTTCGAACCGTCCGGCGCTGATGGTCAGCGGACCGATCTGGGTCCCGACCGTGGCGCGGATCGGGGCATATACGCCGGATTGACCGACCGGTGCAAACGTCACCAGCATGCGGCTCTTGTTCTTGAGGTAGTTCAGTGCCTTGCGTCCCTTGCGATAGCCCGCCACCGGCTCGAATCCCATCTTGCAGGTCACCGTGTCGCCCTTGTAGCCCGGCACCGCGATCGAGCCCCTGGAGGCATAGGTCAGTGTCAGGTCGGCGCGCATCTCGCCATCATAGAACTTGACCGTGCGTCCGCAGACCTTGTCCAGGCTGTCGGCATGGATGACGGTCGCGGCCATCGGATCGAGCACCGATTTCAGGTCTCCGTCGCCGATCGGCACCCAGCTCTTCGGATCGCGCTTGCCTGGAGCGGGAACGACTTGCGTGGAGGAGACCGCCCCGTTGCTGAAGCGGATGTCGACCATGGAGGACTTCTTACCGGACGTATAATCGGCCCTGAACACCTGCGGCGTCATCCGCTTGTCGGAAATGATGCCTTTCGACGAAATCGTGCCTTTCGTGTCGTCGAACAGCCTGCCGAGCCCGGCGGCGGAGACAGTGCCGTTGATGGCGTAGGTATCGCCCACATAGCGGCTGGAAAAGGTGGCCCTGGCGATCGAAAGGCCGAGGTAGGACACCGTATATTCGCCCTTGAAGGACTGTGGCGAGGGGGCGGCGAAGCTTGTTGCCGGCACGGCAAGGGCAAGAAGGGTGGCGAATGCATGAGATGGACGGAGCATGGCGGCTGGCGAATCCCTGGCGGTTCGGCCAGAACGCAACGGCTCCAGCCTGGCGTGTCCCTTCGCGAACGGCTTATAGTATGAAATCCGGCCTTTATATGGAGCGCGCCCGACGGCAGGCGACGTGCCGGAGCTTGACGCAATGGCGAAATGCCACTATGGAACGCCAACTTTTCCAAAGGCCGCCTGACTGAGACCGCGCGCCGCCTGGCGCGGGCAGAATGGTTTGGCAGGTTTAGAAACTGAAGGTTAGACAAATGTCCCGCACCTGCGAACTCACTGCCAAGGCAGTCCAGACCGGCAACAATGTGAGCCACGCCAACAACAAGACCAAGCGTCGCTTCCTGCCGAACCTGGTCAATGTGACGCTGATTTCCGAAGCGCTGAACCAGAACGTTCGGCTGCGCATTTCGGCCAACGCGCTGCGTTCGGTCGAGCATCGCGGTGGCCTCGACGCCTTCCTGGTGAAGGCGGACGTCAAGGAATTGTCGCAGCGCGCTCGTCTGCTGAAGAAGCAGATCGCCAAGAAGCTTGCCGAGCAGTCCGCCGCTTAAGTAGCTTTCGGGCACGACGACCGCCTCGGGCACCGGCCAGACCGGTGCTCGGATATGAGCGAGCGTCGCCTTGACGCTCGGCTGGTTCCATTACCCAGGATAAAAAAATGAATTTCCTGACGCGATACCTGCCCTTCGTGGCCGCCATGGCGCTTGTCGTCGTGGCGTCGAATATCCTCGTGCAGTTCCCGATGCAGGGCCAGGTCGGCGGCCTGTCGCTGGCAGACCTGCTGACCTGGGGCGCCTTCACCTATCCCTTCTCCTTCCTGGTCACCGACCTAGCCAACCGCCGCTACGGCCCGGCCGTGGCGCGCAAGGTGGTGTTCGTGGGTTTCATGACTGCGGTGACCTGCTCGATCCTGGTCCCGCCCTTCCTGTTCCGTCATGGCCTGATCGAGTTCGAGACCGCCGCCGATCGGTTGGTGCGCATCGCGGCCGCTTCCGGCGCCGCCTTCCTCACCGCGCAATTGCTCGACGTCACCGTCTTCAACCAGCTGCGCCGGCAGAGCTGGTGGCGCGCGCCGATCGTCGGCACGCTGGTCGGCTCGGTGTTCGACACGCTCGTCTTCTTCGGCGTCGCCTTTTCCGCCGCCTTCGCCTTTGCCGGCCCCAATGACAGTTTCGCGCTGGAGGCCGCGCCGCTAATGGGCATGCTGCCGGTCGAGACGATGCGCTGGGTCTCCTGGGCGCTTGGCGACCTTTCGGTCAAGCTCATCATCGCCGTCGTGGCGCTGATCCCCTACCGGCTGCTCGCCGCGCGCTGGAGCCAGCCGGCGGTCGCCGTCGGAGCATGATCCCAAAAAGTGGGACTCGGTTTTTGGAAAAGATCATGCTCAAGCCAAAAGACAGGCCGTGATCCCCTGGGTTCAGCTTGATTCCGCCCGCACGCCCGATGGCGGCCAGGAACTGCGCCTGAAGCAGCGCGGCACTGAATTCTCGATCATGCTCGGCACCAACGAGCTGATGAACAGCCGCCTCAGCGGCTCCGAGGAGGCGCTCGCCAGGCTTTCCTGCGAGCGGATCGCCGGCCGCAAGCGGCCGGAGATCCTCATCGGCGGGCTCGGCATGGGCTTCACCTTGCGCGCCGCTCTCGCCGCGCTCGATGGCGATGCCGCCGTCACTGTCGCCGAGCTTGTCCCCGCGGTCGTTGGCTGGGCGCGTGGGCCGATGTCGACGATCTTCGGCGGCTGCCTCGAGGATCCTCGAGTCAGCATTCGCGAGGCTGATGTCGGTCAGCTGATAAGGGTGCGGAAAGCCGCTTGGGACGCCATCCTGCTCGACGTCGACAATGGTCCCGAGGGCATCGTCTACAAGGGCAATGACTCGCTCTATGACGCGGCCGGGCTGGCTGCCGCTAGCGCCGCCTTGAAGCCAGGCGGCGTGCTGGCGGTCTGGTCGCAGGGACCGGACGGCGGCTTCACCTGGCGGCTGAAGCAGGCAGGCTTCGCGGTCGAAGAGGTCAACACGCGCGCCCACGGCAAGCGCGGCGCCCGCCATGTTATCTGGGTTGCGACCAACCGGCCCTGACGCTTTCCGTCACAGCTGCGGCGGATTTACGCTTTGTTACGGCCGATCGTGCAGGATCGCGAAAATTCTCCAAGGCTTCGCAACCACCATGACCGTGCAAGGCACCGGTTGGAAAAATCATCTCCTGCTTGCGGCATGCGCCACGCTGGTGGTGTTGACCGTCAACGCGGTTTCCGGCTTCCCAACCCTTGCGAATAATGGCGCGGACAATGACAGCATGCTGCGGCTGGTCGAGGTCCGCGACCTGCTCGCCGGGCAGGGCTGGTTCGATCTCCATCAATACAGGATGGGCACGGCAGGCGGTTTCGTCATGCACTGGTCCCGGCTGGTGGACGCGCCGCTCGCATTGCTTGTCATGGTCTTCGACGCGCTGGGCGCCGGCGCCGCCACCGCCGAACGGGCAGCGCGGATCATCTGGCCGACCACGCTCTACGGACTGACCATATTCGTGCTCATGCGCGCCTCGCGGCGCTTCGCCGGCGCCGACGTCGCGATGCCATCGCTCATCCTGTCGACGGCCGCGCTTTTCTTCCTGATGGTCTACAGCCCCGGCGTGATCGATCACCACAATGTCCAGCTGCTGCTGACGGCGGCCAGCCTTTGGCTTCTGATGGAAGCGCCCTTCTGGCGGCCTGCCGCCCTGCTGTCGGGCATTTGCGCCGGCCTGACGCTCGCTGTCGGCATGGAAACCGCTCCCTATGTGGCGACGCTCGGCATCTGCGCTGCGGTCCTGTTCATCCTCGACGATAAGGAGCACGCCACCGCGCGAGGCTTCGGCCTTGGATTTGCCGGTGTCGCCTTGCTGGTCTTCGTGGCGACCATCCGGCCTTCCGACTGGCGCGTCGCCCAATGCGACGCCTTCTCATCCTTCCAGTTCGCCGTAGCGGCGCTTTCCGGATTTGGCCTCGCGATCGCCTCGACATTGACCGCATCGACGGTTCGGGAACGGTTCGTTTCGATGCTGGCGCTGGCCGCGGTGGTCGCGGTGACTGTGATAGCGGCCTTCCCGCAATGCCTGGCATCGCCCTATGCGGGCATGGACGAGCGCATCCGCACCTTTTGGCTGGCCGACGTGGTCGAAGCGCAGCCCTTCTGGAGCGTCGCCATCCACCAGCCCAAGCTGATGGCGGCGCGCTATGTGACGCCCTTCATCGCGATCCTTCTGATCGGCTTTCAGCTGCGAAGCCGTCGCCTGCGCCGCGAGGAGATGCTTGCCGCCATCCTGCTTGTCGTCGCCTTCGGCGTCAGCCTCTGGCAGGTGCGCGGCTCGACCTTTTCCGTCGCCTTCGCCGTGCTGCCGCTCTCGGCCTGGATCACGCAAATCCGCCTCAGGGCCAGCGCCGCGCCCTCTTGGCGGATCTCCACCGCCATCGTCATGGCGTGGCTGGTCTCGCTCAATGCGACCTGGGCCGGGGTAGCGGTGGCGGCGCAATCCGTGGTCCAGAAGGCACCGCAGCGGGTGAATTCCGATCCCGACCATGCCTTGACCTGCGGCAAGCCGGCCGACTTCCTCGATCTGGCCGTCATGCCGGCGACGACGGTGCTTGCTTCGTCCAATCTCGGCTCGGGGATATTGATGTTCACCGAACACCGGGCGCTGGCTGGCCCTTACCACCGCAATGTCGCCGGCAATCTCGCCATGCTCGATGCTTTCATGGGAACGCCGGAAGCAGCCCGCGCCGTCATCCAGCGCGAGCAGGTGGCATTGGTCGCGATCTGTCGAGGCAACACGGAAGAGATATCGCTGGGCTTGGACGCGCCCAAGGGCCTTGCCGCGGCATTGCTGCGGGGCGACCTGCCGGCATGGCTTGAACTGGACCAGTCGACCGCGGGCAAGCCGATCGAGATCTACAAGGTCCGTTGAATATCGGCTTGCGGCCAAATCAGCACCGTCGCCGGGTGCCTCGCAACGCCCTTGCTTTGCGCCGATGCAACATCACCTCGTGATTGGAAGCCGCGATTGAAGTCAGTCCGTGGATCATTGCAATCCAGCCTGTGCTTTGGTTAGCATTCCGCACGGTCGGCGATATATCTATTCAAGAAATTTGGGTTCGGGGTTCTTCGGATTGGGGAAGGTTATCCATGTCGGTCATAGACGGCGCGGCGGCGCCAGCATCAGCCAGACAAACGCTGCAGCATGTTGTCTCCCACATGGTGGAGGCGGTGAACCGCGCCACCTTCGTGGAAAAGCCGTTCTGGCATCTTGAGATGACGGATATCTTTCCGGCGGACCTCTACCAGCGCATGCGCGCAGCCATGCCGGAGGCGCGCGAATATCGCGCGCTCAAGGGCCGCCACAATGTGAACATCAAGGCCGACGGCACCGCGACGCGGATCAAGATCGACCTTTATCCCGAATATATCCGCCATCTGCCAGCTGAGAAACGGGCCGTCTGGGCCTTGGTCGGCAAGGCATTGCACGCGCCGGAACTGAAGGATGCCTTCATGCGCCGCCTTGCCCCGGGCCTGGAGCGCCGGTTCGGCTCGGATTTCATGAAGGTCGGCATGTATCCGGTGCCGATGCTGACGCGAGACGTGGCGGGCTACAAGATTGGCTTCCACACCGACACGAAATGGAAGGGCATCACGGTCCAGTTCTATTTGCCGGAGGACGACTCGATCAACCATATCGGCACCCGCTTCGCCGAGCGCATGCCGGACGGGCGTTTCGAGAATTCGCACCGGATGTCGTTTTCGCCGAACACGGGCTACGCCTTTGCGGTCGGCACCGACACCTGGCACGCGGTCGACACTGTCGGGCCGGAAGTCCGCACCCGCGACAGCATCCTTCACACCTATTTCGTCGACAACACAGCGACACTCAAGATCCGCAACCGGAGCAAGCGCGCCGCCAATTTCGCGATGAACGAAGTCCGCCACGTCGGCCGGTAATCTCCCAGCGCTCGTGTCTTGTTCAGTCCTGATGCAGGATGAATTCCAAATAGAGGTTGCGCTGCAGGATCGAATGGTTGTCGTCGGATACCAGCGACACCATCAGCGCGCCATCGTCGCGGGTCCAGACGTCGAGCCCTTCCATATTGTCGATCTGGTAGCCCAGATCGGCCTCCATCAGCACCGGCCCGTCGGCGACCGCGCCCTTCTCGACGCTCTCGCCATAGATGCGCCGCAGCCGCATCTTCACCCCGCGCGCGATCGAGAAACTGCGTTCCAGAAGCAGCAGGTCGCCGTCCGGCAGGAAGGCTCCGTCGGTTATGTCGAAATCGCCATTGCGCTTGATGGTGAAGACGCCTTTGTGCGGCCCTTCGATAATGGCGGCGTAGACGTTGCCCGCCTTGTCGAGGCTCCTCTCCGAAACCACGACCAGCCCGCCCGCATGCTGACCGTAAGGGTTGGCATGGGCGACGGTCTCGAAGCCGCGGTTCTGGCGCAACTCGTGGGCGGGAACCAGATAGTCGAGCTGCCGGATCGGCGCTTTCATATTGTCGGGGTCGATCTTGAACTGGGCGACGCGCTGGTCGCGCTCGAAGCCGACGGTTGCGATGCCGTCCTTCACCGCGAGCCCTTCCGCGTCGACCTTCCATTTCCGGTCGATCGGCCGCCCCGAAGCGTCGACCATCTGCTGCATGCGGAAATTCTTGACACCCGAGGGTCGCTTGCCGGCGTCATGCGCGATCGTGCCGAAGAACCAGAAGCCGGTGTCGGCGACCCCGATGAAGTCGCTGCCCGGCTTCAAGAAACGAAGCGCCGACAGCGCGCCGAAATCGCGCGCCGGCGAGGTCATCTCCAGCCCGCCGACGAATTCGAACGGCCCGAACCGCGTCTCGTCATGGCCGATTTGGAACTGGGTGATCGGCCGCGCTGAAATCTCGACGGTCTCGACGGGAGCTCTCTGGGCGGCAATGGCCGGCGAGGCGCAGATCAGCACGCAGGCGAAGAGCGTCCGCCGCGCACGCCGCCCCGAAAACATCATCCGGCGCGCCGCAACCCGCCGCGGCGCGTGTCGCGCGCGCTTTCCTCGCCGAACAGCGAGGCGAGCTGCTCGGTCATGGCCCCGGCCAGTTCCTCGGCGTCGACGATGGTGACGGCGCGGCGGTAGTAGCGCGTGACGTCGTGGCCGATGCCGATGGCCAAAAGCTCGACCGGCGAACGCGTCTCGATCAGCTCGATGACCGCCCGCAGATGCCGCTCCAGATAATTGCCCGGATTGACCGAGAGGGTGGAATCGTCGACCGGCGCGCCGTCCGAGATCATCATCAGGATCTTGCGCTGCTCGGGCCGGCCGATCAGCCGGTTATGCGCCCAAAGCAGCGCCTCGCCGTCGATGTTTTCCTTGAGCAGGCCCTCACGCATCATCAGCCCGAGATTGCGCCGGGCGCGCCGCCATGGATGATCGGCGGACTTGTAGATGATGTGGCGCAGGTCGTTAAGCCGGCCGGGATTCGGCGGCTTGCCGTCCTTCAGCCATTTCTCGCGCGCTTGCCCGCCCTTCCAAGCGCGGGTGGTGAAGCCGAGGATCTCGACCGAGACGCCGCAGCGCTCCAGCGTGCGCGCCAGGATGTCGGCGCAGGTCGCCGCGACGGTGATCGGCCGGCCGCGCATCGAACCCGAATTGTCGAGCACCAGCGACACCACCGTGTCACGGAACTTGGTGTCGCGCTCCTGCTTGAAGGACAGCGGCTGCATCGGATCGATGACGACACGCACGAGGCGCGCCGGATCGAGATAGCCTTCCTCAAGATCGAAATCCCAGGAGCGGTTCTGCTGCGCCATCAGCCGGCGCTGCAGCCGGTTGGCCAACCGCCCGACAACGCCGGACAGGTTGGCAAGCTGCTTGTCAAGGAAGGCGCGCAGCCGGTCGAGCTCCTCTTCCTCGCAAAGGTCCTCGGCCCCCACCGTCTCGTCGAAGGCGGTGGTGAAGACCTTGTAGTCGATCTCCTTCGGCAGGTTGAGGAACGGGTTGTCGTTGCGCTTGGCCTCGCCGGGCGTCTCAGCGTCGGAATCGTCCTCGTCCGAGAGGTCGTCCGATGTGGCGTCGGTCGCTTCCGTCTCGGCCGACTCTTCCTCGTCGGCTGAAGCTTCGGCCTCTTCCGACTGCGACTGCTCGGAGCCTGAATCCTCCTCGCCGCCTTCCTCGCTCTGTTCGTCTCCCTGCTGCTCGTTCTCTTCGTTTTCCTCGGAGTCGTCGGTTACCTGGTCGTCGCCGAGTTCCTCGGCCATCTCCATGGAAACCAGCATGTCGCGCACGACGCGGGCAAAGGCCTGCTGGTCCTCCAGCTTGGCCGACAGGCCGTCGAGGTCGCCGCCCGCCTTTTCCTCGACCCAGGGGCGCCAGAGATCGACGAGCCGCTCGGCGCTCTTCGGGATCGCGCGGCCGGTGAGTTTTTCGCGCACGATCAGCGCGATCGCTTCCTCCAGCGGCGCGTCGGCCTTGTCCCTGACGTCGACGAGGTTGGCCTTGGCGTATTTGTCCTCGAGCATCGAGCCGATATTGTCGGCCACGCCCTGCATGGCGCGGCTGCCGATCGCCTCGACGCGCGCCTGCTCGACGGCGTCGAAGATGGACCGCGCCAGCTTGCCTTCCGGCGCCAGCTTGTTGTGGATGCGCTGATCGTGGCAGGCGCGCTTCAGCGCCATGGAATCGCCGATGCCGCGGGTGATCGCGATGTCGTTGCGGGAGGCCTTCTTCGGCAGCTCGGGCAGCCGGGCTCGGTTGCCGGCCAGCGCCGGCCGGTCCTTGGCGAAGCCGACCTCGAGATCCTTGTCGCCGGCGACGGCGCGCATGCAGACCGTCACGGCGCGCTTGAAGCTGTCCGCTTCAGACCCGTTCTTCGGCTTGTTGCGCGTGTTGTCGCCCGGACCCGCCATTGATCATTCCCTGCGCGTTTTCGTGCTGAACGGCCGGAGGCCTTTCAGCTGCGCGCCTAGCCCAGCACCACGTTGGCAGCGCTCTCCGGCAGGTCCTCGCCGAAGGCGCGCTGGTAGAACTCGGCCACCACCGAACGCTCCAGCTCGTCGCATTTGTTGAGGAAGGTCAGCCGGAACGCCATGCCGATATCGCCGAAGATCTCGGCGTTCTCGGCCCAGGTGATGACGGTGCGCGGGCTCATCACGGTCGACAGGTCGCCATTGATGAAGGCCGAGCGCGTCATGTCGGCGACGCGCACCATCTTGTTGACGATGTCCCTGCCCTTGTTGTCGCGGTAGTGCTTGGCCTTGGCCAGCACGATGTTCACCTCATTGTCGTGCGGCAGGTAGTTGAGCGTGGTGACGATCGACCAGCGGTCCATCTGCGCCTGGTTGATCTGCTGCGTGCCGTGATAGAGGCCGGTGGTGTCGCCGAGACCGACCGTGTTGGCGGTGGCGAACAGCCGGAAAGCCGGATGTGGGCGGATGACGCGGCTCTGGTCGAGCAGAGTGAGCCGCCCCGACGATTCCAGCACGCGCTGGATAACGAACATCACGTCCGGTCGCCCGGCGTCATACTCGTCGAAGCAGAGCGCGACATTGTGCTGATAGGCCCAGGGCAGGATGCCGTCGCGGAACTCGGTGACCTGCAGGCCTTCCTTGACCACGATGGCGTCCTTGCCGACGAGGTCGATACGGCTGACATGGCTGTCGAGGTTGACGCGCACGCAGGGCCAGTTGAGCCGCGCCGCCACCTGCTCGATATGCGTCGACTTGCCGGTGCCGTGATAGCCCGACACCATCACGCGGCGGTTGTAAGCAAAGCCGGCGAGGATCGCCAATGTCGTCGCCTTGTCGAACAGATAGTCCGGGTCGATGTCCGGGACATGCTCTGTCGCCGCCGAATAGGCGGGAACGACCATCTTGGACTCGAAACCGAATTTCTCCTTCACCGACACCGTCGTGTCGGGCAGGTTGGCGATGTCGCGATCGACCTTGTTCATCTCTATCAACGTCTCCACGGGCGAAACGCCGCGTTTCGCCGGCAATCGATTTTGTCCGGGGGCGGTCTTAGAGCCTTTTCCAACGTTATGAAAGTTGGAAAAGACTTGGGACCGTAGGGCCGCTCAGCACAATCCTGCCTGCTTGAGCACGCGATAGGCCTGCAGCACATCGCGGAACCGGTCTTCCGAACCTCTGTCTCCGCCATTCGCATCCGGATGGTGGCGCTTAACCAGTTCCTTATAACGCGCCTTGATGTCCTGACCAGTCGCCTTTGTATCAAGGCCAAGCGTTTCCAGCGCCTTGGCCTCAAGCGGTTTTGCCTTGCGTTCGCGCGGCTCGCGCGCGCCTGAGCCGAACAGGTTGAACGGGTCGCGCATGCGGTTGTAGTAGCCGGCGCGTCCCGAGCGCTGCTGCGCGAAATCCGGCGCCGAGCGCGTCCCGCCGCCATTGGCGCCCATGCGCCAGGTCGGCCTGTGACCGGTCAGCGCCTCTTTCTGGAAGCGGGCGATCTCGCTGTCCGACACGCCGGAGAAGTAGTTGAAGCCCTTGTTGTATTCGCGCACATGATCGAAGCAGAAGCGGAAATACTCGCCCTCCTTGAGCCGCCCGACCGGCGCCCGGTGCGTGCCGGCCTCGTTGCAGCCGTCCCACTGGCAGACCGGCGCGCGCGACTTCAGCTCCGCGTCCTTTTCCGGCCGGATCCGGATTTTCTCGAAATATTTGGGATACGCTTTCATCTCACCCATTTATGGGCTGTTCGCATGTGCGAAACAAGAATTGACATTTCGCCGATGATCGCCCTAACCGCTGAATCGCGGCTTAAAAGCGGTCGAAATACAAGATTTTGCGGCTGTGCCGCATATGTGGTGAAGGGAAGCCCTGATGTCCATACAGGCCAAGATGGAAGACAAGCTGAAAGCGGCATTTTCGCCCGAACGGCTCGCCGTCATCAATGAAAGCCACCTTCATGCAGGCCATCACCATGTCGAGTCCGGCCATCACGGGACGTTCGACGGCACCGGCGAGACACATTTCCGCGTCCGCATTGTCTCGCCGAGTTTTGCCGGCATGAGCCGCATCGACCGCCACCGCGCCGTCAACCAACTGCTTGCCGACGAACTGAAGGCAGGCGTGCACGCGCTGGCGATCGAGCCGGCCGCACCCGGCGAGAAGACGCGCTGGTAATCAGGCCACCGTCGCCTTCAGGAAGGCCAGCACCGCCGCGGTCAAGGCGTCGCCATCCTCGCCGAAATCGCCATTGATCGACATATGCGTATAGGCGCTGCCGTCGAACAGCGTGACCTCGGTGCCAGTGGCGCGCAGGCGCTCGGCGAAAGCTTTCGACTCCTCGCCTCGCCCGGGCGCGCGCGAATAGGCGATGAAGGTCGGCGGATGCTTCCTGCCGTCGACATAGCTCGACGGCGACAGCGCCGCCCATTGTTTCGGGTCGGAGAAGACACGCGCATAGGCGCGCACCATGCCGCCATTTCTCGAAAGCGCGGCAAGATCGTAGGCCCTTGTGTCGTCCAGGATCAGCGCGGCGACGCCCGGCAACCCTCCGCGCATGCCGGTCAGCGCAACCAGATGGCAGCCGGCCGAATGGCCCATGCCGACGATGCGGTCCGGATCGCCGCCATATCGGGCGATGTTCGCGCGCACATAGGCATAGGCCTTTTCGACATCGCCGGCCTGGGTGGCGACATCCGCTTCCGGCAGCATGCGGTAGTCGATCGAGACGAACAAGAAGCCATTGGCGAGCAGGAAGTCCGGCTTTGAGCCGACCTGGCTGCGCTTGCCGAACCGCCAGGCGCCGCCATGGACGAAGAAGACCACCGGCAGGTTCTTCGCGCCGGCCGGCGCGTAGATGTCGAGCTTGGCCGGACCGTAATCGATGGTTCGCGGTTCCGGCTGGCCCGGACGCCCAGCGGCTGACGCGCCCGGCGGCAACAGCGCCGCCATGGCTGCCACGATGAAGCTGCGTCGATTGATCATCGTCATCTCCGGCCAGGTTCTGTCGCGGCGGGCACGGATGCTCGCCACGCGCCTCGTTTACGAACCAAAAATGACAACTTTCGGTGCGAAACCAAATCCACTCCTTGACCGTCCGCTGGCAATCACCACGTATGTTCATAGGCGAGCATTTAAGGCCGAATCGGGGTGTCCCGAAGGCTAATGTCGGGGTGCATTGTGCGCTCTTCCTTCACGTGAAGGGAACCACAATGCTTTCCGGTGGTTGATGAAGCGATGAGCCGATTGGCAGCCTATCGGCTCCGAGGCAAAGCATCATGCGCGAGAACCAATCCGACGTCTTCGATCTGTTTTCGGAGATCTATTCCAATGCGGCACAGGAAGAGATCAGCCTTCAGCAATATCTGCTGGCCTGCCGCGAGGACAAATCCATGTACGCCTCGGCGCCGGAGCGCATGGTCGAGGCGATCGGCGAGCCGAATCTGGTCGACACCAGCAAGGACGAGCGGCTCGGCCGCATTTTCTCCAACCGCACCATCAAGATCTATCCTTCCTTTTCCGACTTCTACGGAATGGAGGATACGATCGAGCGCATCGCCGGATATTTCCGCTACGCCTCGCAAGGCCTCGAGGAGCGCAAGCAGATCCTCTATCTTCTCGGCCCGGTCGGCGGCGGCAAATCCTCGCTAGCCGAACGGCTGAAGAAGCTGATGGAAGAGCGGCCGATCTACACGCTCAAGGTCGGCAACCAGATCAGCCCGATCTTCGAATCGCCGCTGGGCCTCTTTCATCCCGACCGGATGGGCGATCTGCTGGAGGACAAATACGGCATCGCCCGCCGCCGCCTGAACGGACTGATCTCGCCCTGGGCGGCCAAGCGCCTGGATGAGCTGAAGGGCGACATCTCGAAATTCAGCGTCGTCAAGCTGATGCCGTCGCGGCTGCGCCAGATCTCCATCGCCAAGACCGAGCCCGGCGACGAGAACAATCAGGATGTCTCGGCGCTGGTAGGCAAGGTCGACATCAGGCAGTTGGAGCACTTCAGCCAGTCCGACCCGGACGCTTATTCCTACAGCGGCGGCCTGAACCGGACGACGCAAGGCCTGCTCGAATTCGTCGAGATGTTCAAGGCGCCGATCAAGGTCCTGCACCCGCTGCTGACCGCCACCCAGGAAGGCAGCTACAACGGCACCGAGAATTTCGGCGCCTTCCCCTATCAGGGCATCGTCGTCGCCCATTCCAATGAATCGGAATGGCAGCAGTTCAAGAACAACAAGAACAATGAGGCGTTCCTCGACCGCATCCTCGTGGTCAAGGTGCCCTATTGCCTGCGCATCACAGAGGAGCGGCAGATCTACGAGAAGCTGCTGCGCGAAAGCGAGCTGGCGAACAGTCCTTGCGCGCCCGAGGTGCTGGACATCCTCAGCCGCTTCACCGTCTCGACGCGCCTTGCCGAGCACGAGAACTCGCCGCTCTACACCAAGATGCGCGCCTATGACGGCGAGAACCTCAAGGAGATCGACCCGAAGGCGAAGTCCGTCCAGGAATATCGCGATGCCGCCGGCGTCGACGAGGGCATGACCGGGGTCAGCACGCGTTTCGCCTTCAAGATCCTGTCGCAGACCTTCAACTACGACACCAAGGAAGTGGCCGCCGATCCCGTCCACCTGATGTACATCCTCGAAGAGGCGATCAAGCGCGAGCAATTCCCGAAGGAAACGGAGGCTGCCTATCTCGAGTTCATCAAGTCGGAACTCGCCAGCCGCTATGCCGAGTTCATCGGCCACGAGATCCAGAAAGCCTATCTGGAATCCTACAGCGAATATGGCCAGAACCTCTTCGACCGCTACATCGCTTATGCCGATGCCTGGATCGAGGATCAGGACTACAAGGACCCCGACACCGGCCAGATCCTCAACCGCGAGGTTCTTGAGAAGGAGCTGTCGCAGGTCGAAAAGCCGGCCGGCATCGCCAACCCCAAGGACTTCCGCAACGAAGTGGTCAAATTCACCTTGCGCGCCCGGGCGCGCAACCATGGCCGCAATCCTTCCTGGACGAGCTACGAAAAGCTCCGCGAGGTTATCGAGAAGCGCATGTTCGGCCAGGTCGAGGACCTGTTGCCGGTGATCAGCTTCGGCTCCAAGCAGGACAGCGTCACGGAGAAGCGGCACAATGAATTCGTGCAGCGCATGGTGGAGCGCGGCTATACCCAGCGGCAGGTGCGCCGATTGGTCGACTGGTACATGCGCGTGAACAAGGCGGGTTGAGGAACGCCGGAACGGTGCCATGCCGATCTTCATCGACCGCCGTCTGAACCCGAAAGACAAGAGCCTTGGCAATCGCCAGCGCTTCCTCAGGCGCGCCCGCGAGGATCTCAAGCGCAGCATCCGCGACAAGGTCCGCACCGGCGGCATCGCCGATCTCGACCGCGAACACGCCGTGCCGATGCCGCGCAAGGGCACCGACGAACCGAGCTTCGGCGACGACAGGCAAAGCGGCCGGCGCCAGCACATCCTGCCCGGCAACAAGACGTTCAGCCCTGGCGATCTCATCGACAAGCCTGGCGGCGGCGGAGGCTACGGATCGGCTCCGGGGACTACGGAATCCGAAGACGACTTCCGCTTCGTGCTGTCGCGCGAAGAGGTGCTCGACCTTTTCTTCGAGGACCTCGAACTGCCGGATCTGGTCAAGCTCAACCTCAAGCAGATATTGAGCTTCAAGCCGAGGCGGGCAGGCTTCGCCGCGAGCGGGGCGCCGACCAACATCAATGTCGGACGCACAATGCGCAACAGCCACGGCCGCCGCATCGCGCTGAGACGACCCAAGCAGGCGGAGCTGGACGAAATCGCCCGGCAGATCGCCGAGCTGGAAGCGAAGCCGGCAAGCGCCGCTGTGCGCGAACGCATCACGGCGCTGCGCGAAGAGCTTGATCGGCTCGAACGCCGGCGCAGGCGGATTGCCTATGTCGACCCGGTCGACATCCGTTTCAACCGCTTCGATCCCCAGCCCGTGCCCAATGCGAACGCGGTCATGTTCTGCCTGATGGACGTCTCAGGTTCGATGGGAGAGCGCGAGAAGGATCTGGCCAAACGCTTCTTCGTGCTGCTGCATCTCTTCCTGACGCGCCGCTACGACCGCATCGAGGTCGTCTTCATCCGCCATACCCACCAGGCCAAGGAGGTGGACGAGCAGACGTTCTTCTACCACACCGAAAGCGGCGGCACGGTCGTCTCCACCGCGCTCGAGGAAATGCACCGCATCATCGAAGAACGCTATCCGGTCGCCCAGTGGAACATCTACGCCGCCCAGGCCTCAGACGGCGACAACTTCGCCACCGACTCCGAGCGCTGCATCGAACTGCTCGACCGCAAGCTCATGCGGCTTTGCCAGTATTTCGCCTATGTGGAGATCATCGACGAGCGGGAAAGCCATATCTTCGGCTCGACCGAGAACGGCACGTCGCTTTGGCGCGCCTACAACGCCGTCGACGGCAAATGGCCGAACTTCCAGATGAGGCGCATTGCCGCGCCGGCCGATATTTACCCGGTCTTCCGCGAGCTCTTCGCCAGGCAACCCGCCCTGCGCAAGAGCGCTTGAGGGGCTTCTGCAAATGGTCAGCCAGGCGCGCAAATCCGAACTGCTGTTTTCCGGCTCGGACTGGAATTTTGCGAAGCTGTCCCGCGTCTATGACGAGATCGAGGCGCTCGGGACCGAAGATCTGGGCCTCGACATCTATCCTGTGCAGATGGAGGTCATCTCTTCCGAGCAGATGCTCGACGCCTATTCCTCGGTCGGCATGCCGCTGATGTACCGGCATTGGTCGTTCGGCAAGCGTTTCCTCTACGACGAGTTTCTCTACCGCAAGGGCGCACGCGGCCTGGCCTATGAGCTGGTCATCAACTCCAACCCCTGCATCGTCTATCTGATGGAAGAGAACACCATGGCCCTGCAGGCCCTGGTGACCGCGCATGCCGCGCTCGGGCACAACCATTTCTTCAAGAACAATCATCTTTTCCGGCAATGGACCGATGCCGGCGGCATTCTGAGCTATCTGGATTTTGCCAAGGGCTACATTGCCCGATGCGAGGAACGGCATGGCCTGGCGGCCGTGGAAGCGATCCTGGATTCCGCGCACGCGCTGATGGAACAGGGCGTCTTCCGCTACCATCGGCCGCCGAAACTGTCGTCCGAGCAGCAGCGCGAGGGGCTGCGCGAACGTCTCGAATACGAGGAGCGCTCCTTCAACGATCTGTGGCGAACGCTGCCGCCCTCGCAGGGAAAGAGCAAGCCGGAAGCGGGGGACGAAATGCTTGCCGAGCGGAAGAAATCGCTCAAGCTGCCGGAGGAGAACCTGCTCTATTTCCTCGAGAAGAACAGCCTCGTCCTCGAGCCCTGGCAGCGCGAGATCGTCAGGATCGTGCGCGTCATCGCGCAATATTTCTATCCGCAGCGGCAGACCCAGGTGATGAACGAAGGCTGCGCCACCTTCGTGCACTACACGATCATGAACACGCTGTTCGATCGCGGCCGCATCAGCGAAGGCGCCATGCTCGAGATCCTGCGCAACCACTCCAACGTGGTCTTCCAGCCGGCCTATGACGATCCGCGCTACTCCGGCATCAATCCCTACGCGCTTGGCCTCGACATGATGCAGGATATCCAGCGCATCTCGACCGCGCCCACCGCCGAGGACCGCGACTGGTTCCCGGACATCGCCGGCCGCGGCGACTGGCGCGACACCCTGCTCGACGCCTGGGCCAACCACCGCGACGAATCCTTCATCCGCCAGTATCTGAGCCCGGCGCTGATCCGCAAATGGCGGCTCTTCGCGCTGGCCGACGGCGCCGACGAGCCGCATTACGAGGTGGCCTCGATCCACAATGAGCGCGGCTATGCCAGGATACGGTCGGCGCTGGCGCAAAGCTACGATATCGGTGCCAGCCGCCCCGACATCCAGGTGGTCGACGTGGACCTGCTGGGCGACCGGCATCTGCGGCTGCAGCACAAGGTCAAGGACGGCATCATGCTCGAGGGCCAGAGCCGCGACGCAACCCTGCGCCATATCCGCAACCTCTGGGGCTACGAGGTCAGCCTGGCGGCAATCGACGCCGGGACCGGCGCGACGCTCAGCGAGCGCTGGACGAAGGAACTCTGAGCGACATGGCTTGAATCGCGGAGCGCGTCAGCTTTCCCCGGCGGGCCTGATCCTCAACCTCGCAATGCGGTTCTTGTCGCGCTTCATCACCACGAAACGCTTGCCGTGGAAGGTGAAGGCCTGCTTCTCCTCCGGGATCGACTGCGTCTCATGGATGACGAGACCGGCGATCGTCGTCGCCTCCTCGTCGGGCAGGTCCCAGTCGAGAGCGCGGTTCAAGTCGCGGATCGGCACGGTGCCGTCGACGACGACCGAGCCATCGGCTTCTTTCTTGACGCCCTGCATGTCGACATCGTGCTCGTCGGCGATCTCGCCGACGATCTCCTCGATGATGTCTTCCAGCGTCACCAGCCCTTCGACCTCGCCATACTCGTCGACGACGATGGCGAAATGCGTCTTGCGCCGCAGGAAGGCGTTGAGCTGTTCCTGCAAGGTGGTGGTGTCCGGCACGAACCAGGGCTTCGCCGCGATCTTCATCACGTCGATCCGCGAAAAATCGTTGCCGACCTCGTTGAGGGCCCTCAGCAGGTCTTTCGCGTGCAGGACGCCGACGATGTTGTCGAGCGAGCCCTTCCACAGCGGCATGCGGGTGTGCGGACTCGTGAGGATCTCGCGCACCACTGCCTCGGGCGCATTGTCGGCATTGACGGAGCGCATATTGGTGCGGTGGACCATGACGTCCGACACTTCGAGCTCGTCAAGCTCGAAGAGGCCCTCGAGCCGGTCGCGCTCCTCGCGGTCGGCTTCGCCGTCACGACGGGAATCGTCGCTGTCATGATCCTTGCCGTTGCGCTCGGATCGCTGCTGCGGCTCGATCGGCCGCAGCGCGTAGCCGAAAGCGGCAAGCAAGCGGGCGCGGAACAGAAGCGCCACGATCATGATGGCGGCGAGGACGGCGGCGACGATCCAACCGGCGTCGATCATCCGGAACGGTTCCTCTTGGACCGTTCGGGATGGCTCATCTTGAGCGCTGCGGGATGGCTCATCTTGAGGAAGGAAAGCACTTCCGAGGGCGGCACGTCCTTGGCGATGAAGGCCTGGCCGATGCCGTGTGTGAGGATGAAGGTCAGCGCGCCGCGCGAGACCTTCTTGTCCTGAGTGATGAAGGAAAGCAGCGCCTCAGCGTCCGGCAACTCCCCGGGAATATCGGCCATGCGCCAAGGGAGGCCGACGGCGCTGAGATGCGCCTCGACGCGTTCCGCGTCGTCCGGGCTCGCCAGGTTGAGCCGCGCCGAAAAGCGATGCGCCAGCGCCATGCCGATGGCGACGCCCTCGCCATGGACGAGGCGCGCGCCGTCATATTGCGTGGCGGCTTCCAGGGCATGGCCGAATGTGTGGCCGAGATTGAGCAGGGCGCGATCGCCGGTCTCGAACTCGTCCCGGGCGACAACGTCGGCCTTGGCGCGGCAGGCCTCGGCGATCGCCTCGACGCGCGCCGGGCCGCCGGCAAAGACCTGCCCCCAGTTCTGCTCCAGCCAGGCGAAGAAGGCCGGGCGATCGATCAGCCCGTATTTGGCAAGCTCGGCATAGCCGGCGCGGAACTCGCGGATGGGCAGCGTGTCGAGCACTTGGGTGTCGGCCAGCACCAGCCTGGGCTGGTGGAAGACGCCGACCAGGTTCTTGCCGCGCGGGCTGTTGATGCCGGTCTTGCCGCCGACGGAGGAATCGACCTGCGCCAAGAGCGAGGTCGGGATCTGCACGAAATTCATGCCGCGCCGCACGATGCCGGACGCAAAGCCGGCGAGGTCGCCGATGACGCCGCCGCCGAGCGCGATCACCACGTCGCGGCGTTCGAGCTTGGCGGCGAGCACGCCGTCGACCACCTCCTCGAGATGGGCGAAGCTCTTGGTCTTCTCCCCGGCGGGCAATGTGATGACGGCGGACTGGATGCCGCCTTTCTCCAATCCCGCCTTCAGCGTGTCGAGATGCGCGGCGGCGACGTTCTCGTCGGTGACGATGGCCGCGCGGGTGCCAGGAAGCCGGCGCGCGACCTCCTCGCCGGAGCGCGCCAGCAATCCGGAACCGATAAGGATGTCATAGGCGCGGTCGCCAAGCCCGACCTCGACCTTTACCGGTTCGGCATGGCTCACGGCTGCCCCTCGTCATTTGTGGCGCCTGTAGCGCCCGTCGCGATCGCCTCGACGCCGAGATGGGCGCAGAGCGCCGCGACGACTTCGCCGGCGATGATCTCCTTGCGGTCGTCGCGCGTCGGCACGGTCAGGTCGGCGGCGGCATAGACCGGATAACGCTCGCCCATCAGCTTTTCCAGCACGGCGCGCGGATCGGGGTTCTTCAACAGCGGCCGGTTCTGCTTCTTGGAGACGCGCTCCATCAAGAGGTCCAGATCGGCCTTCAGCCAGACCGACACGCCATGCGCCGATATAGCCTCGCGCGTCTGCGCGTTCATGAAGGCGCCGCCGCCGGTCGACAGCACCTGCGGGCCGTTCTCCAGCAGGCGCAGGATCACGCGCTGCTCCAGCGCACGGAATTCCGGCTCGCCATAGCGCTCGAACAGTTCCGGCACCGTCATGCGCGAGACGCTTTCGATCTCCTGGTCGCTGTCCATGAAGGGCAGCGACAGCATCGTCGCCACCTTGCGGCCGATCGCCGTCTTGCCAGCCCCCATCAGTCCGACGAAGACGATCGAACGGCTGCCGAGCCGTTCGACCAGCGCGGCACAGCCTTCGTCCGTCGGATTTGGTGGCACAGCGTTCATCGGGGCCTCTTTGCGCCGTATCGACATCAAAAGCCTGTTTGCGTCAAGCGCGGGTGCACGAACGGGTCCGAAGCCTTTCCGGCAAAAACCTGCGGCGACCGGAATCCTTCGTCCTTGAATTGCCCAGTTTGGCGTCCCATAAGGGCACAGGGCTTTGGAAACGCAGAACAACAAGACGGGCGAAATTTGAATGCCGACTTTGTTTCGCTTCGTCGTGACGCTGGCGGTTCTTGCGGGTATTGCCTATGGCGCGATGTTCGCGCTGGCGATGTTCGTGGAGCCCAAAAAAGCGGAAATGAGCATCCGCATTCCCGCCGAGAAGCTCAACCCCAAGAAGAATTGACAAACCCGGCCCGATGAACAGCGCCGCCCGCATCGAAGCCTTCCTCGAAATGATGAGCGCCGAACGGGGGGCGGCCGAGAACACGCTTGCCTCCTACCGCCGCGATCTCGAGGACGCTTCCGAAGCGATCAAGGGCGGACTTGCGGGCGCCGGATCGGCCGACATCCGCGCCTATCTCGACGACATTGCCGCGCGTGGCTTCGCGCCGACATCGCAGGCGCGCAAATTGTCGGCGATCCGCCAGTTCTTCAAATTCCTCTACGCCGAGGGCCTGCGCGGCGACGACCCGACCGGCACGCTGGACAGCCCTCGCAAGGGCCGGCCGCTGCCGAAGACGATGAGCGAGGCCGAGACCGGCCGCCTGCTCGACCGGGCGGCGCACGAAGCCGGCGAAGCTGGTCCGGATGGCGACCGGATGGCCGCCTTGCGCCTGCACGCGCTGGTCGAGGTGCTCTACGCCACGGGCCTGCGCGTGTCGGAGCTGGTCGGCCTCCCGGTGACGGTGGCGCTGCGTGACGACCGCTTCTTCATGGTGCGCGGCAAGGGCGACAAGGAACGCATGGTGCCGCTGTCGGCCAAGGCGCGCACGGCCATGCGCGCCTGGCTTGCCGCAAGGGCCGAGCGCCCGGCCTTTGCCGAGAGCCCGTTCCTGTTTCCCGCCTCCTCCGACAGCGGCCATCTTTCCCGGCAGGTTTTCGCCCGCGATCTCAAGGACTTGGCGGCTCGGTCGGGGATAGCTGCGGCGAAAATCTCGCCGCATGTGCTTCGCCATGCTTTTGCCAGCCATCTCCTGCAGAACGGCGCCGATCTCAGAGCCGTTCAGCAACTCCTTGGCCATGCCGACATCTCGACCACGCAGATCTACACCCATGTGCTGGAGGAGCGGCTGGTGCGGCTGGTCAACGATCATCATCCGCTT
The DNA here is from genome assembly GCF_003952425.1 of Mesorhizobium sp. M2A.F.Ca.ET.046.03.2.1. NCBI lineage: Bacteria > Pseudomonadati > Pseudomonadota > Alphaproteobacteria > Hyphomicrobiales > Phyllobacteriaceae > Mesorhizobium > Mesorhizobium sp. M2A.F.Ca.ET.046.03.2.1. Next base: position 4,244,952 of record NZ_CP034449.1, on the reverse strand, counting down.
GCCGACTAGGCCTCATATCGCTATGTGAGGGCGACGTTCCACCGCCCGGAGCCGGCATTTCAGCGGTTCCGCCAGCCATTTCGCCTTCCGACGGATCGGTCCGCTCAAGCATGTACAACTACCTCGACTTCGAAAAGCCGGTGCAGGATCTGGAGCTCAAGATCCTCGAGCTGAAGAAGCTTGCCGAGAACGGCGAGGCGGTCGATGTCGCCGAAGAGATCAGCCGGCTGGAAAAGCGTTCGCGCGACGCGTTGCGCGACCTCTACAAGGCGCTCACCCCCTGGCAGAAGGTGCAGGTCGCGCGCCATCCCGACCGCCCGCATTGCGTCGACTACATCAAAGGGCTGTTCACCGATTTCACGCCCTTGGCCGGCGACCGCAATTTCGGCGACGACCAGGCGATCGTCGGCGGCTTCGCCCGCTTCCGCGGCGAGCCGGTGGCGGTGATCGGCCAGGAAAAGGGTTCGGACACGGCAAGCCGCATCAAGCACAATTTCGGTTCGGTGCGGCCGGAGGGCTACCGCAAGGCGGTGCGCCTCATGGAACTGGCCGACCGTTTCAAGATCCCGCTTCTGACGCTGGTCGACACCGCCGGCGCCTATCCCGGCGTCGGCGCCGAGGAGCGCGGCCAGGCCGAAGCGATCGCACGTTCGACTTCCGCCTGCCTTTCGCTGAAAGTGCCGTCGATCTCGGTGGTCATCGGCGAAGGCGGTTCCGGCGGGGCCATCGCGATCGCCACCGCCAACCGGGTCTATATGCTGGAGCACGCCATCTATTCGGTGATCTCGCCGGAGGGTGCCGCTTCGATCCTGTGGCGTGACACCACCCGCTCCAAGGACGCGGCGACCAATATGAAGATCACGGCGCAGGATCTGCTCGAGATGAAGATCATTGACGCCATCATTCCCGAGCCGATGGGCGGCGCCCAGCGCGCGCCGGAAACGGTGATTGCCTCCACCGGTGACCTCATCGCCAGGACGATGAAGGACTTTGCCGGCGCCAACACCGATTTCCGCGAGCAGCGCCGCGAGAAATATCTGGCGATGGGCCGCAGCCTCTGACCCGCCTACCGTTCAACTGTGGCAAGATGAGCAATTTCGCCACAAAAATGCCGCCGGATCCGGCTCAATGGGATTTGCCGTGAGGGGTTTGCCCAGATTTGTGACGAAGGCTTGCGGTAAGGAATTTTCAAGGTTAACGGGCTTACGGTCCACTGGTGTTCAGCCTGCGGGCCCGGCTATGCCGAGAGTCGTTGGCCCGAGAGAAGAGACGTAGCCGCACCGATGTTTGCCAAGCTTGCCCGCACCGGAGTCCTGATCGCCGCCATCGGCGTCGCCGGCTGCAATGATTCGTCGATGAAGGATTTCGCGCCGGAGGCCAACAAGCCGCTGCCGGACAAGATCCTCGCCGACATGAAGGCCAAGGGCATGGTGCGCACCTCCTCGGTGATGGCGCGCATCTTCAAGGAAGAAGGCAAGCTCGAGATTTGGAAGGCCAAGACCAACGGCCGCTACGATCTCGTCGCCAGCTACGACATCTGCAAATGGTCGGGGAAGCTCGGCCCCAAATACACCGAGGGCGACCGCCAGGCGCCGGAAGGCTTCTACACGGTGCGTCCCTCGCAGATGAATCCGCGCTCGAACTATCATCTGTCCTTCAACATCGGCTTCCCCAACGCCTATGACCGCGCCAATGGCCGCACCGGCCAGAACCTGATGGTGCACGGCGCCTGCTCGTCCTCCGGCTGCTATTCGATGACCGACGCGCAGATCGAGCAGATCTATGCCTTCGGCCGCGACGCTTTCCAGGGCGGCCAGACCGAGTTCCAGATCCAGGCCTTCCCCTTCCGCATGACCGCCGCCAACATGGCGCGCTACCGCAACGACCCGAACTACGAGTTCTGGAAGATGCTGAAGGTCGGATACGACAATTTCGAGATCACCAAGGTGCCGCCGAAGGTCGACGTCTGCGAGAAGCGCTACGTCTTCAATCAGGTCGCGCCGGAAGGCACGACCTTCGACCCGACTGGCCCCTGCCCCCCGACGACGCAGCCGGATTCGCTGAAGACCGCCTTCGCCAGTTACGAGAAGAGCTACGACGCGGCCTTCAATTCGGCGGTGAATTCCAGCAACCCGCCGCCGAAGCCGACCATTGCCGGCATCAAGGAAGCCAGCATCGTCTCCGACTGGTCGAAGCGCCGCGCCCGCGGCGAGCGCGTGCCGATCGAGCCGCCGTCGATGAATGCGGATGGCTCGGTGACGGAAACGACCCGCATGGGCCGTATCGATTCGCCGGCCGGCCGCAAGATGGCCGCGCTCGACGCGGAGAAGGAGGCCAAGCGCAAGGCGGAAGAGCAGCGCCTGGCGGCGATCGAGGCGGCCAAGGCCGCCAAGGAACAGGCCAAGGCGCAAGCGCTGGCCGAGAAGGAAGCCGCCAAGCAGGCCGCGCAGCAGCCGGTCGTCACCGCCGGCGTGGAGCCAGCGCCCGCGCAGGAAACCCAGCAGGCCGCCGACGCCGACCAGGGCACCGTGTCGAAGCTGAAGAAGAAGCTGCTCGGCATGTTCGGCGGCTGAGACCCAATGCGTGTCGCCCAAAAGCATGCCCTCGGGCATTGACCCGAGGGTGTAAGGCGGTTTTGGGATAACGACATGCATGAACAAAGGGCAAAGCCGCCCGCCATCTACGATCTCAAGGGACTGAACTGTCCGTTGCCGGTGCTGAAAGCCCGCAAGCGGTTGGCGGCCATGCGGCCGGGCAGCCGGCTTTGGCTGGAAACCACCGATCCGCTCGCGGTCATCGATATCCCGGCCTTCTGCGCCGATGCCGGTCACCAATTGGTCGAAACGGCCGCGGTCACTGGCGGTCATCGTTTCCTGGTCGAGCGCGGCAGCGCGGCCTGAGCCGGCGTCGTTTTTTTGCTTATAGCCCGGCTATTGCCAGCGGATTGGACTCGAGCGCGGCCCGGTCCGGCGTGTCGATCGACGGTTTGTTGGTGAAGGCCGCGAACAGGCGCTGGATATAATCTTCCGGCATGTCCAGCGTGATCAGCACCAGCCTGGTGCCGCGCTGACCGTCGGGCCAGGCCGGCAGCCTTGCCGGCGGATGCAGGATCTTCTGCACGCCGTGAATGACAAGCGGTCGCGACGGATCCTCCGCGAGCTCGATGACGCCCTTCATGCGCAGCAGCTTCTCGCCATGTGTCGAGCGCAGAAGGTCGAGGAACATCTCGATCGCCGAGAACGGCACCGGCCCATCATGGACGAGCGAGTGCGTGCGCACGCGCCTATCGTGGCGGTGCTCGTGATGGTGGTGATCATGATCGCCGTCATGGTGATGATGGCGATGATCTTGGTGATGATCCTGATCATGGTGATGATCTTGATCATGCGCAGCCTCTTCGCCAAGCCAGCGCCGCACGTCGGCGGACTTGGTTTCGGGATCATAAAGCCCGCAATTGAACAGCGCCGCGGCGCCGGCCTCGTTGACGTCGAGCACGACGGCGCCCGGATTGACCTGCTTCAGCCTTGCCAGCAACGCCTCGACCTCGGCCGCATCGGCAAGGTCCGTCTTGGTCAGCACGATGCGATCGGCCACCGCCGCCTGTTTCACCGCCTCGACATGGGCGTCGAGCGTCGCCTCGCTATTGACGGCGTCGACCAGCGTGATGACGCCGTCGAGCCGGAAGGCCTGCACCAGCGCAGGATGCGCCATGATCGACTGCAGCACCGGCGCAGGATCGGCGAGACCCGTCGTCTCGACGACGACGCGGGCGAGTTTCGCGATGCGGCCGGTCTGCAGCCGGTCGACGAGATCGGCAAGCGTGTCGACCAGGTCGCCGCGCACCGTGCAGCAGAGGCAGCCGTCGGAGAGCTGGATGATGCCGTCGGATGCCTGCTCGACCAAAAGGTGGTCGATCGCCACCTCGCCGAACTCGTTGATGATCGCCGCCGTATCGGCAAGCGCCGGATCCTTGAGCAGCCGATTGAGCAGCGTCGTCTTGCCGGCGCCGAGAAAGCCGGTGAGAACGGAGACGGGGATGGGAAAGCCGCCCTTCATGATGGCTAGTTCGCCTTGGCGGGCTGGTCGCCTTGCGCCGCGGCGGCTGCCGTTCCGGTCGCCGCCGGCTCGGCGTCGGCCGGCGCCGGCCTGTCGGGCCGCCAGCTCGGCACCGGCACATCGGCATAGTTCTGATCGGCCTGGTCGACGAATGCCTTGGGCGCCGGTCCGGTTGCGCCCCCGAGGCCGACCGCGATCAGCGTCGGGTGGTCGAGCTTCACCTGATAGGGCGACTTGGGCTTATCCTTGGCAGCGACCTCGGGGGCCGCCTCGGATTGCTCTTCCTTCGGCTTCTTCTTGCAGATCTCGTCATGCATGTCGTTGGGCGACAGGGTGTCGCCATAGGGCTTGAGAGCGGCCAGCGTCGTCGAACTCTCCGCCGGCGTATCGAAACCCTGGTCGAGCAGCTTTGCGGCCGCCTCGGCGCGGCTGACAGCCGATTTCTCGCCAAGCACCACGGCGACCAGCGTGCGGCCGTTGCGCGTCGCCGAGCCGATCATGTTGAAGCCGGAAGAGCAGACGAAGCCGGTCTTCATGCCGTCGGCGCCGGGATAGCGGCCGATGAGCAGATTATAGTTCGGGAGCGCCTTCTTGCCGACGGCAAGGCCTTCGATTGAGAACCAGGGCGCATACTGTGGAAAATCATTGCGCAGCGCCGTCACCAGCACGGCGAGGTCGCGCGCTGTGGTGTATTGTTCCGGCGAATAGAGCCCGTTCGGGTTGACGAAATGCGTTCCGACCATGCCGAGCCGGGCCGCCTCGGCGTTCATGCGGTCGGCGAAGGCCGCCTGCGACCCGCCGATATTCTCGCCCACGGCCATGGCGATGTCGTTGGCCGATTTGACCAGCATCATCTTCAGCGCATTGTCGAGACGCATCACCGAGCCGGGCTTGAAGCCCATCTTGCTCGGCGGCTCGCCGGCCGAATGCTTGGTCACCTTGATCGGCGAATCGAGCGCCACCTCGCCGGCCTGAATGGCGCGGAAGGCGACATAGGCCGTCATCAGCTTGCTGAGCGAGGCCGGATACCAGCGCTTGAACGCGTCCTGATGCTCCAGAATGGAGCCGCTCTTGAGGTCGAACAGGACCACCGGATTGGCGCGCGCAACGCCGGCAAACGCCGGAAGCGCCAGCGCGCCCGCCAGCAACAGGTTGAGGAAATGCCTCTGCCGCATGATCAAATCCGAAATCGCCTCTTGCCGTAATCGCCACTGGGTCCGTAAGATTTCGTTACCCATCGCCAGCATAAATGCGGCCCGGCCCCTCGACCCGGACCCCATTGTTGCGGTGCTATTTACCCTATGTGACGCCAAAATGGCAAAGTTCAACACAATCACAATTGCTGAGCATCGGTTCTGAACCGACCGCCGCCAATCAACCGAGAGATGGACCGATCATGCCTATTCTCAACCGCGCCGCACAAATGCAGGAAGAAGTCGCCGGCTGGCGACGACATCTCCACCAGACGCCGGAGCTGAATTTCGACGTCTTCCAGACCGCCGGCTTCGTCACCGAGAAGCTGAAGGCCTTCGGCTGTGACGAAGTGGTGACGGGATTGGGCAAGACCGGCGTCGTCGGCATCATCCGCGGCCGCAAGGGCGATGGCCCGACGATCGGGCTGCGCGCCGACATGGACGCGCTGCCGATCGACGAAATCACCGGCAAGCCATGGGCCTCGACCGTGCGCGGCAGGATGCATGCCTGCGGCCATGATGGCCATACCGCGATGCTCCTGGGCGCCGCCAAATATCTTGCGGAGACGCGCAATTTCGCCGGCACCGTGGCGGTGATCTTCCAGCCGGCCGAGGAAGGCGGCGGCGGCGGCAACGAGATGGTCAAGGACGGCATGATGGAACGCTTCGACATCGAGAAGGTGTTCGGCATGCACAATATGCCGGGCCTGCCGGTCGGCCAGTTCGCCATCAAGCCCGGTCCGATCATGGCCGCGACGGCCGAGTTCACCATCACCGTCAAGGGCCGTGGCGGCCATGCCGCGATGCCGCACGGCACGATCGATCCCATCGTCATCGCCAGCCAGCTGGTGGGCGCGCTGCAGACCATCGCCTCGCGCAGCACCGACCCCGTCGAGGCCGTGGTGGTGTCGGTCACGAAGTTCCACGCCGGCGACGCCTATAACGTCATCCCCGAAAGCGCCGAGATCGCCGGCACCGTCCGCACGCTGAAGAAGGAAGTGGCCAAGAAATCGGAAGAGCGCATGCGCGCCATCTGCGCCGGCATCGCGACCGCCTTCGGCGCCACGATCGAGGTCGATTACGACGCCAACTATCCCGTCACCTTCAATCATGCGCAAGAGACGGTCTTCGCCAGCGATGTCGCCGCCGACGTCGCCGGCGACGCGCATGTCCATCGCACCATCCAGCCGGTGATGGGCGGCGAGGATTTCTCCTATATGCTGGAAGCCCGACCCGGCGCCTTCATCTTCATCGGCAACGGCGACTCGGCCGGCCTGCATCACCCTGCCTACGACTTCAACGACGAGGTCATCCCGCACGGCATGAGCTACTGGGTGAAGCTGGCCGAGACGGCCTTGGCGGCCTGACGGCACTGGCTTGGCAAGAGGAGGCGGCCGCCCATCGCAGACGGCCGCCTGATCGGCTTTCAGACTCCTCTTGGCGAACCGGCCCGAAGCGTTTATGTGTCGGGCCGCGTGGTCCCGTAGCTCAGTAGGATAGAGCGGCAGATTCCTAATCTGTAGGTCACAGGTTCGATTCCTGTCGGGATCACCATGAATTTCAATGGCTTGGCTCTGAAGTCGCCGTACTATTTTTGCTCGAAAAGTACGGCAAATTATGCAAACCTTTAAACTTTAGGCCGTGAGCGACCTTCCTACAGTTGTCGGTGAACGGCTGAAATGGGCCGAAGCCGGACCGTCAGGTCTCGCCTGTCGTTGCTTCAGTAGCCCTTCTGCAGTCGACCCGATTCCGGCAATAGCGATCTGCTTAGTCGAAGGCGGCGTTTGACGCTGTCGCGACGTCTCGGCCGACTTGGGTCATCAGTTCCGGTTCCGGAAGGACATTCTTGCGCCGCCACTTGCAGACATTTCTGGTCCTATTAAGGGGACCTTCAGGCTGAGGCCGAATCGACTCTCTCGGACCCGTTTTCACGCATCCATGAGGGCCTTTTGGTGTATTATTGCACTTTCATTCAGGAGGGGGAGGTGAACGTCGCCACCTGGCTTCGCGGTATCGGCCTGGGACAATACGAGAAGGCCTTTCGCGACAACGATGTTAGTGGAGAGGTTCTTGCCCACCTGAGGGCCGAGGATCTGGCGAGACTCGGCGTGACCTCGGTCGGACACCGGCGCAAGCTGCTCGATGCGATTGCCTCACTGGCCCCTGTTTCGAGGTCGCCGCCCGTTGGCGCATCCATATCGCTGAAGACGGCGCTGCCTTTTTCTGCCCCGACAGAGGCGGAGCGGCGGCAGCTCACGGTGATGTTCGTCGACCTCGTCGGATCGACCGAGCTAAGCCGACAGCTCGACCCCGAAGAACTGCGGGCGGTGATGCGGCGCTACCGAAGCGCGGTAACCGAAGAAGTGGACCGTTTGGGAGGGCACGTCGCCAAGTTCTTGGGCGATGGCATTCTTGCATATTTCGGCTGGCCGAAGGCACAGGAGGACGCGGCTGAACGGGCGGTCAAGGCTGCCCTTCGCATTGTGGCAGCAACCGGTGGAATCAAGACGCAAGAGGTTCCTCACCTTCGTGCACGCATCGGTATTGCCACAGGGTTGGTGGTCATCGGAAGCCTAGGGGAAGGGGAGGCAGAGCGCCCGGACGAGATCGTCGGGGAGACGCCGAACCTCGCAGCACGGCTGCAGCAGGCGGCAGGGCCGGACCAGGTTGTGATTTCCGAAACCACCCGGCACCTCGTCGGAGGGATTTTCGACCTGGAGGACCTGGGAAGGCAGCCGATCAAGGGGATCGGCCCCTCGGTAGCCCTCTGGCGGGTCCACGGCATCGGGCGCAGTGAAAGTCGGTTCGAGGGACTTCACGGCACGATACTCACGCCGTTCGTCGGCCGAGACCGCGAGATCGATCTGCTGCTCGAGCGCTGGGGGCGGGTCAGGCGAACGATGGGCCAGGTTGTCCTCGTAGCCGGGGAGCCCGGGATCGGAAAATCGAGACTGGTGCGCTTTTTCGTGGATCGACTGAGAGGGGACCGGCTCCAGGCAATCCATTTCGACGCCTCGCCGTACTACACGAACTCGGCGCTACGGCCCGTCATCTCGGAAATCCGGCGCTCTGCGGAGTTTGCAAACATTGACCCGGACAAAACACCGTTCAGGAAGCTCGAGCTTCTTCTCGGAAGGGCTTTGCCCGATACCACTGGCGCCATCCCTGTCATCGCCGATCTGCTCGGCGTTCGAACCGGCGAGCAGCATTCGTTACGTGATCTGACCCCTCAGCAGAGGAAGACCATAACTTTTGAAGTGCTGCTGAACTGGGTTGAGGGGCTCGCGACGCGGCATCCGCTGCTCATGGTCGTCGAAGATGCACAATGGCTCGACCCGACGACGCTGGAACTGGTCGATCGGATCAACAATCGGATCGCCCAATTGCCCCTGCTGCTGCTCATCACTTTTCGGCCGGAGTTCAAGCCGACCTGGAGCGGCGCACACGTTGACTGTATCGTGCTCGAACGGCTCGATCCGATTGAGGCGGCCGCAGTGGCCGAGGCCGTTGCAGGCAAGCGTCTTCCGCAGGAAGTCTTGAACGAGATCGTCGCGCACGCCGACGGCGTTCCGCTGTTCATCGAGGAATTGACCAAGGCGATGCGCGATCTCAACGTCCTTGTCGACGCAGGGGATCATTTCGACCTCTTGGGATCGCTGCCTGCAGTCACGGTTCCGGTGACACTTCAGGACGCGCTGATGGCTCGGCTCGACAGCCTGCCACCCTCCGCAAGGCATGCCGCGCAAGTCGGTGCCGTGATTGGGCGGGAGTTCGATCGTGCGCTGCTGGCGAGCGTCAGCGACATGCCTGCCGGTGAATTGGAGACGGCGCTCTCGGAACTGATCGGAGCCGAGCTAATCTTGAGCGGCGGCACCACGGCCAGCCCGGCAAATATCTTCAAGCACGCTCTCATTCAGGACGCCGCCTACGAATCGCTCCTCAAAAGGCGCCGCCGGGAACTGCACGGCGCGATTGCCGACGCGCTGGTCAACAGATTCAAGGACACGGCCACAGCTCATCCCGAACTCGTCGCCGGCCACTACGGCAGGTCCGGGCTCGTCGAGCAGGCAGTGCCATATTATCAGGCTGCGGCACGCACGGCGATCATGCGCTCGGCGACAATAGAAGCGTTGGGCCAGCTCAATAACGGTCTCTCGCTTCTCGAAACGCTGCCGGAAGGCTTGGAGCGCAACCGACTTGAACTCGGGCTCCGCCTTGCGCTCGGGGATGCGCTCCGGGCGGCTAAAGGCACGGCGGCGGTCGAAACGGGCACCGCTTATGCCCGCGCCAGATTCTTGGCAGGGCAAACGGGAGCGGAGCACGAGAACCTCCGTGCCTGCTATGGCGAGTTTCTCTGTTACTACAATCGCGCGGAGCTCGACCGCGCGCGCGAAGTCGAAAACGAGCTGATGCGCGCGGCGTCGCGCGCATACGGCGAGGGTGGCCCAATCGGAGCGGACGCAGCCGGATTCGTTGCCCTTTGGATGGGCGATTTTGCCACCGCACGCTCTTTCCTGGAACAGCGGGTCTCGACGAGAGCACCTGTCCTGGACCCTCTGCTCGGTGCGGATATCGCCGACGCCGGACCGAACCTCTACCTTGCCCGGACGCTGCTCATTCTGGGCTACCCCGAGCAGGGGTACCGCCGGTGTCGGCAGGGTCTGGAAACTGCGGAGAAAACGCGCCAGCCCTTCGCGATCGCGTTGGCTCTCGCCAACACGTGCGTCTACTACCACTTGTGCAAAGACTGGCTCGCCCTTCGGCGCGACAGCGAGCGCCTGATTGCTCTCGCGTCCGAAAAGGCCATGCCTGCAATGTTGAACAAGGGACGGGGCTTTCGAGCTGCCTCACTCATCGCTGAAGGAAATGCAACCGAAGGCCTCGAGACCCTCAAATCCTGCTACGAGCACGACGTGAACGCCGGTTACCTGGTGATGATGCCGTACTACGGGTCTATTCTGGCTGAGGCTTACCTTAGTAGTGGCAACGTTGAAGATGCGCGACGCGTGCTCGACGACGCGTTCGAGCGTGCGACTTCGACCGGCGAGCGTTGGTTTGATGCCGAGCTGTACCGACTGAAAGGGGAGTTTGCTTTGCGCGAGCCTGGTCGCGACGGCGACTTGGCGGCGGAATCTTTCGGCAAATCGGTAGAGACTGCTGGGGCGCAGGCCGCCAAATGGTGGGAGTTGCGAACTGCGACGCAACTCGCACGCCTGTGGGCGGAGCGAGGCGCCGGGGAGAAGGCCCACGATTTTCTGACACACGTTCGCGACTGGTTCACCGAGGGTTTTGAAACTGCCGACGTCAGAGAAGCCGAGGCCCTGCTCAGCGAGCTGGAGCGTGCTACGCTATTTGGCTCACCCTCGGCCCGGCGTGAATAGCCCTGGCCGTTTGTTGGTGGAAGGGGCAGCGCGTTCAACGGGCGCGGTCGCGCCAATTGCAGTCATTCCAGTCTTTCACGATCAGAAAAAAGCGAATTGCCCAGACTTGCTTCTGCGTGAGGCGGTCGCTTGGTGCCGACTTTTTCCGACGTTCCAAGCTACGCGCTCGCGCCTATCTAGCATCATCGAATTGAGAATGGCCCATGTGATTCTCCGCGGCCGGGATTGGCCGAAGTATTCGACTCACTTTTGTTGCGATGTGGCTCACCAGATGGTCCGCCTCCTCTGCAACGGCCGGAATGGTGCCTGATTTCCGCGTTACCGCAAAATCGAGGCCGGCGAAATAGAGCCCGGGAATGGTGCCTATACCGTCCTCGTGCTTCGGCTGGCCGGCCTCGTCGAGAGCCCCGGGAACCTTCACCCATGAAAAGTCGCCCGAGAATCCGGTGCACCAGATGATCGAGGAGATGCCGCTTGCGGCCAAGCCGATCGATCGGATCGGCGGGCTCGGCACGCTCGACGCAACCGTTTCGGCAGGATCATCCTCAGCCGGCGGCGCATCGATGCCGGCGCGCTCGATGTACTCGTCGATAACCCGCTTCGCGTAGGCCGAGGTTTCGTCTGCGAAGCGCATGTGGTCGTCGACGTCATCCCCGAAGGCCAGGCTGCCATTCACGATGCCATTGAAACGCCCGAGCAATACGACCCCTTGGGCGCTAAGCGACTGCAAGCTGATTGTGTGGGTCGCGCCGAGCAGCGGGCGCGCCGGAGGCCTGCCGCCGTTTTCCACGATGAGCTGACAGCGCGGCACGTCGGCAAAGCCGGAGATGGTGAGCCAGTTGAACGAGTCGCCACCCCTGTAGCGGCGCACTAGGCGGCCAGTGCGGCTGGTCGCCAGAAATACCCGACGTCCGGCTTGCACCAGATCCTCGGCGATCTGTCCACCCGATTGACCACTCCCGACGACGAGCACGGCGCCCTCAACAAGCTCGGCCGGGTTGCGGTAGGCTGAGGAATCGACCTGGCGAAAAATGGTCGGCAGGTCTGACCACCAGGGTGGCCGGACCTGGCGGCACTGGTTGCCCGTTGCAATCACGATCGAATGGGCCACAAGCGTCTCGCAATCAGTCGTGACCCGGTAGGTGCCGCTCTCGGAATCCAGCCGCTCGACCGCCACCCTGGTGCGCACCGGCAAGTGGTACCGGTCAACATAGCCTTCCAGATAGGCGACGAATTCGTGGTGCGTTATCGCGCCCCAGGGGTCCGGCCCGTCGTAGGAGTCGCCGGGCAGCATGGTGCGTAAATTCGTCGAGTTCAGACGGAAAGAGTCCCAGCGCTGAGTTCGCCACGTCTCGCCTATGCAGCCTCGCTCGAGAACCTGGTGCGTGCAGCCACGTTGTTGCAGGAAATAGCTGACGCCAAGCCCGGCCGAGCCAGCGCCTATGACGATCGCATCAAGAATCCCCCTCATGGTCCCCGCCAAAATCGTGCCGCCGACAACGACTGCATGTGAGGGCGAACGACACCAGGCTCACCCTGGAAATGCGGCAGCATACTGCAAACAGCTGTTTCCGGGAATTGCAAAGGACGAAAGCATCCCCGCCCCGAACCTCTGTCGACTATCGACTGCCATCTCTTCTAATCACGATATCGTCTTCCGCTGACAGTCACTCACGGGTGCGGTGCCAAGGGCTGATCCGAAGCGCAAGGCCGACGTTCGGCAGACCGGAGCGCTTCTGATCCTGTCGTGGCGGGAAAGCATCGGTTGGTCCAGGCTCACCGACGGAACAGTGACACTTATGGACTTGTCTGCACGCCGTGACTATCCTGATGCAGCAGTCACGATCGTTCTGGTGCCGGATGGCCAAGCAAAGCGCGCCGCGACGTCTCGCCGCGATAATGAGCGCGGACGTCGTGGGGTATTCGCGCCTGATGGGGCTCGACGAAGTGGGAACTCTCAAAGCGCTCAAGCAGCGGCGCAGCGAAGTCCTGGCACCTCTCATCGCCAAATACCATGGGCGTCTCGTAAAGGTAATGGGCGATGGGGTTCTGGTGGAGTTCGCAAGCGCGGTGAACGCCGCCCAATGCGCGCTTGATCTGCAGCACGAAACAGCAAAGGCGAATGGGCCACTGCCTGAGCCCAAGCGCATAACTTTGCGCATTGGGGTCAACCTCGGTGACGTCATCGTCGAGGGGAGTGATATCTATGGCGATGGTGTCAATGTTGCGGTGCGGCTCGAAACCGTCGCGGAGCCTGGCGAAGTGTGCATTTCCGCGAGCGTGTTCGACCAGGTAAAGCGCAAGCTCGACGCCACCTTTGACGATTTGGGAGAGCAAGCACTAAAGAATATTGCTGAACCCGTGCGCGTGTATCGTCTGCGGCCGCCGCCGGGCGGTCATATCGAAAGTGTCATCGAACCGACCCCGCCGAGGCTTCCCGCCAAGCCTTCTTTGGCGGTTCTTCCGTTCACCAACATGAGCGGCGATCGCGAGCAGGACGTCTTCGCGGATGGGCTGACTGAAGACCTAATCACCGACCTGTCTAGAAATGAGGGGTTGTTCGTCATCGCGCGACACTCCACGTTTGCTTACAAAGCCAAGGCGATAGACGTCCGCCAGATCGCCCGCGAGCTTGGCGTCCGTTATGTGTTGGAAGGCAGTGCGCGCCGCCTCGACGGACGCGTTCGGATTAACGTCCAGCTTATCGACGCGACCGGCGGCGATCACCTCTGGGCTGAGCGGTTCGACCGCAGCGTCGAAGACATATTCTCGGTGCAGGACGAGGTAACGGGCAAAATTGTCGAGGCCCTTGTCGGCCGACTTACCACTTTGCCTGCGCGCAGCCGCCCGAAAAATCTCGAGGCCTATGAACTCTGCTTGCGAGCGCGTCCACTCATCGCCCACCTTGCCGGATCCGCCGAAGCAATCCGCGAGTGCGAGATCCTGCTGAGAGAAGCGGTCACGATCGAGCCGGATTATGCTGAGGCCATGCGCTGGCTGGCCTTCACGCTTTGGTCGTATTGGGCTCACAGCATAGGCTCGCCGGAAACCAAGAGGCCGGAGTCGATCGAGTTTGCGCTTCGTTCCGTAGAACTCGACCCGAACGACGCTGGCAATCACTGGGTGGTTGGTTACCTGCAGGCCTATGAGCGTCGTTGGGCAGAGTCGGAAGCCGCTTTCGCCGCCGCTCTGGCGCTCGACCCCAACCACGCGGATACCCTTGTTATGAGTGCCGAAATGCTGATGTGGGACGGCCGTATCGTTGAGGCCAGGGACATGATCCTCAGAGCTTTTCGGCTTAATCCGCACCCAGCCGGCTGGTATTTCTGGATCTTGGGAATGGTCCATTACGCTGCCGGCCGATATGATGCGGCAATCGACACCCTGCGCAATGAGGCGACCTATCGCTCGGGATCAAGGAAGGTGCTTGCAGCCGCGCTTGCAATGGTGGACCGCGACCGCGAAGCTCGTCGAGAAGCGAACATCTTTATAGCCAATAACCCCCAGTTTTCCCTGGGACGGTGGGCTGCCTCCCAGCCGGCGCGCCATTTGGTCGTGGTCCAATACTTCGTCGAGGGGATGCGCAAGGCCGGGCTGCCTGACTGACAAGTGTGCCGGTCGGAAATACGCCAACGGCGGCTCTCGGCGAACCACGATTTCTAGCGAGGTCGCCGGTTATGTCCGCTTTGAGACATTGGCGAAGCTGACTTCAACGTCCGAACATGCTGCGCAAAGCTCTCATGACGTCTTGGGGCCGGAAGCGGAATGACGGCTTCCGGCCCCAAAACGACGATATCCGACATTCAAACTGCCAGGTCGTGAGCCCAAACGGTCATTGTTTCCACCCCCGCCCAATGGCAATTGACCTGCTCCTTTGAGGGCTGCGTCGCAATGTCATTCTGCGCAAATAAGCGTCCTTGGACACGGGTGCGCCGGCGTTTTGGATCAACAGGCGCAACAACGCAACGGCGCGTTGCCCAAGCATGGTCGGCTCGGCGCCGTAAAAGAGAATTCCCACCTCTGGATCGAGGCGGAACCGGCCGAACTGATAGAGGTCGCCCCTAGCGAACATTCGAGACTTTTAGCAAATTTTTGGCGACGGATTTCCGGCGTGGGCAGCCGATGTTGCACCAGTGCTTACAGGAGCAAATCGCTAGTCATAGGGTCACATGTGCGCCGATGCCGTCATTCGCATGCCCCGAAAAAGGGGCGTTATGCTGCGTGGTCATCCCATGGTCTTCCTCGTCACCGGCGAAAATAGCAGGCACGCGAGACTGGACGGTCCCTCCGGGGTTCGCCACCGGGCGGCATGTTCATCGGGTGCAGGACGAGACTTCTACGTGCTCGACGGCGAGTGCGAATGGCATGTCGGCGAGAGGATGGTCCGCGCAACGCCCGGAACCTATCTTTTCATCCCGCCGGAAGTGCCGCACAACATCACGACGTCAGCGAGAAACCGGCCTGCGTGCTAATGACCGTGTCCCGCTGGTCACGAGCATTATTTCGAAAATCTCGCCAAACTTGCGGCACAAGGTGCGCCGATCCAAAAGCACTCGCCCATCTGCGAAACCGCTACGACCGACCAGCTCTCGACGTTGACCACGCGCTTGTAGGCGATTTGTAGGCGCCGAGGCGGACTTGGCGAGCGGCGAGAACGTGCTGTCAGAAATGGCAACGATCAGCGTGTTTGCTGCCGTCCCTTCTTCTACCACGTTTTGACACCTTCCGTCGCGTAGAACCGAACGGGTACTGCGAACAAGACGTCACGTTGGGTGATCCGCGCGCCATGAATTGGCAGAAATATCAAAAATTTCTGACAATAGATCAGACGCTCAGCAGCACGAGTCCGATGGCCTTGGCACAGACAATTCAAAATTGCGTCGTCAGCACGGTCAGCCATTCGGGCGAGATGTCGACCAGCACCGTCTCCAGCCGCTTGTCGAAACCGGAAAGGATCGCTACGCCGGTCAGGATCAGCACCCCGCCGAGCGCGATCTTGAAGCCGCCGCCGGCTTCGGCGATGCGGCCGCGCCAGCGCAGCAAAGTCTCACGCGACAGCATGCCGAAGATCAGTAGCGGCACAGCAGCACCAATGCCGAACAGGACCATGGTTGCGGCAACCTGGCCGAGGTTCCGGCCCTGAGCGGCCAGGACGGAAGCCGCGCCGAGCGTCGGGCCGACGCAAGGGCTCCACACGGCGCCAAGCAGCAGGCCGACGCCGAACTGGCCCCAGAGGCCTATGGACGAAAACCGGCCAAAACGCTGGTCGACCCAGTTGCCAGCGGGACCGGCGGCAAGCGCCACCCGTGTTTGCAGGGCCGGCAAGACCAGCACTGCGCCGAGAACAAGCATCAGGACCGAGGCGGCGCTGCGAAAGACCGCATTGTCCAGTCCTATGGAAAACCCGATCGTGGCGACGAAAAGTCCGATCGCCGTGAAGGATATCGCCAGTCCGGCCGCCAGCGCGGCGGGTCCGTAGCGATGCTGGGCGACCGCAGCGCCCAGCACGACCGGGATCAGTGGCAGCACGCATGGCGACAGCGTCGACAACAGCCCTGCCAGAAACGAAAAACCGAAACCGAGCAGCATCGCGCTCAGCCTGTGCTGTCGAGCAACCGCTTGATGGCGTCCGCTCTGGTGACGGCGACGAGCCGGCCGACCTCCTTTTTGCCCTTGAAGGTGATCAGCGTGCTCTGCATCTGGGCGCCGAAGGCACGCACGACATCCTTCTGCGTATCGAAATCGACCTCGAATACGATTATGTCCGCGTGTTCGGCCGACGGCAGCAGCTTGGCCAGGACCTGCTTCTGCGCCTTGCAGATCGGGCACCACGATGCACGGATATCGACCAGGATCGGCCTGCCCGCCTTCTGGGCGTCCTCGAACGCCTGCTGTGTATAGGGCATGCGGTCGCCAGCTGTCGCCGCCAAGGCGCAGGCGAAGCTTGATAAGGCAGTCAGGGCGATGAGAAACAAACGGCGGTCGAGCATTTTCATACTCCTGGTGCGTGGCGGACGGCGGAGGCCGGCAGACGGCCACGTTTCGTTCTTCGTGCCGCTAAGGGTAATCGTTACAGGCTCACGGCAACGTTACCGATGCGCCATGCGCTTGCAGCGCCCCTGTGGAGATCACTGGCCAATCTTGCTCAGTTCATGGCGATCCGATTGTTCGACATC
This sequence comes from Mesorhizobium sp. M2A.F.Ca.ET.046.03.2.1, assembly GCF_003952425.1. Classification (NCBI taxonomy): domain Bacteria; kingdom Pseudomonadati; phylum Pseudomonadota; class Alphaproteobacteria; order Hyphomicrobiales; family Phyllobacteriaceae; genus Mesorhizobium; species Mesorhizobium sp. M2A.F.Ca.ET.046.03.2.1. The sequence continues at coordinate 4,228,146 of NZ_CP034449.1, read as the reverse complement.
GCAGGCTGCGGCGGCTTCCGCGCCCCTGCGAATGTTCACAGAAGGGAACACCGGCTCGACAGGCGCCAACCCGCTTAAATGAATGGATTTATGGAAATCGCGCGAGCATACTGCGCCTAGTGGTGGAAGATATTCGAGCCGCGCTATCTTACCTGCAGGCTATGGTTCCTTTTGCAATGCTTGGTGGCGCTGGCAACTCGGCCGGAAACGATGACGGAAAGGCAGACCTAACCTACAAATCGCTATGAGTTTTTGATGCCGCGGTGTGCCCATCATATGTCCGCCTGTCGAATAGGGAGGAAACAATGGACGAAGACACGCATTCCAAATCACGGCGAAGCTTTCTAAAGACCGGCGGGCTCGTCGCCGGGCTCTCGGCGACGGCGGTTGCGGCGCCCTGGGTTCAAAGAGCCGGGGCGGCGGATACGATCACCTGGAAAGTGCAGACATCGTGGCCAGCTGGCGTCGGACTTGAGACCTTCCAGACCTGGTGCGGGACCATCAAGGACAAGACGGGAGGCCAGCTCGCCTTCCAGCCCTTCAAGGCTAAAGACATCGTTGGCGATTTCGAGCTCTTCGACGGCGTGAAGAACGGCGTCCTCGAGGCCATGAACTCGTTCTCGCTCTACTGGGCTGGCAAGCTCCCGGCTACGGCCTTTCTTTCATCTTACACGATGGGGCTGCGCTATCCCCATGAGTGGGACATCTTTTTCTATTCCAAGGGCGGCCTGCAGGCTGCGCGCGACCTTTATGCCGCCCAGGGCCTTTATTACGTCAATCGCATCCATCATGGCCCCAACATCATCCACTCGAAGACGCCGATCCGTTCGATCGAGGACTTCCGCGACCTGAAGCTGCGCGTGCCCGGCGGCATGATCGCCGAGACGTTCGCCAAGGCTGGCGCCAAAACAACGCTGCTGCCGGGCGGCGAGGTCTTCTCCGCGCTGGAGAAAGGCACGATCGATGCCGCCGACTACACTGGGCCAGCGGTCAATTGGGCGCTGGGATTCCAGCAGGTGACCAAGTACATTTCGATGGGGCCACCCGGACTTATGTCGGTTTACCAGCCTGTCGACCTCATGGACTTTGCCGTCAACATGAATGTCTGGAACCAGCTTCCGGACAATCTGAAGAAGTTCGTGGAAGACGAAATCCAGGTCTATTCGAACACGCATTTCGGCGCGATCCAGAAGGCCGATATGGAAGCCTGGCAGAAATTCATCGATGCCGGCATAGAAATCAACCGGCTCGGCCCGGACGATCTGCAGAAATTCCAGGAGATAGCGGTGCCGATCTGGTTTGAATGGGCCAACAAAGACAAAGACGCAGCCCGCATCTTCAAGCTGCAGCTCGAGGTGATGGAAAACCCGACCGTCGGCTACGTCACGCCGGACATGTACAAGGGGCTGACGATCAACCTCTGAGGCCCTCCGTGCCCGTCCTGGCCGGGACGGGCGCTCTTCCATCAATGGGCGTTCGCCAATGCCTTCACTCACCTTTGTGCTGCCGCACTGGCTCTACTGGTCGAGCCTCGTGCTTTTTCCGCTTGCTGCGGTCTTCCTTGTCTATCGTGAGCGGAGCAGACCGGATGCCGGCCGGGCTAACCTCTTCCTCGCCTATTTCTTCCTGATCACCGCCGGATTTCTCGGCATGCACCGCTTCTATCTGAAAAGCCGCTGGGGGTTCTTGTTCATCCCGTTCTTCATCGCGGTGATCTGGACGAGCGCTCAGGTGCGCGACGAACGCGAGGCAGTGTCGCTGTCGCGGTCCGAAGCCGAGCATGCCGAAAGGGTGTTGACGCATGCCAGGGCAGATGTTGCGTCACGCAAGGACGGTGCCGCCGATCGCCTTGCGAAGGCAGAGGCGGATGCGGCGGCCGCGCACGGCAATCACACTGCCAGCCTCGAGACGCTCGCTCGCTCCAACAGCCTCGCCCGAATCGCCGGAATACTCCTCGGTCTGGTGCTTGTCGGCGACGCTTTTCTGATGCCCGGCCTTGTGCGTCGCGCCCGCAGGCGTGAAGCGCGGCCCGATACACCCGACCTGCATCCGATTGTGACCGATGTGCCCGTCACGCCTATCAAGCGACCGCTGGCCCTGTTCCGGCCCGTCGACCGGCTGGTAAGGGTGACGGGCGAACTCGTTGCCTACTGGGCCGTGCTCGCGGTGATTGCCTATTACTACGAAGTGGTGGCTCGGTATGTCTTCAACTCACCGACCAACTGGGTGCATGAAAGCATGTTCCTCATGTTTGGCATGCAGTATATGCTGGCCGGGGCCTATGCCTATCGCGACGAAACTCATGTCAGAGTTGACATCGTTTATAGCCACCTTTCGGAACGTGGCCGCGCGATCTGCGATATCATCACCTCTGCATTCTTTTTCCTGTTCACGGGAACCATGCTTGTTACCGGCTGGCGTTTTGCCAGCGATTCGATGGCAGTTGGCGAGCGCTCGTTCACCGAGTGGGGCATCCAATACTGGCCGGTAAAGCTCGCGATCCCCATCGGGGCAGCACTTCTGCTGCTTCAGGGGTTGTCACGGCTACTGCGCGATATCGTCACTGCAACCAAAAGGTTCAATTGATCCATGGGTCTCGAACTCCCGATCCTGTGGCTCAGCATATTGATGTTCGGAGGCCTGGGCGTACTTCTGCTGCTTGGGCTGCCGATGGCCTTCTGCACCGGCAGCCTTGCCGTGCTCTTCCTCTTTCTGTTCGGCAACTCTGCCATGCTGAACATGCTGCCGTCGCGGGTCTTCCCGTTCATGACGGATTATCAGCTGTCGGCAGTGCCGCTTTTCATCTTCATGGCGGCGATTCTTGAGAAGGCAGGCATCATCGAGGAGTTGTTCGACGTCGTCTACAAATGGCTGGGTGGGCTGAAAGGTGGACTGGCCTCGGCGACGGTCATCTCCTGCACTCTGCTGGCCGCCATGGTTGGCGTGGTCGGGGCGACGGAAGTGACCATGGGGATGATTGCTCTTCCAGCGATGCTGCGCCGCAACTATGATGCCAAGCTTGCTTGTGGCTCGCTCCTTGCTGGCGGAACGCTTGGTATCCTCATTCCCCCTTCCGTCATGGCGATCGTCTACGCCGTCGTCGCGCAGCAATCGCTGGGCGAGTTGCTGATCGGCTCAGTCTTTCCCGGGCTGCTGCTGTCGGGGATGTATGTCGCATACGTGACGGCTCGCTGCTATATCAACCCGAAGCTCGGGCCAGCGTTGCCCCCCCACGAGCGCATCGCGTTTGTTGAAAAGCTCAAACTTTTGCGCCGCACGTTGATGCCGATCCTTCTGATCCTGCTTGTGCTCGGGGTCATTTTCATGGGCATCGCCACGCCTGTCGAGGCCGCCGGCATCGGCACGTTTGGCGCTTTCATCGTTTGTTCCGCGCATCGTCGCCTGACCTGGGGGACGATACGGGAAGCCAGCTTAGCGACCCTGAAGGCGACGGCGATGGTCATGTGGATATTTTTCGGCGCCACCATGTTCGTCGGCTTCTTCATCCTGAAGGGCGGGCAGAACTTCGTCGCCGATTCCATTCTTGGAACGGGTCTCGCTCCCTACGGCGTTCTTGTTCTGATGATGGTGATCCTATTCGTCCTGGGCATGTTTCTGGACTGGGTGGGAATCCTGCTTCTGACCGTACCGATCTTTCTGCCCATCCTTAGGTCGCTTCAGTTCGGCGGCGCGTTCGGGTTCGCCGGCGTGGCTGCCGAAGACGTTCCGCTTTGGTATGGCGTGATATTCATGGTCAACATGCAGATGGCTTTCCTGAGCCCGCCGTTCGGTTATTCGCTGTTTTATCTGAAGAGTGTTGCCCCGCCGGAGATATCAATGGCGACAATCTTCCGATCCGCCGTCCCGTTCCTGTGTCTGCAAGCGATCGGAGTGGGCTTGTGCATCGTGTTCCCTTCGATCGTCGTGTGGCTGCCGAAGGTCATGTACGGGGGCAATTGAAACCCCACCTGAAAATCCTTCTCCGCCGGCACGCGTTCGGCGCGTTCTTGTTTGCTGTCGGCCACTTCCCCAGTCAGCACCGGCGAATTTATTCCAGAAAAGCCCGTCGCAGCTATGAGCCTAGGCGACGGGCTTCCTGCGATTGGAAGCGGCTACACCCAGAGGGATCGACCGCTCACTCCTAAATTGCCAAGCCGCGAATCCGTTCCAAAAGAGGCGCGGTATTTTCTTCGCCTCCGAATCCATTTTGTGACATAATCCACACAAGCCGCGCTGAGGGCGGCGGCCATGTCAGTGTCGCGGTGCAGTGGATTCTACTGGCCTGCTGATCTGGATATGCTCCAGCGGGTGTTTAACCGCGTGTGCGACGAGCGCCACCTAGCAATGGAAGATCGTGAACAGCGGGAATGCTTGGCTAGGGAACTGTTCCAACTTTTCGATGACGGCACCACCGACGAAGCTGACCTGTTGCGCATTTTTCCATGTTGAGCCAGCTAGGTTCGGTGCTGCACCGCCGTTACATCGTTACCCAATGATCCGGTCGGCGGAAATCGAATGATCCTGTGCGGGATATTTGGCGCCGTGATTTTGGTCCGGTCGATCTCAACCTGCTGCGCGTCCGCGATGCGATGACGCTGGAGCTGAGTACCGTGCCGGGAACGGGTCGGCCTGTCGCAGCCTGCGGTCATCTCGGTGCACATCACTGTTCCGCATTTCCATGCCGTTTCGCTTGTCATGTCGACCAGCGACCTCCTCGGCAGCATCCCGGTTCACTTTGCGCGGCTGGTGGCCGACCATCTCTACCTAGATGTTTTCATGCCGCCCATGGAATCGCCGACAATGGACGTCACAATTTACTGGCACCGCCGATTGGACCGCGACGCCGGCAACGTTGGCTGCGCGCGCAGCTCGTGGCGGTCGCTTCGTTCGAATCGTGGCAGCATGGCTATCTTGGCCAGCTCTAATCGGCCGGGCGTCCGGCATCAAGGAATAGCTCCATGCGGGTGAGACGCTGGATTCCCGGAATTGTCGTCGCAGCGGCCGTGGTTGGCGGCACAGCCTGGTATCTGCTGCGGGCGACGCCTGTCTCAATCGTGACGCCCTGGCGCGGCGACGCCGCTGAGATCGTGTATGCGAGCGGCTCGGTCGAGCCGCATACGTGGGCCAAGGTGGCTCCGGTTGTGCGCGAGAGGATCGTTGAACAATGTAATTGCGAAGGAGCAAGGGTCGCGCAAGGCGACGTGCTCGCCAGGCTCGACGACAGCGAGGTCCGCGCAGCGCTTGGAGAGCTTGAAGCAAGGCGGGCTCTTGCAGGGCAGGAGTTCCAACGCCAAAGCGTCCTCGCCGACAAGAATGCGACGAGCCAGCAGGCTCTCGATCGCGCGCAGAGCGAGTTGTCCCAGATCGAGGCGCTCGTCGCTGGGCAGAAGGCGCGCCTCGAGACCTATGTTATACGCGCCCCTACCCCTGGCGTCGTGCTGAGGCAAGACGGCAAGGTGGGAGAGATTGCCGAACTGGGCACAGTGTTATTCTGGGTAGGCGAGCAGAAGCCGCTGCTCGTGATCGCCGAGGTCAACGAAGAGGACATCCCGCGGGTCGAGGTCGGGCAGCGCACGCTGCTCAGGGCCGATGCCTTTCCCGGACAGATCCTTGAGGCCGTTGTCAATCGCATCACACCGAAAGGCGATCCGGTGACGAAGACCTATCGCGTCTATTTCCGGCTGCCGGACAATACGCCGCTCAGGATTGGCATGTCGACCGACGTCAACATCGTCATTCGCGTCGCGAAGAATGCCCTGCTGGTTCCGTCGGTGGCGATCGAAGGCAATAATATCGTCGTGGTCGAGGGCGAGACGGCGCGGCTGCGCGAAATCCACACCGGCATTCGCGGCAACAACGGCGTCGAGGTCCTCTCGGGCATCGACGCACTGGCACAGGTCATCTCGCCCTACCCGGCTGAGCTGGCAGACGGCGCGCGCGTGACGGTCGCGGCAGCGCAGAGGTGAGGTCCGATGCGACTTATTCTCGACATCGCCATCACGCACATCGCCGGCCGAGGCCGGCAGACGCTTGTTGCCGTGCTCGGCGTCGCCGTCGGCGTCGGATTCTCAATCGCCATGGCAGCGCTGATGCAGGGCGGACAGGATGATTTCGTTCGGCAACTCGTCGACACAATGCCCCATGTCGACATCACCGATGATCAGCGCACGGCTCGCCGCCAGCCCGCCGAAGACGTCTTCAACGCGGTGGCCATTTCGGGGCTTCGTCCGCGCGACGACCGCCGCGGTATCATCAATCCGACAGCCGCGACCGCATGGCTGGCGAGTTGGATCCCTGGACGGTTCGCAGTGAGTCTCAAGACGCAGGGCGTGATCCGCTATTCCAGCCGCGAGGTTGGCGCGACCATCATCGGCATCGACCCCGGACGCGAGCCGGGCGTGTCGCCGATCATGGAGGATTTCGTTAAGGGCAGCTTCAACGCCCTCGCGGCGGGCGGCAACAACGTGCTCATCGGCGACACGATGGCAAAGCGGCTGGGCACGGGGTTCGGCGACACGATAACGGTTGTTTCCTCGGAAGGGCTGACGCGCAACTTCAAGATCGTCGGCCTTTTTCACACTGGCACCACCGCCCGCGACGAAGGCGAGGTGTATGTGCTGTTGAAGAACGCGCAGATTCTTTCGGAGCGACCGAACGCCATCAACGAGATCCGCATCAAGCTAAACGATCCGAACCGCGCTCCGGCGGTAGCGCATCGCGCCGAGGCCGAGCTAGGCTACAAGGCGGTGGCCTGGCAGGAGGCAAACGAATCCATTCTCCAGGCCCTCGTCATCCGCAACATCATCATGTACACCGTCGTCGGAGCGATCATGCTCGTCGCCGGCTTCGGCATCTACAACATCATTTCCACCATCACGCATGAGAAGGCGCGCGACATCGCCATCATGAAGTCGCTCGGGTTCCCGGCAACCGACATGCGCCGGCTGTTCTTGCTCGAAGGCGTGGCGATCGGCAGCGCCGGCTCCGCGCTCGGCTGGCTGCTTGGCTTCTCCATGGTGTACGGCCTCTCCCTAGTGCGGTTCGAGATCGCCGCGACCGGGCAGGAGATGACGCATCTGCCGATCGCCTGGAGCGTGCTGCACTACATCATCGCGTCTGCCTTCGCGATCGGCTCGGCCGCGGTGGCCGGGTATTTACCGGCGCGCCGCGCGGCGCAGCAGAACCCGGTCGATATTATCAGGGGCGCGTCATGAGCATGCTCATCAAGACCGAGAGTCTTACGCGCGTGCTGCCGGAGACCATTCCCGTCACCCTGGTGAAGGACGTCACGGTGTCGATCGAGGAGAGGGAGTTCGTCGCCATCACCGGGCCCTCGGGCTCGGGCAAATCATCACTGCTTTATCTGCTCGGACTGCTTGACCGTCCGACTGGCGGAAGGCTCACCATCGGCGGGCGTGATACCGATCCGATGGACGAGCGGGAACGCGCGGCAACGCGGCTGTCGATGCTTGGCTTCGTGTTCCAGTTCCACTTTCTACTGCCAGAATTCACCGCGCGCGAGAATGTCGAGATACCGATGCGCAAGCTCGGCCGGCTTGCGCCGTCAGCCATGCATGAGCGGTCCGGCGAATTGCTGGCATCGCTGGGGCTTGGCGAGCATCTCGACAAACGGCCGGACCAGCTCTCGGGAGGTCAGCGCCAGCGTGTGGCCGTGGCCCGTTCGCTTGCCAATGATCCGCCCCTGATCCTGGCGGACGAGCCTACCGGAAGTCTCGATTCGAAGAGTTCGGAACAGGTCTTCGCGATCTTGGAGAATTTGGTGCGCGAGCGCGGGAAAACGGTCGTTGCGGTGACGCATGACCTGGAGATGGCAGGGCGCATGGACCGCCGGATCCAAATGGTGGATGGCAAGATAGAATGAAGGCCTTGCTGTTAGACTGGGGCTTTGGCCGGATTGCTGAAAGCATCAAGTCTAACCGCAGACCATCCATTGTGCATGGCCGGAACGTGATGGTCCATCAGAACTGCTGCAGCAGCGACACGAAGCAAATCCATCGCCGCGTGGCACCAAACGGCTCCTACCGATTCTGCCGAGCTGATTTCGTGCCAAATTGGTGGGCTTGCCCGGCGATCAGGCCCATCCGTCGGATCAGCCACGGCATCGTCAGACCTTGAATGAATACCGAGAATGCGACTACGGCAAATGCCGTGACGATGATCACGCCGCGCTCGGCGATGGTCTGAGGTAGGGCAAGAGCCAATGCCAGTGCCAGCGAGCCTCGCAGACCTCCCCAGACCAGTATGTGCTGATATTTGAGGTCGACCTTCAAGGAAGTCCCGTTGAGCAGGACGCAAAGCGGATAAATCGCCAGCACCCTGCCGAGCAGCACGAGCACCACGGCAATCGCCGATGTTCCAGCAAAGAGTCCGAGCGGCTGGTGCGCTTCATGGCCGCCGATCAGAATGAACACGATGGAGTTGGCAAGGAAGGCCGCATATCCCCAAAACGCGAGTACATGGCTCCGTGCATTGGTCGATATTGCCCCCTGCCAGCCAACGTTTCCGACCAGCAAACCGGCGGTGAGCGTTGCGAGAACGCCCGACATGCCGAACTTCTCCGCGATCAGGAATGAGCCGTAAGCGGCAATCGTTGTCAGCGTGATTTCCACCAGGTGATCTTCGGTTCGTCCCGCTATGAAAAGCAGCACACCTGCCACGGCTGCACCGACGGCAACGCCGCCCGCAACCGTCCACGCAAACGAATAGCCTATTGCAAGAGGCGTGGCGCTGCCGCCTGCGGCGATCGCGACCAGGATCGCGAAGCCGACCGCCGCTGCGCCATCGTTGAGTAGACTTTCGGATTCGACCAGAAGCCCCAGACGAGGTTGCACCTTCATCTCCTTGAAGGCAGCCAGAACGGACACCGGGTCAGTGGCAGCGATCAGCACACCGAACAGGCTCGCGCCGATCCAGCTCCAACCAAGCAGCAGATGCATGCCGGCGGCTACCGCGGCAGCGGCGACCGCGACACCGGGAAAGGCAAGCAACGTTGTCACCGGCAGGTTTATCCGAAAGTGACGCCACTCTATTTCCAACGCTGCCTGAAAAATCAGCGGAGGAAGGAATACCGTGAATATCAGATCCCGGCTGAGAGGAAGTTCAACCCCGCCTGGTAGGAAACTGAGCGCAATACCAGCCGCAACCAGCCCCACGCTGTACGGGAGCCGGAGGCGCCTTGAGATCATGGCGACCAGCGAGGCGGTAAGCAGAATCATTCCCAAGGTGGGGATCGAGAGCTCGTCCATTGCGTCTCCGGGTCAATCAGCGACGGCCTGACCGTTGGCCTCTTCGTGAAATGCGGTGGCATCCGCAGACAGCAAATTTCGAGAGGCTCAGTTTGGATGGCCGCGTGCGTGGGACCATTCGATTTTTCTATAACGCCGAACGTGACCGGATGGGGCTCGGCCACAAGCCTCAGAATGCCTATCGCATCGCAGTGATAGCGAGGCCTAAAGTTCAGATCAAGGTGATCAGAAGTGGCCCCAATTCGGCGGTTCGAACAGCCAGGTGGCCAGGATAATCGCAACGATCCCTGTTAATACGATGAAGAGCACGATTTTCGGGAGCTGGTCATTCTAGCTGGAAGTAACATCTGCGGCCAAAAGGACAATTCAATGGACGTTAGCGCCTGCCCGGCTGCCAACCATCGGGAGATGCCAAAGCAGCCGGGCCAAAGGCTGAAAAGGCAGGGTAGATTAAGGCCATCCCAGCGACAAAAGGATCAAGACGATACCGAACGTCGCGACGTTCCATACAAGGGAGCGCAACAAGAAAATCCCCCACGCGTAGAATGCGACATATATGACCCGACCCCAAAAATAGAGCTGCACACCCCATTCGGTCATCCAGCCGTGCGTGCCCGCAACATGGGCTATCAGGACGGCTGCAACAAACAGCGGAAACGTTTCGACGAAATTCTGCAGCGCCCTCGCCAGGCGACCTGCTACTCCGGTCAACGCGGGCACAGGCTCGTCTCGAGAGCTCGCCGTCCAGACATAACCGCGTTGCAGGCTTGAAGCGTGGGAGGCAAGTACGATTTGCAGCAGTCCCAGCACGATGCTGAGGGCGAGCATCTTGAGTTCAAGTGTCATTGCTTTCTTGTGCCGCGGCAGACCTTTGATCCAGCTCCGCGGCGTCTCTTAACACAGATGATTGCCCGCGCAATCGAGAACAAAATCTGCCCCAAGAGCGAGGTCAACGATTAAGGTGATGACATTTCAGATGCCTCGGATGTCGAGTTTTGGATAGGGAACCTCGATGGCCGCACCGTGGCTAATCGCAGCAATGATCGGCTAGTGAAGGCACTGAGTGATTTGGGGCTAAGTCATCAACGTGTGGCCGGCGAAGACGAGCGAGCTTTTTCCGAAGCAATCGACGACAGCACGGCGGCTCCCAGCAGCGCGACAACTAGCGAGCCCGCGAGGATGCCGACCTTCACCGCCTCCTGAAGGGCGGCGTCATTGGCGAAGGCGAGCAGGCCCATGAACAGGCTCATGGTGAAGCCGATGCCGCAGAGCAGCGAAATGCCCAGCATGTGCAGCCAGCCGGCATTGACCGGCAGGTCGGCCAGGCCGAAGCGGATGGCCAGCGCCGAGGAGCCGAAAACGCCGACCAGCTTGCCCAGAACCAAGCCCAGCGGCGACGCCCAGCGTCAGCGGCTCGACAAGGGCGGCAAAGCTCAGGCAGCCTAGCGAGACGCCGGCATTGACGAAGCCGAAGATCGGGATGACCAGGAAGGGCACCAGCTTGTGCAGGCCGTGCTCCAGCCGGTGCAGCGGCGAATGTTCTTTATCGTGGCTGATGCCGGAAGACCGCTCCAGCGGGATGGTGAGCGCCAGCGCCACGCCGGCCAGCGTGGCATGCACGCCCGACTTCAGCACCAGAACCCACAGCACGGCGCCGAGCAGCAGATACGGCCAGAGCTTCATGGCCCGCATGCGGTTGAGCACCACCAGCAGGGCGATGACGGCGAAGGCGGCGGCCAGATAAGCAAGCGACAGGCCGCTGGTGTAGAACAGCGCGATGATGATGACGGCGCCGAGATCGTCGATGATGGCCAGAGCGGTGAGGAAGACCTTCAGCGAGGCCGGGCACGCGGCTGCCGAGCAGCGACAGCACACCGAGCGCGAAGGCGATGTCGGTAGCGGTCGGGATCGCCCAGCCGGAAAGCGCGGCCGGATTGCTGCGATTGATCAGGACATAAACCAGCGCCGGCACCACCATGCCGCCGGCGGCGGCGATGCCGGGCAGCACCCGGCGCGGCCAGGTCGAGAGCTGCCCGTCCAGCATCTCGCGCTTGATCTCGAGCCCGACCAGCAGGAAGAACACCGCCATCAGCCCGTCATTGATCCAATGCGAAACGCTGAGCGGCCCGAGATAGGCGTGAAGCACGGCGAAATAAGTTTCGGCCAAAGGCGAGTTGGCGACTATCAGCGCCAGGGCCGCGGCCACCATCAGGATGATGCCGCCGGCCGTCTCACCGTCGAGGAATTCGCGAGGGATTGATTTGGACCGGGGCATTGCTGAGCTCCTATGGAAAACGGATTGTCACGTTCTCCGTAGTCGGGGCGAGCCCGGGCGCACGCAGCACACGCCATCGGACAAACATAACAGCGAGACTTTGGAAACAAGCTTCCGCGATTTCCTGATACCGGAGCGTGTTCGTCGCAATATCTGCCATAGGTCTTCGGCAGTGAAGGTCGGGCGATGCGGACACGGTCTCAGCTGTGTGCGGACCATTCAATTCGATGGATTTATTGAAATCTCGGGAGCATACTGTGGCCAACGTTCCTTTTCGGGGAACAAGGTGGTGCGATTCGGCGTACGAAGCATCCCTATCGAATACTACACGCTCCGGGTCCTCGCACCCGCCGTTGAACAAATCTGTGGCGAGAGTGCCGTTATCGGCTACTTCGCAGATCGGCCGATCTTCGAGACGGTCACAGACACCTCCGGCGATCGATATCACTATGTGGGTCTCGCCCCACGCCTTTCTGACGGGCGTTATGACATCGAGTCCCTTGCCCAGGGTGAATGGATCGTCGAACCAGGCTTGATCTACAGGTTGGAGAATCCGGTCTGCGAAAAGAGGACGCATAATTAGAGCGAATTATCCTGACTGAACATAAGTTTTTGAGGCAAATTCAGCGAGAATTTGCCGAGGCAAGTCTGGCAGTTACAGCAGTTGTTAAGCGACAGATCATCTTCTATTTGGACCAATAGGTCTATGGCTGAAGGGGCAAATCGATGGCAGGAGAACCGAAGAAGCATGAAGGGGGTGTTTCCTATCACATTCCCGGTTCGGAATATTTTGAGAAGCGTGAACTGAAGCGCCATGCGAGTGTCTTCTCCTTGTGGGCACTCGGCGTCGGAGCTGTGATCTCCGGGGACTTTTCGGGCTGGAATCTCGGCTTTGCCGTTGGCGGCTGGGGCGGCATGTTCGTCGGAACGGTACTCATCGCCATTATGTATCTCGGCTTGACCTATTCCATCGCCGAGATGAGCTCGGCGCTGCCGCACACGGGCGGCGCCTATTCGTTCGCGCGGACCGCGTTCGGTCCATGGGGCGGTTTCATCACCGGCATTGCCGAGAACATCGAATACGTGCTGACGCCCGCAGTCGTTGTCTATTTCATCGGCACCTACATGACGGCGATAACCGGGACGCCAGACGCGTGGCAACCCATCTGGTGGCTTGTGGGCTATCTCGTCTTCGTCGGGCTGAACGTGCGCGGCGTCGCGCTTTCGTTTTCGGTGACGGTCATCGTCACCCTCATCGCTCTCGCGATCCTGGTATTCTTTTTCGTGAGCGCTTTGGCATCTGGACAGTTCGACTTTGCCAAGAATGCCATGAATATCGGAATCGGACCGGATGGGGCGGCCGCGGCGCTGCCAGAGGGCGAAGGGCCGTTCCTACCCTTCGGTCTCAGGGGTATCTTCGCCGCGATGCCATTCGCGGTCTGGCTGTTCCTGGCCATCGAGCAACTGCCGCTGGCCGCTGAGGAGTCAGTTGATCCCCGGCGCGACATGCCCAAAGGCATCATGCTTGGCATGTTCACGCTGCTGGCAACTGGCTTTCTGATCCTGATCATCAATCCGGCGCTGCCCAACGGGGCATTTGCCTACGGAACGTCGGGCGAGCCCATTCTCGACGGCTTCAGGGCCATATATGGCGCGAGCTGGGCCAAAGTCCTTGCGCTTTTCGCCGTCGCCGGACTGGTTGCGAGCTTCCATGCGATTATCTTTGCCTACGGGCGGCAAATCTACTCGCTTAGCCGCGCTGGCTATTTCCCGCATTTCCTTTCGGTGACCCACGGGGAGCATAAGACCCCCAATGTTGCGCTCATCGCGGGATCTCTGGTCGGTTTCGTGGTGATGCTGGTGATCTGGTTCGCCCAAGGCGGCGAAGCGGCCGGTACCTACATCGGAGGGACGCTTCTGAACATGGCCGTGTTCGGGGCGATGTTCTCATATCTCCTTCAGGGCCTGACCTTTCTGCAATTGCGCAATCGTTTCCCCAACATTGAACGGCCCTACAGGAGCCCCTTCGGCGTTCCCGGTGCATCTCTCACGGTCATCATCGCCTTGATCACGATCGGCTTCCAGTTGACCGATCCACTTTACAGGCAGGGCATCATCGGCGTGGCCGTCTGGTATGGGCTGGCGATCATTTACTTCGCAGCTTATGGCCGGAATACTCTTGTCTACTCTCCTGAGGAGGAATTTGCAGTCAAGCAGCGTGAAGGTGCAAAATCGATGTAGCGTGCGCCCCGGGCGCGACCGACGCCGCGAACCGGGGCGGCTCTGCTATAGGCAGCGCCGGATGCGTCTCGACGGTCGGCGCCATCTCGCTTACTCCATCAAAAGCCATTCCTGCGACGCCGTTGGAAAAGCGTCCTTCGATGTGAGTTACGCCGTCGGCCCACGTCTGCCACGGGGCGTGATACCCAACGGGCAAGACGGTCACGCTCTCGCCCGGCATTTCTGGTGAAGGCGTTAATTAACCTCAAGCAAAACCGAGTTGCCGCCCTTACGCACCAGGGCAACAGCAAAAATGGTACCCGGAATATCTCGCCGCTTCGGGTTTAACCAAGTCATCGCGGCGGAAACCGAAGCTTTGTTTTTGCGCAGCGCGTTCGCAATCCCGGCGCCTGCAAGGGGAGTCGGATCAGATCACCACCTGGGTGCCGATCTCGACGACTCGCCCGGTCGGTATCTGGAAATACTCCGTCGCATCGGCAGCTGTCCGCGCCAGCCCGATGAACAGCTTGTCCTGCCACACCGGCATGCCGGAATTGGGCGAGGCCTTGAGCGAGCGCCGCGACAGGAAGAAGGATGTCGACATGATGTCGAACTTCCAGCCCTGCTTGCGGCAGATCGCGAGCGCACGCGGGATATTCGGCTGCTCCATATACCCGAAGGTCAGTGTCACTCGCATGAACAGCTCATTGAGCGTATCCATCTTCACCCGCTCGCTGTCAGGCACTACCGGCTGCGGCGCCGTCACCACCGAAAGGATGACGTTCTGCTCGTGCAACACCTTGTAGTGCTTGAGACTGTGCATGAGCGCGGTCGGCGCACTCAGCGGGTCGCTGGTCAGGAACACCGCCGTGCCCGAAACCAGATACGGCTTCTTCTTCAACAGATTGCCGGCAAGGAAATCGAGGGGGATCTCATTGCGGCGCGTCTTGTCGAACAAGTAGCGACCGCCGCGCACCCAAGTCCAGATGATGAGGCACATCACCAACGCAATGGTCAGTGTAACCCAGCCTCCTTCGACCACCTTAATGATGTTCGAGCCGAGGAATACCAAGTCCAGGATCAGAAAGAGTGCCGATGCTGCAAGGGCGCCGGTAACTGACCAGTTCCAGATTCGGCGCATGACGATGAAGAGAAGCAGGTCCGTGACCACCATCTGACCGGTTACGGAGATTCCGTAAGCCGATGCGAGGTTGCCCGACTTCTGGAACCCGAGCACCAGCATCATGACGCCGATGCCGAGCAACAAATTGACCCTCGGAAGATAGATTTGGCCAACTTGCGTCTCGGATGTGTGTAGGATGCTGAATCGCGGCAGAAGATTCAGCTGAACGGCTTGACGCACCAGCGAAAACGCCCCCGAAATCACTGCCTGACTGGCGATGATCGTCGCGGCGGTGGCCAAGACGACCATCGGCACTAGCGCCCAGCGAGGCTGCATGTCGAAGAAAACATTCTCTGGCAATCCGGTGCGGTTCAAAACAAAGGCGCCCTGCCCAATGTAGTTGAGCAGAAGGCACGGGAACACGATCCACAGCCAAGCCATCACAATTGGTCTGCGTCCAAAGTGGCCAAGATCGACGTAAAGCGCCTCAGCGCCGGTCACAGCTAGAAAAACAGCGCCGATTGTACCGAGCGCAAGTGCTGGATTGGCCGCGAGAAAATGGACGGCGTGGTAGGGATTGACGGCCCACAATACTCCGGGATTGGTGACGATGTGGCTTATGCCGGAGACCCCCAGCGCGAGAAACCATGCGAATGTAATCGGCCCGAAAACGCCCCCAATGGCGCCGGTCCCGAATCGTTGGACCGCGAAGAGCCCAGCAAGAATGACAAGCGTGACTGGCAAGACGTATGGCTCAAGGGCCGGTGTGACAGTCTCAAGACCTTCCACTGCAGCGAGCACCGAGATCGCTGGCGTGATCATAGAGTCGCCCGTAAACAACGCCGCGCCAAGCACGCCCAGGATCAAAATGGCAACTGAGCGAGCCGGAAGACTACTGCCGGCCAGGGACATCAGGGAGAGCGTGCCGCCTTCGCCCTTGTTATCCGCCCGGAGAACAAACGTGACGTATTTGACTGTTACGACGAGGGTCAGCGCCCAAATGATCAACGAAAGAATGCCTAGCACATCCTCACGTGTCGCCGACCCGTCCGATGCGGCAACAAGCATGGCTTCGCGAAACGCGTAGAGAGGACTTGTCCCGATATCACCATAAACGACGCCGAGAGCGCCCAGAACCAGTATTCGCAGGCTCGCTTGGGAGTGGACATCATGCGCAGCGGACTGTGCTGCTGCCCCGCCGTCGCCTGCATCGGCATTGCTCATAAACTGCTCCTCTGGCTAGAGGAAACGTTTCGTTGTCGTTGTCCTCGCGCCGTTTGCTGACTTCCCGTCCCGGGTGTTTACGGTCGAGCATGCCGGAAATGTTGACGGTCAAGGGCTAGAGCCAGGAAACGACCCACGATATCGACCGATGTCGAAGGCGTCGCAGGACGTTCATCGGGATCAAATGCGAGCCCAATGGCCGCGCGCGGGCCCCCTGCCGTTGTCTTTACGGGCCAGAAGTCAAAGCGCGAGGTCAACGCCGGATAGACTCCGGCGCTCACGACAAGTCCTGTTGCCAATGACGATTGCGCTGCCTCAATCTCGGCTTCCTGGGGCTCTACATTGCCGACTTTCTCGACGAAAACCTTTTTGCCGTCCAAAACGAGAATGACGACAGGAACTTGGAAGAGCGCAGCAAGCATGCGGCAAGTGATCGAGACGATCGCCTTCGCATTATCGATCCCCGCGACGTCGCGACTATAGTTTTGCAGCATCGTTGCCTGCCT
Source organism: Mesorhizobium sp. M2A.F.Ca.ET.046.03.2.1 (assembly GCF_003952425.1). NCBI lineage: Bacteria > Pseudomonadati > Pseudomonadota > Alphaproteobacteria > Hyphomicrobiales > Phyllobacteriaceae > Mesorhizobium > Mesorhizobium sp. M2A.F.Ca.ET.046.03.2.1. The sequence continues at coordinate 4,211,532 of NZ_CP034449.1, read as the reverse complement.
CCTCAGGAGCGCCACTTCAATTGCGCGCCGCCGCGAGGTAAAGGCCATGCCACTGACGATAAGTCCGACGACGAAAAGCAGTCCAATCGCCCAGACGTTTGCGGGGTCATCGACGATCAGCGTGTAGCGAGGCTCGGTGAGGAAGAAATTGTAGGCGAGCGCACCAAGTACCGCCGAAAAGAGCGTCGGGCCCAAACCTAGGCTCACAGCCCCTATGATCACCGGCACCACAAAGATGAGCGAGATGTTCGGGATCGCCACCTGGCTGTCGACACCGACAGCCACGACGGTCGCGAAGGCGGTCATTGCAAACGAAGCAAGATAGCGTATCGCAGCGGGAGCATCGGCCAAGCCGAAAAGCGACTCGGCACCCGGCGACGATGTATTGTCCTGTTGCAGCCACGGGTTGACATCGGCCATCGCTTCACTCCCGGCCAGGATTGCCCTAATGCGAGCCTAGGCCGATGCGCATAAAGATTCCATTCGTGCGGCAGGCCTAAGATATAAAGATTCCATAGTGGAAAGACGGCGGCTCCGTGAACTAGACGGCTATTGATTTGTGATGAAAGCGGGTGCGGGGCCGGCTTTGAAGCTGCTGGAACTCAGCCGCCCCCCTCCCCAGGCCAGCAAGGTCGGCCGTTGCGCTTAGGCAGACGCCAGGAGCTTCCAGAGCGCGAGTACTCTTCAAGCTTGTCCGATTGCGGATTCGGATATCCCGACCTCCTTCACCAGCCCCGGCTATTCCGTTGGCAGTGCGCGACAAAAGTTCGAAAAGCTTCGAGGAAACCCCAGTCGATCCCAGTTGTAGGACCGTACGAGGGTGATGCCGATTCACGCTGTCACGGAAGGGCACGTGCCAGAAGGTCGATGCCTTCCCACGTACACTAGATACGAATCGCGTATCCCACTTTCTCCACAAGCACCGCAATTTCGGCCTGAGGCGAGACCCAGAAAGTTCGAAAAGCTTCCAGGAACCCCAGTCGACCGTGAATTGTAGAGCAACCAACGACCGCTCTGGGGCCGCAAGCGGAACTTCCGGTTCGAAAGCAGGATTTCGGCAAGCAGACCTTGAGTCCTCTTCGGGCATCGACGTGGTGGGACCCGGGGCGGACATCGGGGAAGCTGCGTGATTTGAACCTGTTCGAGCCCATGTTATATTTATAGAGGAGGAGAGCCATGAACCTCCGGAAAGGTAGACCATTCATCGTGAAGGGGCGGCTGTCCCGTCCTGAGTGAGGGCAGCCGTGAGCGACCAACGCAAGCCGCCGGATACTGTCGCGCCAATCAACGTCTCACATAACGAGACTGTATCTTTTGGCCCGTTTCATCTGAATGCCGCCAATAGATTGCTCTTGAAAGGGCAGGAGCCGGTCGCGATTGGCGGCCGTGCACTGGATGTCCTCGTAGCTCTTGTAGAACATGCCGGCGAGGTCCTGAGCAGACGCGAGCTAATTGCGCTCGTCTGGCCTGATGTGACCGTGGAAGAAGGAAGTCTTCGGGTACATCTTTTCAATCTCCGCAAAGCTCTGAGCGACGGCCGAGACGGCGCGCGATACATCGCCAATGTTCCGGGTCGCGGCTACAGCTTTGTAGCGCCAGTGCAACGCTCCGCTCCCACATGGCCTGAGGCCCCTGTCAGCCAGGCGAACAGGCCTCGGAAGCTGCCTTCTCGACTGGAAAGGATGATCGGTCGTGACGAAGCAGTCGCTGATTTGTGCTCCCTGCTAACGAGCCGCCGATTCGTTAGCGTTGTCGGACCGGGCGGCATGGGCAAGACGACTGTTGCGGTCGCCGTCGCTCACGAATTGCGTGAAAAGTTTTCCGATAGAATCTACTTTTTGGATCTGGGCGCGCTGGGTGATTCATCGCTCGTGGCCAGCACGGTGGCATCGACGCTTGGACTGATCGGTCAGGCCGAGCAGGACCCTGTGTCCGGCATGGTTGCCTTTCTTGTCGATCAACCAATACTCCTCGTCCTCGACAGCTGCGAGCACGTCATCGAGGCGGTCGCCGCACTATCAGAGCGGCTCTTTACCGAAACGCTGCTCGTGCACCTGCTCGCGACCAGTCGCGAGGCGCTTCGTGTCGAGGGGGAGAACGTGCACCTGCTGACACCTCTTGAGGGTCCGGTCGAGACGTCTGTGCTGACGGCAGCCCAGGCGCTTGCTTCGCCCGCGGTGCAACTCTTCATGGAGCGCGCGGCAGCCAGCGGCTACAAAGCCAACCTTAGCGATGCGGACGCGCCGCTTATGGCGGCGATATGCCGTCGGCTTGATGGTATCGCGCTGGCAATTGAACTCGCGGCCGGCCGGGTGGGCACCTACGGAATTCACGGGACCGCAGACCTGCTTGACAATCGCTTCAAGCTACTTTGGCACGGTAGGCGGAGTGCCATCCCGCGTCATCAAACTCTGCAGGCAATGCTCGACTGGAGCCACAACCTCCTGTCCGAGTATGAACAGACGGTCCTGCGCAGGCTTTCTGTATTCGTCGGTGCTTTTACGCTGGAAGACGCACTGGCGGTCGCGGGGGAAGACGACTCTGATGGGCACAAGGTAGCCGATGCCGTCGAGAGCCTTGTTGATAAGTCGCTTATCAGAATGTCCGACCTCGGAGGATCAACTTACCACCGGCTCCTCGACACAACGCGGGTGTACGCGGCAGCCAAGCTGGCGGAAACCGGCGAGAAGGAATCGCTCGTAAGGCGTCACGCGCTTCACTATGCCTCTCGCTTCAAATCTGATGCGACAAGAGCGACAGCGTTCGGAAGCCGTGACGTGTCTGCCTACGAGCCGCATATGGGCAATATCCGGGCAGCGCTTGAGTGGAGCTTCTCGGAAGCTGGCGAGGCGCAGATTGGCCTCGAACTGGCGGCCGGAGCGGCACCTCTTTTTCTGGGGCTCTCGCTTCTCGGCGAATGCGAGCAGTGGTGCCAGCGCGCCTTATCCGCCTTGCGGGAGTCAGATCGCGGCACTACCCGCGAGTTGGCGCTTCAGGCGGCATTGGCGATCTCATCGATGTTCACGCGCGGCAACAGCGACGAAGTAAGAAGGGCGATCGAGCGTGGGATTGGACTGGCCGAGGCGCTGCGGGATGCACAGTACAAGCTGCACTTGCTCGCCGGCCTAAACATCTTTCTTACCCGAATTGGCGATTTCCGCGGGGCACTGGCCGCGGCTGAGCGAAGCGTGCTCGTCGCTGGAGAGCTTGGCGAGCCGTCAGGGGTCATTGTGGCCGAGTGGATGCTTGGCGTTTCCCACCACTTGGTTGGAAACCAGGCTGCCTCACGGCGACATTGCGAACGTGGACTAGCGTTGGAAACAGAGGCGGGCAGCGTTCAAGTCGACTTCTTCGGCTACGACCACAGGGTACGTGCGTTGATTGCCCTGGCGCGAGCCTTGTGGTTGCTAGGTAATCAAGAAAGGGCACTAAAAACGGCGGATCAGGCCGTGGAAGAGGCCACCAAAAGAGAGCACCCGGTCGCTCTATGCATGGCGTTGGTTTATACAGTGCCGGTCTACCTTTGGAGCGGGGACCTCGACCGGGCGGCTCATTGGATCGAACGCGTTCTTGCCCACGCAGCAAAGTATTCCCTGGCCCCCTACCATGCAATCGGGCTTGCTCTGAAGGGCGAACTCATGATCTTGCGTGGCGAACCGGCCGAGGGCGTACGGCTCCTGCGGAACGCCGTCGCAACCCTTAATGCCGAACGGTTCAACATCCTTGCGACTGCATTCTTCCGGGCGCTCGCCGAAGGGATGATGAAATGTGGCCAGTCGGACGAGGCTGCCGTGATGATCGACCGCGCTCTTGCCCTGGCGGAGGAGGCGGGCGAGACGTACGACCGTCCGGATTTGATGCGCGTCTGGGCTGAAATTCGCATGGCGGTCTCGCCGCCGGATGTTGTGGCGGCAGAGGAATCGCTGCGGCAGGCGCTCTATTGGGCCAGTAAACAGTCAGCGTTGGGATGGGAATTGAGGGCAGCTATTCCGCTAGCCAAGCTCTGGAAGCAACAAGGCCAGGCGGACCGAGCAAGGGACTTGCTGAGCCGCCTCCTTCAACGGTTCGAGGAGGGGTACGGCACCGTAGATATGAACGCAGCCAACGGCCTTTTGGCCGAGTGGACAAGTGCGTCCGCGAACACCCCGCCTTGATGTCGGCCACCAACCTAAACTGCTCTTAACAACGAATAACAAGCAATCCTAAGCTTGCTGGGCAACGATCCCTCTGTGGTTGAGCAGATCGCGCAACCGCGTCCGAACAAGATCGGACCAACAGAGGAGGATATTATGTCATCACAATCACTCACACGCCGCGAAGTTCTTGCAACCGCCGCTGCGGCCGGGGCTCTCGGTACGCTCGCTGGGTCACTGCCGGCTGCGGCCAGCAGCGATTCTATCCGCCCCTTCACCGTCAACGTCCCGCAGAAAGAGCTCGACGAGCTTCGCCGGCGCGTCACCGCCACCCGCTTGCCCGATCGTGAAGCGGTGACGGACTTCTCGCAGGGCGTGCCGCTTGCGACGATTCAGAAGCTCGCTCAATATTGGGCGACGGATTACGACTGGCGCAAGGTCGAAGCTCGGCTCAACCGCTACCCGAACTTCGTTACCGAGATCGACGGGCTGGACATCCACTTCATCCATGTCCGCTCGAAACACGAGAACGCTTTACCTGTGATCGTGACGCACGGATGGCCCGGCTCGGTTATCGAGCAGCTGAAGATCATCGATCCGCTGGTTGATCCTACCGCACATGGCGGCACCGCATCGGACGCATTCCACGTGGTGATACCGTCGATCCCGGGCTACGGGTTCTCGGGTAAGCCGACTACGACAGGCTGGGGACCAATCCGTATTGCACACGCCTGGAATGTGCTGATGAAGCGGCTCGGGTATAACCAGTATGTCGCCCAGGGCGGCGATTGGGGTGCGATCATCACCGACACGATGGGCGTGCAGGCGCGTCCGGAGCTGCTCGGCATCCACTTGAACATGCCCGGCGTGATAACACCCGACATCGACAAGGCAGCCGGGGCCGGCGCGCCTGCACCGTCCGGCCTAACCGCCGAGGAGCAGCACGCTTACGAGCAGCTGAAGTTCGTCTACACGAAGGGCGTCGGCTACGCCTACCAGATGGGGCTGCGCCCGCAGACCCTCTACGGAATCGCGGACTCCCCCGTTGGCCTGGCCGCCTACTTTCTCGACCATGACGCGCGCAGCCTGGAGCTAATTGCGCGCGCCTTCGCCGGGGAGACCGAAGGCCTGACGAGGGACGACGTCCTCGACAACCTCACGCTCACTTGGCTGACGAATACGGGGGTTTCCTCCGGGCGCCTCTACTGGGAGCGGCTCGCCGAAGGCAATGGGTTCGGTTTCTTCAACGTCAAGGGCGTGTCCATACCGGTTGCCGTCAGCGCCTTCCCGGACGAGCTTTTTCAGGCGCCTCGCAGCTGGGTCGAGCGGGCCTACCCCAAGCTGATTTACTACAACAAGCCCGATAAAGGTGGGCACTTCGCCGCGTGGGAGCAGCCTGCGGTCCTCGTCGCTGACGTCCGAGCGGGATTCCGCCCGCTGCGACAGGCAATCTGACGCGAGCCGAGGCGTTTGGGCGTCTCGGCCTCCCGCCTGAAGCGGATCGGGCTGCAGCCCGGTCCGCCGCACATGAACTCACAAGGCACTCGAAACGGAGGAAATCGACATGACTGGTAATCAGACGCGCGGCGGCACCGCGATATCGACTCCAGCAGCGCGAGCGGTCGACTTGAAGCTCGAGGTCGCGGTCATTCCTGTGGCGGATGTGGAGCGCGCCAAGCACTTCTATGCCAGTCTGGGATGGAGGCTGGATGCCGATGCCGTGGGCGACGACTTTCGGGTGATCCAGTTTACACCTCCGGGCTCTCCGTGCTCGATCATCTTCGGCAAAGGAGTCACTCCCGGTCTCTATCTCGTTGTATCCGATATCGAGGCAGCGCGCGCGGAGCTTGCGGGTCGCGGTGTCGACGTGAGCGATGTGTATCACTATTCCGATCGTGGAGGCCGCATCAGTGGCCCGCATCCCGACCGGCGCAGTTACGCCTCGTGGGCCTCGTTCAGCGACCCCGCGGGAAACGGCTGGCTGCTGCAGGAGGTTACTGCGCGACTGCCCAACCGCGTGGATCACGACACCACTTCTTATACCTCGTCTGCGGAGCTTGCAGCAGCACTGCGGCGCGCATCGGAAGCCCATGGCGAGCATGAGAAGCGGACAGGCGGACAACGCGATGAAAATTGGCCGGACTGGTATGCCGAGTACATGGTGGCGGAGCACGCCGGCAAGCCGCTGCCGGTATGAGGAAGCTCCCCAGGTAACCTAATACGAGACCGACATCGCAATATAACCTTTTTGAAGACTGGATCGAAGGCGTCAACGATGATCGGCGTGATTGAACGACGGGGTGATATCAATGCGTAACTTCGACTTAGCGCCTCCCACCAGTACCCAGAGGCGGAAGTTGGAGGCTGACCTCAGCGATGAAGAGCGGCAATTGCTGCTCGAACATGGCGAGGAGCCTCCATTCTGTGGTGTTTTCCTCCACGAGAGACGCGAGGGGGTGTACACCTGCCGTTTATGCGGGTTGCCGCTGTTTAGGGCGCTCGCGAAGTTTGAAAGCGGCACAGGCTGGCCAAGTTTCACTGCGCCAGTCGCTCAGGATCATCTCCGGAGCACCCAAGATAGGCGCTTTGGCATTCTCAGAAAGGAGATTATTTGCGCTCGTTGCGGCGCGCATCAAGGTCATGTCTTTCCGGATGGCCCTCCTCCGACACGGAACCGTTATTGCATAAATTCAGGATCGCTCGAGTTCACACCTGCCGGGAGACCGCTGCCGGACAAACTCAGCCGAGGTCGTCCCGAAGGTGAACTGTGGAGTGGTTGAACTCCACTACCATCTGTGACAATCAACGCGGCGTTTGGGCCAATGACACATAAGGTGCAATTGCGAGTTGCAGCGCGGTCGCGGTCGATGTCCGGTATCAGACGGCCAGAGAACTCACCTCTATGCCGGAATGAGGCGCGTTGCCGACGGGCAGCATGGGGGCCGAAGGGGGAGCTGCCTGCTCGTTGCCCTTACGAGCATGGAACAGCTTAGACCAGCCGGGTATCGCCAGGAAGCTGCCCCTCTTCCAACATCGCCAGGAATAAGCGGTGTTTGTCAGGCACACCTTTGAGCACGTGCTCTCCGTGATCTGCGAAACGTAGGCCTGAGCCTGCCACCAAGTCCCTCACGGTTTGAGAGGTCAAAACCATTCCGGCCTCCGCTGAACTCATGATCCTTGCTCCTGTGTGGATAGCGAGGCCTGTTACGTTGGTCCCGACAATCGCACATTCCCCAACGTGAACACCCGCTCGAATGTCGATCTCAAGCTGCTTCACCGAGGCGGCAATGGTGAGGGCACACCGTACCGCGCGCGCTGGCCCGTCGAACAGTGCCAAGAAACCATCACCGGCAACCGAAAACTCCTCGCCGCGGTAGCGTGCGATTTCCTTGCGTACGACGTTGTAATAGGAGGTTAGCGTATTGCTCCATGCTTGATCCCCGTCCCTCGCTAGATGGTCCGTTGATGACACGATGTCGAGGAACAGTATCGCGGCTAGCTTTCGGTCAGGCGTAACCTCCGGCGTCACACCGGTCAAAAACGACTGAATGTCGGCCAGGATCGTATCCATGTCCTTGGCGACGAAGGTGTGTATGTCCCCGGGATACTCCCTCATTTCTGCTTGAGGTATGCGCCGCGCCATGTCGCGCGCGGCTTCAGCCGATGCAACCGGATCGTGGGAACGGATCATGACTAGCGTTGGCATTGAGATCGCAGGAAGGATATTCCGGATATCGATGTCCCGATTCATCGCTTCGTAGGCCGCATATGCGGACGGGCTCGCCGCGGCCCTCATAACACGCGCTTGGGCATCGACCACCGTTTGATCGACACTAGGCCCGAGCCCGACCCCTGCTCCACGGATGTACTCGTCTGAGGGGCCGTTCTCAGCCACATCCTTGATGAGCTGATCATACGCCTCGGACGACAAACCCCATGGGTGGTCTTCTGAAGCGCACCAACGAGCTTGCGTACCCCAGACGATTAGCGATCTCACGCGGTCCGGGTTCAAGGCAGCAAACAAACTTGTCATCGAGCCCCCCTCGGAAACACCGAAAAGACTGGCACGCTCAACCTTCTCGGCATCCATCACGGCCCGGATGTCGTCAGTCCGTTCCTCAAGAGTCGCCATTCGGATTGGGCGATCGGACAGCCCCGTTCCACGCTTGTCGAACTTGATAACCCGGCAGAACGCCCCGAGCTTCTCGAAAAACAGAGCGCGCAGTGGCATTTCCCATTCCAGATCGAGGTGGGATGCCGTTCCCGGTGCCCAAACAAGGTCTATTGGACCACTCCCCCAGACCTGATAGGCGATGGCCACCTTCCCGCTTCGCGCGTACTTGGTTCGGGGTGTCATCTCATCATTGCCCTATGCGGAAATGAACATGGATCAACGCTAACCTGCGGCCCTCTTGTCTGCAAACTCTCTTCACGCCTCAACCGGAAGATGCGCCATGGCTCCGCGTCGCCAGAACCGATCGACGCGATTTAGCGTGATGCTTTCGATGGTGCTCTACGCCGCCGACGGGATGGTCTATAGTCGTCGGCAGCCTGGCCGGTCGGCGTCGGTAATTGCTGCATGACGGTGGCCGCGCCCTATGAGGGAGCGATCGCATGATCGTCGAGCTGAACGACATCCGGGCCGCGGCCGAGCGCATCAGGGGCAATGTCCGCCGCACGCCGGTGGTCGAGGCGACCAATCTCCAGTCGGGAGCTGGCGAAGGCTATCGGCTTGCTTTGAAGCTTGAGCTGCTGCAGGTCACGGGCTCGTTCAAGGCGCGGGGCGCCACGAACCGGCTGCTGGCGCTCGATGCTGCCGACATCGCTCATGGCATCGTCACCGCATCAGGGGGAAATCACGGCATCGCCACGGCCGCGCCGGCTTCATGGCACAGGTGCCGGCCACCATTTTCCTGCCGAGCAACGCCTCGCTCGAGAAGATCGAAAAGCTCCGGGCCTGGAAGGCCGACGTTCGGATCGTTGGCTCCGCCTGGCATGAATCCAACGTCGCCGCTCTCGCCTTCCATCGCGAGACAGGCGCGGCATATTTCCATCCCTTTGCCGACGCGGATGTTGTCGCCGGGCAGGGAACGGTCGGCCTCGAGCTGCTCGAGGATCTGCCTGAGATGACCACCGTGCTCGTGGCGATGGGTGGCGGCGGCCTTATCACGGGGGTGTCCACTGCGCTCAAGGCGCTGAAGCCGGCTGTGCGAGTGGTCGGCATCGAAGCCGAAGGATCGCCGGTGCTGCTGCGTTCGCTGGAGGCGGGCCGCAACATCGCCCTCGACAAGGTGACCACCTCGGTAGCAACAATGTCGTGCGCGCGCTCCGACGATCGAATCTTCGAGGCCGTTCGCGATCGGGTCGATGAGATCGTGCTGGTCAGCGACGACGAAATGCGCGCCGCAGCCAAGTGGCTCTGGTTCGAAATGGGCTTGGCAGCGGACCTCAGCGGCGCTGCCGCCCTCGCCGCCCTGCGCAAAGGTCGCATCTCGATAAAGAAGAATGAGCTGGTCTGCGCGATCGTTTGCGGCGCCGGCTCTGATGCAATTGCCACCTAAGCTCAGGCGCTTTGTATTCGCATCTGGCAATTGAAGCTAGGTAAAATGGCGACCGCTTCTAGCAAGCACGACCTCTACAGTGGTCGCCGGCGATGTCCGCATTCCGGATGTTGCAGGCTGATCTCTACGGCCGACTGCGGCGCATGCTGCCTTCCCGACATGGGGCCTTGCCCTAGCTACTCCCAAATACGAGCAACCGGTAACCGCACACAATAGAAACAAAAGGCTTGCCTTTAAAGCGCGCCATATCTCTCCTAAGGTGCACTAACTTGCTCGCTCTTCCGGTTCGCGCGGCTTCTCGGCGCGGTGATGCTCCCACCGGCGCGTAGCGACGATTGCTTGCGCTTTAAACGCAAAAAAACCGCCCCGGTCAGACCGGGACGGTTATTGATTTATGATAGAATTGGTTGCGGGAACAGGGTTTGAACCTGGTAACCTCACTTTCGAAGCCCTATTGACAGACAAACCGGTTGCATCGCTGTATTGGCGGCACCCTACTCTGACTAGAACGCCATATCCTAGGCGGGTGGTATGTTCACGTTATGATGGAAGATGTTGTTCGGGTCATAGCGCGTTTTCAACTGCCGCAGCCTTGCGAGGTTTTGACCATAGGCGGCCAACGCTGCCGCGCCGGCGTCCTCGTCTGCCCCCAAATAATTTGCATAGCGACGCTTGCCAGCAAAGGGCTCAAGGGCATCGAAGCTGGCGCGCGCCCAAGCGGTGGTGCGATCCGCAGAGGCCTTGTCCATCCATTGGCCAAGCACGAGCGTGTTGAAGCCAATGTCACGGAGCGCGAAGGAGGTAGAATCTACCGGAATGCGCGACGCAAAACCGTGGAAACCTTCCAGCAAGATCGAGCTTGTTGGAACTGGGCAGCGCTCATATGCGGTCACGAGGGCCTCGACCGCGTCATCGTCAAGGCGCGGAAGGAAAGTGGACTTCCAATAGTTGAAGGCGCCGGTAGGGAAGCCCGCGTCCAGCATTCCATTGAGTTCCGTATAGGGTATCGGCCCCAGAGCGTCTACCGCCACGGTCCCAAAGCTCCGGATCTGGCGCCCAACGACCTCAGTATCTTCAGCGGAGCCGATATGACAGGAAACGATTGCAACGATCGGGGTGCCTGACCCGTCTGGCGCAGTCGTTAAGGCGGCGACCAGCATCAGGTCGTCCGAGGCGTTTTCGGCAAGGTCGCGGAACCTGCGGAGGACTTGTCTCGCCTCTTGGAATGGAAAGGCAACGATCCCCCCGAACACGACTGGGCCGATGGAATGCAGGCGGAACTCGAAGGAAGCGGCAACGCCGAAGTTGCCACCGCCGCCACGTAGCGCCCAGAAGAGATCGGGATTTGCGTCGGCGCTCGCCTTCACCACGGAACCGTCAGCGAGCACCAGATCGACAGAGATCAGATTGTCCAGCGCCATCCCGTATTTCGGCATAAGCCATCCAAGGCCGCCGCCGAGGGTAAGCCCGGCAACCCCCGTACTTCCGATCACCCCTCCAGTGGTCGCCAAACCATGTAACTGGGTCTCTCTATTCAACTCCCTCCAAGTCACACCGCCCTCGACGACGGCCGTCTGGGCGGCGGCATTCACGTGCACTCCTTTCATCAAGGAGAGGTCGATCATGAGGCCATCGTCGACCACCGCACGCCCCGCGATGTTGTGGCCGCCGCCGCGTACGCAAATCTCCAGTCCGGTCGCCTGGGCGTAAAGGACAGCATCGACGATATCGGCAATACCTCGACAACGGGCAATGACTGCGGGGCGTCGGTCGACGAGGCCATTGTGTATCCTCCTTACCTCATCAAAAGTGGGCGCGCCGGGCTGGAGAATTGATCCGAGAAAATTGCGAGCAAGTTCTGTTTGGACTCCCATCACGCTTCCCCTCCTGTCAGGCGACCGCACTGTCGCGGAAGCCACGGTGAAACCGGCGCAGAAAGCGAACGGTCCGAACGATTCTACGTCGGAATTTATTAGCCAAGGGGATCATGATCCTGGTGACGATCCGATGCAACAGCTGACGTTGCCGCTGGATGCCAGTGCCCTTATGCGGCTTTAGCGGCAGGCTTGAACATTCTCTTTAATATCTAAGCGCGCTCGCAAAAAACCTCAGCCTTCTTCGCCGCGGGGAAGTTTGCCTGACCGGTGGACTCCTACCTGGTACAGCACAAACCCCATTCTGCCGCCTGCGACGGCCGCGGGAAAGCACGCAGAAGATGACGATGCCGGGTACAGATCAGAGTCAAAACGGGTATCTCTCAGACTTTCAACAACCAGCTAGGTGAGCCTGGTTATGGCAGACCGAGTTAATGGTTTGGCGCTGCGTGTGGAGAACTCGACGCCCCTCGCCGACTGCCTTGCCTCGCAGTGCAAGATGACACCAGTTTACTGAGCTCTACTCCAACTCTATCGAGTGAGGTCTATCCGACCGGTAACGATCAATAACAAAAACAAGCACTTATCTTTAAAGACGCGCTAAGTCGCGGCTTCCACGCAGCGCACATGGCTCTTTTCCATAATGCAATCGCCTCGTCTGGATGATGAATTGGGCCATCACCTCACAGCGTTCCCATGCCGCCATCGATCATGATCTCGCTGCCGACGGTATAGGCGGCTTCGTCGGAGGCCAGGAACACGACGGCCTTAGCAATCTCGGACGGATCGCCGAAACGGCCGGCGGGGACTTGGCCCTTGATGCTGTCGGCGACAGTTCTCAGGTCAGTTTCGGTGAAACCGAGTTTTCCGTAAAGCGGCGTTGCGATTGGCCCCGGGCTGATCGCGTTGAACCGGATGCCGCGACCGATCAATTCCCCCGACAATGTGCGGATGAGCGACTGTAGTGCGGCCTTCGAGGCCGCGTAGACACTCGAATTCGGCATGCCGATATGGGCATTGACAGAGGTGTTCAGCACGATCGAAGCCGGATTCGACAGGATCGGCAGCAACGCCTGCAACAAGAAATACGGGCCTTTGACATTGATGGCGAAAACGCGGTCGAAACCGACCTCGTCCCATGCTTCGATAGGCTTGAGCAAGGCAACGCCCGCATTGACGAACACGATGTCGAGCCCGCCGAAAGCTTGCTCAATGGCGTCCGTCACTGTCTTCTGACCGGCGACGTCCGCGGCGTCCGCTTTGATGACCAGAACTTCCGGGCCGAGTTCCTTGCGCGCCGCTTCCAACGTCTCGGGATTGGTCCCGGTCACAGCGACGCGGGCGCCTTCGCTGAGGAATTGACGCGCCGTTTCCAAGCCGATGCCGCTGGTGCCCCCCGTTATGAGCGCGCGCTTGCCTTTAAGCCTGTCCATTACCTCGGTTCCTCAAGATCGGTGTTTGGTGACGGCGAATATGGTGCCGGCAGCATGTTCGGACTATTATGCAAATAGCGGATCTATTTTTCGGAAACTACGAACAGTGAAATTGGATGGTATTGCCAGCTTCGTTGCGGTCGCCGAGGAAGGCTCGATCAGCGGAGCAGCTCGCACGCTCCGGCTCTCGAAGTCGGTGGTCAGCGAGCGGTTGGCCGAGCTGGAATGCAGCCTCGGGGCCACGCTGCTTCACCGCACGACGCGCAAGGTGTCGGTGACGGAAGATGGAACCGCCTTTTTCGAGCGCGCCAAGCGAATCCTACGTGAGGTTTCGGAAGCAGCGACAGACCTGGCGGAGCGCCGGGGAACCCTGAGTGGCCCCATGCGGATCTCCGCACCCGTCACCTTCGGCCGCATGCATCTGGGGCCGGCGCTCTATCCTTTTCTGGCAGCCAATCCTGACATCGAGATGTCCCTCGAACTCGACGACCGTCGCGTCGACATCGCTTCGGGCATCTATGACGGCGTGGTGCGGCACGGGGCCATCGACGATTCCCGCTTGATGGTCTGGCGCCTCGCGCCGAGCCGTCGCGTTTTGGTGGCGTCTGGCGATTATCTGGCCAGCCTCGGAACGCCGGCAACGATCGAGCAACTCGACGCCCACAAGGGCATCTTCTACACCAATCGCGGCGTGGCTGATTGGCGCTTCGCCACTTCGACCGGCATCGAGATGGTGCGCGCCCGTGTAGGTCTCAGGGTCAACAATGGGGACATGATGCGCGACGCAGCGATCGCCGGTCTTGGCGTCGCGCTGTTGCCTCTGTTCATATGCGGATCCGACATTCGCAACGGCAAACTCAAGGTCATCGACGTCGGAGTCCAGCCTGCGCCGGAGTTCATCTACCTTGCACATCCCGAGGGCAGACGCCCCTCGGCAAAACTCCGCGCGCTGGCAGAACATCTGAAGGCCGCGTTTGGCGAGCCCCCTTACTGGGAAGATCTCGTCATTTGAAATCGGCACGACCGACGGCCGCTATTGTTCGGTATTTCGAAGGGGGCTGATAGCGACGGTCCCGCCATCTGGATGCCGCTGAAGTGAACGGGCATTTGGCTCGAAGTCGACTAGGTCAGGCGTGGCCCACAGCGGACGGCTTATAGCGCGGTATCTTTTACAAGCGCCTGCAATTCGGCCGAGGGGCGAGATAAAAAGTTCGAAAAGCAACCCCGGTCGATCGTGACTTGTAGAACTATCGAGCTGCCGCTTTGGGGCCGAAATCCGTAGGTCCGCTTTTGTACAGGAAGGAATGACAGCGGACGTTCAACCTCCGTGACAACAAACGTTGGCAACGACCTCGGAGGACCAAGACGCTCCTGCACGTTCCTAGCACCCACAGCGTTCGCGCTAGCTGCTTCTTGCGGCGAGTGCTGGGGAGCACCCTTGGAATGTACGAAGATAGCATTCACCGCCGCATCATTCATCACGAAGCTCAGGGCAAGACAGCACGCGCTTGCCGTCGGCCCGACATGGGCCCGGATTGCGTCGAGAAGGCTGGTTCTGGAATCGAGCGACAGTTCATAGGGCTGCCTGTTGATCCTGAGCGGCGCGATGGCTTGCCGCCTCAATTTCGGCTGAGCCGCGCTCGGCACCTCGGCCTCCGCACGCGAGGCCAACAACGGCGCGCCCGCTTAGACCCTGCGTGCCATGAACTTCTAGTTGTTTGATGCGCCTGAAGCCGGGACATGGCTCGCTCCTGGCCGGCTGGTGTCGTGCGCTAACCTTTCAACGGTGCGTGAAAATCTCATGAATGCTGCGAATAATAACACATTATCACAAAAAATCTGATATCTTCATGGGATATTGATGTGATATAGACGGCGCGTTTCGAAGGGCGCCTGCAATGAAAAGCAACAACCGCAGACAAGGCATCATGGATTTCCTGATGGAGGCCGGCACGGCTTCCGTCGACGATCTCGCTTCGCGTTTCGCCGTCTCCAAGATGACCGTGCATCGCGACCTCGACGAGCTCGAGGAAAGCGGCTTTCTGCGCAAGGTGCGTGGCGGCGCCTCAATCCAGTCGAGCGGCCTGTTCGAGAGCGATTTCCGCTACCGCCAAAAACAGGCGGGCGACGAAAAGCGCCGCTTGGCAATAGCGGCCGTGGCGACGATCGAGCCCGGCCAGACCGTGATTATCGACGATGGCTCGACGGCAGGTGGCATAGCCGCGCATTTGGCCGAGTTGCGCCCGCTGACGGTGATCACCAATAACCTCGCCGTCATCCAGGAGCTGTCGGGGCTCAGCGGCATCACCCTGATCGCGCTTGGCGGCCAGTACAACAAGAAATTCCACGGTTTCTTCGGCCTCATCGCAGAGGAGACGCTGCGGTCGCTTCGCGCCGATGTCGCCTTTCTCTCGTCGTCGGCCATCTACGGCGCTGCGGCATTTCACCAGGACCAGGAGGTCGTGCAGACCAAGAGGCTGATGATGGCGGCCGCGGCGCGCAAATACCTGCTGGTCGATCATGGCAAGTTCGGCCGCACGGCATTGCACTTTCTCACCGACCTCAGGGCGTTCAACACCGTCTTCACCGGCGGCGAGCTGGAGCCGCCCGCGCGCGAAGAACTGGAAGCCGCGGGGATTTCGCTGACGGTTGTCGACAACAGAGATTGAACATCAGGAGCGCAGGCGTGACGTACTGGGTCGGAACAAGCTGGAAGATGAACAAGACGCTTGCTGAAGCGCTTGCTTTCGCCGAAGCGATCGCCGCGTTCACTCTTGGCTTCGACAAGCGCATCCAGCCCTTCGTCATCCCGCCTTTCACGGCGGTGCGCGAAGTCAAGAAGGCGCTGTCGTCAACGCACATCAAGGTCGGCGCGCAGAACATGCATTGGGCCGACAACGGCGCCTGGACCGGCGAGATCTCGCCGCCGATGCTCAAGGATTGCGGCCTCGATCTGGTCGAGCTCGGCCACAGCGAAAGGCGCGAGCATTTCGGCGAGAGCGACCACGCTGTCGGCCTGAAGACGGCGGCGGCGGTGAGGCACGGGCTGGTGCCGCTGATCTGCGTCGGCGAGACGCTGCCCGAACGCGAGAGCGGCAGGGCCGGTGCGGTACTGACGGCGCAGGTCGAAGGCGCGCTGCAGTTCCTGGAGGGAGAAGCAAAGTCAGCCAGGATTCTGTTTGCCTATGAGCCGGTCTGGGCGATCGGCGACAAGGGCATCCCAGCCAGTTCCGACTATGCCGACAAGCAGCAGGCGCTGATCAAGAGAGTGGCCACTGCCCTGCTGCTCGCATCGCCGCCGGTGCTATATGGCGGCAGCGTCAATCCGCAGAACGCCGCCGAACTGATCGGCCAACCCAATGTCGATGGCCTGTTCATCGGCCGCTCCGCCTGGCAGGCCGAAGGCTACATCGACATCCTGCGGCGCGCCTTGGCAGCGATCTGAATCCGATCGAAAGCACATTTGAGTCAAAGGAAGGACAAGAACCATGAAGATAGCCATCGGAGCCGACAGCGCCGGCAAGCCGCTCCTCGACGTGATCGCGGCGCACCTCGCCACCAAGCCTGGCCTTACCGTCAGCGATCTCAGCCAGCTCGGCTACTACGCCGACCTTTCGCAGAACCTCGCCCAGACGATCGTCGACGGCAAGAACGACCGCGGCATCCTGTTCTGCGGCACCGGCATCGGCGTCTCGATCTCGGCCAACAAGGTGCCGGGCATCCGTGCGGCACTCACCCACGACACTTATTCAGCGGAACGCGCGGCCAAATCCAACAATGCGCAGATCATCACCATGGGCGCCCGCGTCATCGGGCCGGAGCTTGCCAAGGCGATCGTCGACACTTGGCTCGCTTCCGAATTCGACGAGAAGGGACCATCGGCCGGCAACGTCCAGGCGATCAACCGCCTCGACGAGGCAAAGCGCTAACGCTGCTTGTTGTGACGCAAGTCCGGACGGAAAACCGCTTCACACTTTTCCTGGAATTGCGCTGTTTAAGCTCTGCGCCATTGCGCCGATGACCGTGACGGCCGAGGCCGCGCCTGGATCGACATGGCCAAGCGACCGCTCGCCGAGGCGTGAGGAACGGCCCTTGGCGGCGATCATGTCCTTGGTGGCTTCGGCGCCGCGCTCGGCGGCGGCAAGTGCCACGGCAAGACTGTCTGCGAGGCTCTTGCCAGCAGCCCGCGCGGCACCAGCGGCTTCGGCCGCTGGCTGCCAGGCATCGACCATGGTCTTTTCGCCGAGCTCGGCCTTGCCGCGATCCTTGATGCCCTGCGCCATCGCCTGGAACATGGCGATGGCATCGTCGGCGTCGAGCTTCGTCTTGCCCTTGACGGCGGCGGCGCCGCGCATGAAGGCAGTTGCGTAGAGCGGCCCGGACGACGCGCCGACCGCATTGAGGAATGATTTCGCCGCCGTGTTGAGCAGAGCTGTCGGGTCGGTTGCGGTGAGATTGAGGTCGGCAACCGCGTCGCGCGCTGCGTTGAAGCCGAGCTCCATGGCGATACCGTGATCGGCATCGCCGATGATCCCGTCGAGTTGACAGAGCCGGTCCTTGTCCGCCGCGATCGCGGCGGCGATGGCGTCGAACATCTTTTTCAGTTCAGGCGAGCCGATCGAGGTCATGGCGAACTCCTCAGCCGGCCCTGAACATCGCACAGTCGCAAGGATGGTCGAGCATCGTCTGCAGCTCCTCGTCGAGATGCTCCAAGGTTACGGAGGCGCCGGCCATTTCCAGCGAGGTGCAGTAATTGCCGACCCAGGTCGCGTGCACCGAGACACCGATGTCGTCGAGCCTCTGCTTGAGCCGACGGTTCATGATGTAGAGTTCCATCAGTGGCGTCGAGCCCAGCGAATTGACGAGCACGGCGACCTTGTCGCCGCGTGACGGCTCCATTTCGGCGAGAATCCTATCCAGCATCTCGTCGGTGATAGCATCGGCGCTCTTGAGCGCGCCGCGCGCGATGCCGGGCTCGCCGTGGATGCCCATGCCGATCTCCATCTCGTCAGCGCCGATCTCGAAATTCGGCCGCCGCGTCTGCGGCAGCGAACAAGGCGACAAGGCGACACCCATGGTGAAGGTGTGGTCGTTGGCCTTGCGGACGATGCGCTCGACCTCGTCGAATGAAAGCATGCGGTCGCAGGCCGCGCCCGCGGCCTTGAAGATGAAGAAATTGCCGGCGACGCCGCGGCGTCTTCCCCGCTGGTCGCGCGGCGCCGAAGCGACATCGTCGGTCGTCAGCACGGTGCGCACCTCGATGTCGTCCATCGCCGCCATCTCGGCTGCCATGTCGAAGTTCATCACGTCGCCGGCGTAGTTGCCGTACATGAACAGCACCCCGGCACCGCCGCTCGCTGCCTTGGCGCATTCCAGGATCGGATCGGGTGGCGGCGAGGCAAAGACGTTGCCGATGGCGGCTGCGTCCGCCAGCCCCTTGCCGACAAAGCCGAGAAAGGTCGGCTCGTGGCCGGAGCCGCCGCCGATGACGAGTCCGACCTTGCCGGATCTCGGACCGTCGCGGGCGATGATAGAGCGCGGGCTGCCGTCAACGCTCCTGAGGTGAGCGGGATGCGCGGCGAGGATCCCTTCCAGCATCTCGTCAACGGCGCGGTTGCCGTCGTTGATGATCTTCTTGGTCTGCACCGGCATCCTCCCGATTTCAGTATTTTCGAGATACTACAGACTGTTACCGGGATTTCCACCTGGCAGCGGCCGTGTCGCGGATTTCCCGAGGCAACGCAGCAATTGCTCAGCCGCCGAGGCCGTCGCGGATGGCCGAGAAATAACGGTCGGTGCCGACCTGTCCGCCCTTCAGCGCGACTTCCAGCCCGTCGACCGCAGCGATGTTGGACTGGAGCGACGCAGAGCGGCGACGCCGGCAGCGGCATGCGGACCGTGAGCGCGTCGACGCCCCGGGCGCATGGCTTATCGCCGCCAGCGATGATCACACGCTTCAACGTCTAGCCTCCGCCCGGCGAGCAGCGCATATTCGCTGCCGGAGGAGCCGACGACGAAATAGCCGCCCGGCTTGCGAGCGCGCTAGATCTCCTTGCCGGCCAGCGCGCCTGGCTCTCGGGGCGTCGATGTCGCTGAGCAGCACCGCCGCGCCCGCAGCCATCCTGTCGAACCGAAGCAGCAGAACGCCGCTCGAAGATCTAGGGTAGATTGCTTCGGGTAAGCGGCCAGGTCGGATTTCACTGCCGTGCGTCGGGATCCTAGCTGCGGGGCAACAACGCCGACCTGCCCGCATCGATGAACGGCGCCCAATAATCGACCGACTCGCGGATCATTGCCACGACCTGGTGATCGACCGGCTCGCGCTCACGGAACGACAACTCGAGGCAAATCTCGTTGTCGGTGCCACCGCCGCGCCGAACCGTCTCCAACAGTTTTTGCGGGGTTATGCGGCCGTCTTTGTTGTAGGCGGCGGTGAACGGCCAGTGGCCGCCCTTGTTCATCGACGATTGCTTGATGTGGATGATCGGCGATTGTCTCGGGAAAGCCTCGGCCCAGGCATAGGGGTCGATATCGTCGGGATTGCTCGACGTGACATCGCCGTGGTCGATGTCGACCATCATCAACAGCGGAATGGAGAGATTGGCCGCCTCGATCTGCTCGTGCAGCGCCCGGCAGTTCTCGATGGTGTGGCCGAATTCGCGGCCGACCGACATCGGCTCCCAGAACAGATAGGTCAGTCCGGCCGCTCTGGCATGTTCGGCCACCTCGCGCCAGCACTCCATGGCGATGTCGAGCAGCCGAGCGCGGCGCTTGGGATCGTCATAGTCCTGGTGGGTGAAGATGGCGAACTGCGTGCCCATGCTTGTGGCGCCCAGTTCGGCCGAGATGTCGGCGAAAATCTTGAACCAGTCGACATAGTAGCGGCGTACATCGGCATCCGGATGGCCGAAATGATTCAGCCTGCCATAGGGGCCGGTCATGCCCGACGTGACGCGTACGCCAGTACGATTCAGAGCGGCGCGGAACAGGCGGATGAATTTCGCGATCGTCGCCGCCGGCCAGCCCGGATTGACGAACTCATGCGTAAGCTGGACATCCCTGATGCCGATGCCATAGGCGATCGCGTCGATCAGGTCGTCGGGATCAGCGAAGCGGTTGACCAGCGGATTGGTGTTGAGGGACAGCGTGAAAGCCATGGTTTCACCTCGTGCTCAGACCTGCCAGACGAAGCCCGGCAGGATGAAGTCCGGCCGGGCGTCGTGACGCGCAAACATCTCGTTGAGTTGCTGACCGCTCATTTCGGCCAGTATGCCCGAACGCACCAGCGCCGACGACAAGCCTGCGCCAGATGCGCCGGCTATGTCGTGTTCGATACTGTCGCCGATACCGACAACGCGTTCGCGCGGCGGGTTGCCCAACATTGCGAGCGCCGCGTCATAGATCGGCCTATGCGGCTTGCCGATCCATTCGACGTTGCCGCCCAGTTCCTCGTAGAGTTCGGCGATCCTGCCGGCGCCGAAACGCTGACCCGATTTCGTCAGCATGATCCTGTCGGGATTGGTGCACAGACAGGGCACGCCGGAGACCGCGGCAGGGGCCAGCATCTTGCGATAGTGATCGAGCTCGAAACGGTCACCTTCGCTTGCCGAAAGCAGGATGACGTCGGCCCGGCCGGCGTCGTCGACCAGCACGATGTCGAGGCCGTCGACAGCGCTCCTGTCGCCATCGCGCGCAATCAGCAGGCAGCGCGTGCCGTGGGGCAGACCGGCTTGTCCGGCCAGCCCGGCAAAGCGCCGCCAGGCGACTTCGCCGGAACTGACGAAGACGTCCCAGGAGCCTCGCTCGAAACCGAGCCCGACAAGGCGATCCTCGTTAGGCGCCGCACGCTTGCCGGAATTGGACAGAAGCAGGACCGACTTTCCGGCGGCCTTGAGCTTTGACAGCGCTTCGACAGCGCCCGGATAGGCGGCATTGCCGTCATGCAGGACGCCGAATTGGTCGACGACGAAATGGTCGAAGCGGCCCGCCAGGTCGGCGAGATCGCGCAAGTCAACCGGCTTCGTCGTGGCAGTGCTCATAGCAGGCCCGCCGTGCGCGCGCCCTGCAGCGCCAGCCTTGCCGTACCGGCCGCTGCCTCCTCGGAAAGCGCTTCGAAAAAAGGCACGCGCAGTTGCCTTGCGCGGATTGCCGTCCACACAGGGTTGCGGGCGCCGCCGGAAACGCTGCGGACGGAACGCAGCGCCGGCCCACCGAGATCGGCAAGTTGCCGGTAGCCGCGCCTCTCGATGGCGGCAATGCCTTCCAGCATCGCCTGCAGGAACAGCGCGTCGTCGGCCGGGCGCGGATCGAGGCGCGGCGCGAGGCCCGCATCGGCGATCGGAAAGCGCTCGCCGGTGCCGATCAATGGGTAATAGTCGAGGCCGGTCGGCCGGTCCGGATCGATCGATTCGGAGAGCTTGACGATGCGCTCGAGGGGGAAGAAATGCGCCAGCACCTTGCCGCCGGTGTTCGACGCACCGCCGGCCAGCCACGCGTCGCCGATGCGATGGCTGTAGATGCCGAATTGCGGCGCGAACAGCGGCTTTTCGCAGAGCAGCTTCAGCGTCAGCGATGAGCCGAGCGCGGTGACGGCGTCACCTATGCGGTCAGCGCCGGTTGCGAGGAAGGAAGCGCAGCCATCGGTGGTGCCGGCGACTACTGCCACATCGCCGGGCAGGCCGAAACGCTGCGCGCTGCCCGGGCTGATCGTGCCGAATGGCTTACCCGGCGCGACGACATCTGGCAGCAAGGCCAGATCTGCGCCTGTCCTGGCGAGCCAATCGGGCCAGCCACGCCGCACAGGGTCATAGCCGGTCTTCAGTGCATTGTTCTCGTCGCTGACGTCGAAGCGGCCGCAGAAGCGGCCAGCGATCCAGTCGGCCTGATGGAGAACCCGCGCCGGCCTCACCCCCTTCTGGAACCGCAGCAGCTTGGCAAGTCCCGAGGTGGCGCCATGGGCCGCGCTCTGAGGCGGCGCATCGTCGGCGATCGCCGAAAGGATCGTCGCGTCGTCGACCTTGTCGGAATACATCAGCGCCCGGCCGAGCGGCCCGCCGGCCGCATCGACCGGCAGCATCGTGCCCGAGGTGCCGTCGACGGCAAGCGCGCGAACATTCCTTGCGTCGACCAGGCGAAGCAGTGCGTCGATCGCGGTCTCGACCGCGCGCCACCAGGTGGCGGGGTCCCGCCAGTCGGTGCCGAAATCGGCCAGCGCGACGCCGGCCTGGGCCTGGATTGCGAAACCAGGATCCATGGCGACGGCGCGCACACCCGAGGTGCCGACGTCGATGCCGACGACCACAGCCGTCATTGCAATGTCCCGCTGCGCCGGTTGAGCTCCTGGCGGTACTTTTCGGCATCCCAGTTCAAAAGCTCGGCATTCTCGTGCGGGCTCAGATAGTTGACGCGCGCGCCTGGATCGATGCGCGAGGCGACGTCGGCGAGGCAGCGCGCCATCGCCTCTGCGCCGGCATTGGCGTCGCTGCGCATCAGGATGCCCTTGCCGGGGAACAGGATCGATGCCGGCGACGGCTGGCCAGTTTCCCTCGTCCTCGCCACCACGGCGGCGGCGTTCTCGTTCGGTCCGGCAATCACCGAGCCGACGCCAAGGAAAATGACTTGGTCTGGATAGAGGCTGCCCGAGGCTGCAATGCGGCAGCTGGCGAGATCGGTCGCGGCGGCATGCGCCTCGATCGCCACGGGAAGGCGGTAGTTGCTGCCCATGCCCAGCCTGATCAGCGCGTCGATGTCAGCTGCCGGCGCAACACGCGGCGGGCGGCTGAGCAGGCCGGAAACGCGCCTCAGCAACAGATTGGCCTCGGCGACGGTGTCGGCGGCGACAACCAGTCCGTGATTGCCGAGCACCAGCACAACGGTACGAGGCTTCAGCCGCTCGGCAATGCCTTGCGCCAGCGGCAGGCCCGGCCGGCGATACGGCACGAAGACCCAGTCCAGCCCGCGCAGGCGCTCGGCGAGCAAAGCTTCCGCATTGGCCTGCACGGCAATCGCAATGGTCTCGACGCAATGGACATGGACGACGATCCTTTGCGGCAGCAGCGCATGCACCGTCGTCTCGATCGAAGGCCGCAGGCGATGCGGATTGAGGTCGACCGGCGTGAACTGGTCGGCCTTCTCGGCCGCCGGGCTGCGGTGGGCGACCGCCTCGAGCAAGGGCGCCAGTTCCACCGGCACCATGATGTCGCTGGTGGCTGCATTCATCAGCCAGGTGCCTGACGCCTTGATCCACAACAGGCCGGCCTGTTTGAGGGAGGTGTTGCCACCGGCGCCCTGGACCAGCAGGGGATCGGCGCCGACGCTGGCCGACAGCACGCGCAGCGCCCGCAACTCGGCGTCTTCCTGATCGATCCGAACAACCATCAGCCGGCCTTCGCCAATCGGTTGGCGCACCAATCCTCGAAGGTAGCTCGCTCAGCAGTCGACATATGCAGTCCGTGCTTGGTGCGGCGGTCGAGAATATCGGCCGCGGTCGACGCCCACTCATGCTCGAGGAGATAGGCGGCCTCGCGTTCGAAGAAGTCCCTGCCGAAGCGCCGCCCGAGATCGTCAAGCGAGCCGGCGCCGCCGACCAGGGCGCGGGCGCGGGTGCCATAAAGCCGGCCGTAATGGTTGAGCAAGGAAGCCGGCATCCACGGATAGTCGCGACCGAGATCGCCGAGGAACTGCTCGAAATCGGCGTTGGCGATGTCGCCGCCCGGCAAATGCGCTTTCGCAGTCCAGGCTTTGCCCATCTTCGGCAAGAAGGGCTCGATGCGATCCAGCGCGTGCTCGGCGAGCTTGCGAAAGGTGGTGATCTTGCCGCCGAAGACCGAGAGCAGCGGCGCATGGCCGGACGGCGCGTCAAGCTCGAAGATATAGTCGCGCGTCACCGCGCTCGGATTGTCGGCGTTGTCGTCGTAGAGCGGCCTGACACCTGAGAAGGAATAGACGACATCGGTGCGGGCGAGCCCGCGCTTGAAGTAGCGGTTGACGACCCTGATCAGGTAGTCGATCTCGCTTTCGTCAGCTTTGACGTCCTCCGGCCGCCCCTCATAGGGAATGTCGGTGGTGCCGATCAGCGCCAGATCGTTCTGGTAGGGGTTGATGAAGATCACCCGCTTGTCATTGTTCTGAACAAGATAGGCCTGCCGCCCTTCCCAGAATTTCGGCACGACGATGTGGCTGCCCTTGACCAGGCGGACATTGCGCCTGGAGTTCTGGCCGGCGACGCGGTTGACGACGTCGTTGACCCAAGGACCGGCGGCATTGATGAGTGCCCTCGCCCGCACCATTGTCTTCACGCCGGTGCCGCCGTCGTGCATCTCTACGACCCACAGGCCATTCTCACGGCGCGCGGCGGTGCAGGCGGTGCGGGTCAGGACCTTGGCTCCGCGCTGCGCAGCGTCGAGCGCGTTGACGACCACCAGCCTGGCATCGTCGACCCAGCAATCGGAATATTCAAAGCCGCGCTTGAAGGCGTCCTTGATCGGCGCGCCCTCAGGCGCGGTACGAAGATTGAGCATTCGAGTGGCAGGCAGCCGCTTGCGGCCGCCGAGATGGTCGTAAAGGAACAGGCCCAACCGCACCAGCCAGGCTGGCCGATCGTCCGGACTGTGCGGCAGCACGAAGCGCATCGGCCAGATGATGTGCGGAGCGGATTCGAGCAACACCTCGCGCTCGATCAGCGCCTCGCGCACCAGGCGGAACTCGTAATATTCGAGATAGCGCAGGCCGCCATGGACGAGCTTGCCGGAGCGGGAACTGGTGCCTTCGGCGAGATCGTCCTTCTCACACAGGATGACGGACAGGCCGCGTCCAGCGGCATCGCGCGCGATGCCGGCGCCATTGACGCCGCCGCCGATGACGAAGAGGTCGACGATGTCGCTATCGCCGCTCATCCCGATCGAGCCCCGGTGCCGGTTTGCCGCGTCACGCCGCCGCCCTCAGCATGGATTGACCGGTGGCAGGCCGGCCAGATAGCGGCGCACTTCCTCGGCCGCCTGCTCGGCGGCATAGGTGACGGTGCGCACCGAAGCGCCGGCAATATGCGGCGTCAGCGTCACATTCGGCAGCTGCAGCAGCGGCCAGTCGGCAGGCACGGGCTCGACCGCGAAGGTTTCCAGCATGGCGCTGGCGATCTGGCCCGATGCCAGCGCGTCGTACAGCGCGTCATAGTCGACCAGCGGCCCGCGCGCGGTGTTGATGAAGATCACGCCGGGCTTCATCCTGGCGATGGTGTCCTTGTTGACCAGGCCACGGGTCTCCTCGGTGACGCGAGGATGGATCGTGACTACGTCGGAGCGGCCGAGCAGGTCGTCCAGCGCGACGAGCTCGACGCCGGCATTCCTGTCTTCCGCGCTCAGTTGCACATAGGGGTCGCAGACCAGGATGCGGCAGCCGAAGGCGCGCAGCAGGCGCACGACCTTGGTGCCGATATTGCCATAGCCGACGACGCCGACCGTCATTTCGCTGAGCTCGCGGCCGGTGCGGTCCGCGCGGTAGAGATCGCCGCGCCACTCGCCCTTGCGCAGCGCCTCATGACCGACGCGGATCAGCCGCGTCTCGGCGAGGATGGCGCCGATGGTGAATTCGGCGACCGCGCTGGCATTACGTCCAGGGACGTTGACGACGCGAATGCCATGGGTCCTGGCGGCGGCCATGTCGATGTTGATCGGACCGCCGCGCGAGACCGCGACCAGCTTTAGTCCCGGCAGACGCTGCATCATGCCTTCCGAGAGCGGCGCCAGTTGGGTGACCAGGATCTCGGCATCGCCGATGAAGTCCACCACATCGTCCGGCCGACCGAAATATTCCTTGACCTTGTCGAGACCGAGCGCCGGATTTCCGAACTCCATCGGCTCGTCCGGCCAGGCCGTCTCCAGCGAGCGAATGTCGAGGCTGTTGCCGCAGGCCTTCTCGATCTCCGAGCGGAACACTTCCGGAAGCATGAAACGGTCGCCGATGATCGCAATCTTTTTGTGCATGCTACTTCTCAATTCACTTTCGATGCGGCGATAGACCGCCAGACCGGACGCAGCGCGTCATGTGCCATCGCGTAGGAGGGAGCCATGGCTTCGTAGATTGCTGCGAGCTTGTCGTCGCTAGGCTCCGCCTTGCCGAGCAGCGGCGAGACCCATTCGCCGACGCAGTCGTCCATCGACGGGTAGAGGCCGAGGCAGACCGCGGCGATCATGGCGGCGCCGGCCGCGCCCGCCTCCTCGCGCTCGCTGGTGCGGATTTCGGCGCCGCCAACGGCAGCGCCGAGGATATTGCGCAACGCTGGGCTGCGGGCGGCGCCGCCGGTCAGGCGGATCTCCCGCGGCAGCGAACCCATGGCCGCGTAACAGTCGCGCGCCGCGAAAGCGAGGCCTTCGAACACAGCGCGCACCATGTCGGCATAGCCGTGACGCGACGAGATGCCGATAAAGCCGGCCCTGGCATTGGCATCGACGAACGGCCCCCTCTCACCGGCCTCCGAGACGTAGGGCTGGTAGATCAGCGACGCCGGCTGCGACGACGCGATCCACTGGTCGACCAGCGCGATCATCTCGCCGTTCGAGCGCCTGATGCCTTGCGAGGCGAGGATGCCGGAGGCGAGGCCGAGCACCCAATCGATGTTGAGCGTCGCCGCCATGTTCGACTGCATCTGCGCGAAGACGCCGGGCGCCGGCATGGTCATCGTGTAGCCGGTCGCCGCCTCGTTGAGCAGGACGTCGTCCGGTGTCTCTGCCAGCCGCATGTGCATGCCGGTGGAACCGATGATGGAACAGCCAGGCTTGCGCTGGCGGTCGAACAGGCCGGCGCCGAGCGCCGTGCAGACGACATCGACATAAGCGAGCACCACCGGCGTGCCGGCGGAAAGCCCAGTTGCCTCGGCGGCCGCCCTCGACAGGCCGGCGTTCTGCCTGCTGCCGTCGACTATTGGCGGCAGCAGGTGCCTGAGGTCGGCCACGCCAAGCACGTCGAGCACATCGTCGCAGTATTCGCGCGTGCGGAAGTCGCCGAAGGTGAAAGTTGCCTCCGAGGGATCGGTGGCGCGATCGCCCGTCAGCTTGAAATAGAGCCAGTCCTTGCAATGGAAGGCCGTCGACGCCTTGGCCAGCAGTTCCGGCATGTTGCGCTTCATGAAGACGAACTGCGATCCCTGCTGACAGGCGGCGAGACCGCTGGCGGTCTTCTCGAACCGCAGCCGATCCTCGGGCCTGGCGCGGATTTCCTCGACCTCCCTGGCGGCGCGCGCGTCGAGCCAAAGCCAGCCCTTGGCGACCGGCTCGCCCTCCTTGTCGATCAGCCAGGTGCCATCGCCCTGGCCGGTGACCGCGATGGCGATCGTACGACTGGCGAGGTGGGGCACCTTGTCGGCCAGCTGGCGAAGCGTGGTCGCGGTGTCGGCCCAGGTACGCGCCAGGTCCTGCTCGGCGCCGCCGCCAGGAAGCGTGTCATAGCGGTTTGGCAGGGACGTCGCGGCGATCTGCCGGCCCGCCGTGTCGAAGGCGACGGACTTGATAACAGACGTGCCGGCGTCGATCCCGATCACCACAT
Organism: Mesorhizobium sp. M2A.F.Ca.ET.046.03.2.1; assembly: GCF_003952425.1. Taxonomy (NCBI): domain Bacteria; kingdom Pseudomonadati; phylum Pseudomonadota; class Alphaproteobacteria; order Hyphomicrobiales; family Phyllobacteriaceae; genus Mesorhizobium; species Mesorhizobium sp. M2A.F.Ca.ET.046.03.2.1. The sequence continues at coordinate 4,183,993 of NZ_CP034449.1, read as the reverse complement.
CCTTCATCAGGCAAGCTCCATACCGTGCGAAATGGCGTTGCCGCTCGACTGGTCGAAGACATGCAGGTTGGCCGGGTCGATGCTGACGTTGATCGGCGCCCCGAGTTCGAGACGGGTGCGGTCATGCTCGACGAGGACTAGCGAGCCGCCGGCGAAATCCGCCGCGATATGGGTCTGGTCGCCCAGCCACTGATTGGCCGAGACGGTGGCCGGGACGCCATCCTTCGAGCGCCGAACGGCGTACGGCCTGATGCCGATGACGACACGCTCGCGATTGAGCAGCGCCTCGCGGACCGGGCCGCTGAAGGCGTCCTTGTCATAGTCGAGCGAAAGCCCGTCCGGCAGTCTGAGGTTGATTTTGCCGGCGCCACTGCCGACGAAGGCCTCGAAGACATTCATCGGCGGCTCCCCGACGAAGGTGCCGGTGAAGAGGTTCGCCGGACGCTCCTTGATCATCTGCGGCGTGTCAAACTGCTGCAGCACGCCGCCCTCCATCACGGCGATGCGATCGGCAAGGGCGTTGGCCTCGGTCTGGTCATGGGTGACGAGGATTGCGGTCAGGCCGCGCTCCTTGATGAAGTGCTTGATGCGGCCGCGAAGCACGGCGCGCAATTGCGGCTCGAGCTGGCCCATCGGCTCGTCGAGCAGATGCAGGTCGGCGCCGCGGATCAGGGCACGGCCGAGGCTGGCGCGCTGCTGCTGGCCGCCGGAGATCGAGCTCGGATAACGATCGAGGATATCCTCGATCTCGAGCAGCTTGGCGATGCTGGCGACCTTGGCATCGACCTCGCTCTTCGGCAGCCTGGCCGCCTTCAGCGCAAAAGCCATGTTCTCGCGCACGGTGAGCGGCGGATAGAGCGAATAGCCCTCGAAGGCCATCGCCACATTGCGCTTCACCGGCGGCAGCGTGTGCACCTTGCGGCCGGCGACAGAGATTTCTCCGCGCGAAACCTCCTCGAAGCCGGCGATCATGCGCAGCGTCGAGGTCTTGCCGCAGCCGGACGAACCGAGCAGCGCGATGATCTCGCCCTTGGCGATCTCGATGCTGAGCTTCTGGACCGCATGCACGCCGCGGTCGATCGGCCCGTAGAATTTGTCGACGTCGGAAATGGTGAGGGCGCTCGCGCTCATGCCGCTTCTCCGTTGCGCAAACTGACGATGTTCTTCGAACGGATGCGCTCGCCGCTGGCGTGATCGAACAACAGCGCGCTCTTGGCGTCGACCGCGAGATGCGCCTTGCTGCCGCTCTGGCCCGGCGTGCCCGACGGCCGTGAGACGAGGATTTCGCGGCCGCGCATGGTGCGCACCAGCGTGACGATCTTTTCATTGAGGGGCGTCTCTGCCTCGACGGTGACGGGGATGGCGCCCGGCTCGCTCTCCGCGACGAAGTGCAGGGTTTCGGGCCGCAGGCCGATGACGCAGTCGCGGCCGATCGCGGCCTCCGGAGCGCCGGCAAGATGCACCTGCACGTTCGACAGGCCGACATAGATGCCCTTGGCGTCGCGCTGCGGCTTGACGTCGAGCAGGTTGATGGTCGGGTCGCCGAACAGCCGCGCGATCTCGATATTGGCCGGCTCGCGATAGATCTGTTCTGGCGTGCCGAGCTGCCTGATAACGCCTTGCGACATCACCGCGATGCGGTCGCCAAGCGCCATCGCCTCCTTGTAGTCCTGGGTGACGTAGATGACGGTCGCGCCGCGGTCGGCGAGAAGCCTGGGTAGTTCCAGCCGCATCTCGAAACGCAGCTTGGCGTCGACGTTGCGCAGCGGATCGTCGAGCAGCAGCACCGGCGGCGAGCCGACCAGCGCGCGTGCAAGCGCGGTGCGCTGCTTCTGACCGTTCGACAGCGCGCGCGGCTTGTGGCTGAGAACATGGCCGATCTTGAGCAGCTTGGCGACGCTGTCGACGCCGCCCTTGATGGCGCCTTGGGACGAGCGCTTGGCCTCGAGCGGCGTGGCGATGTTCTCGAAAGCGCTCATATGCGGGAACAGGGCGAAATTCTGGAACGCCATGCCGACTCCGCGGAATTCGGCGTCGACGTCCGTCATGTCCTCGCCGCCGATCAGGATCTTGCCCTCGTCCGGGTCGATGACGCCGGCGACGACGCGCAGCAGCACCGTCTTGCCGGCCCCGGAGGGCCCGAACAGGACCAGTGTCTCGCCATCGGCGATGGTCAGCGACAGATCGTCGAGGACGGTCTGGCTCTTGTAGCGCTTGACGATGTTCTTCAGTTCGAGGCTGGCCATTCGATTTATCCCTTGACCGCGCCGAGCGACAGGCCCTCGACGAGATAGCGCTGCGCATAGAGAGCAAGCGCCAGCGTGGGCGCGATCGACAGCACGATCGCTGCCGATATCTGGCCATACTGGATGCCCGAGGAGGTGATAAAGGCGAGCGCGCCGACCGTCACCGGCTGCTTGTCGGCGGAAGCGAGCACCAGCGCGAAGACAAAATTGTTCCAGGCGAAGATGAAGGCGAGCAGGCCGGCCGCGGCGATGCCAGGCCCGGCGAGCGGCAGCGCGATCTTGCGGAAGGTGGCGAACCAGGAATGGCCCGCGATACGGTAGGCGTATTCGATGTCGGCCGGGATATCCTCGAAATAGCCGCGCACGATCCACAGGATCAGCGGCAGGCAGATCAGCTGGTAGACCCAGATCAGGCCGAAATAGGTGTTGGCGAGGCCGAGCTTCTGGAAATAGAGGGTGAGCGGCAAGAGCACCAGAAGCGCCGGCGCGAAGCGGAACGACAGCAGCGTGAAGGCGATGTCTTCCGAGCCGCGGAACTTGTGGCGGGCAAAGGCATAGGCGGCCGGCACGCCGAGCAGCAAGGCGAGCGCGACCGAAGTCACCGACAGGAACACCGAGTTCCACAGATTGCGCATGAAGGCTATGTCGAGCGTGCCGGCGGCGGTCTCAAGCTTGCCGGTGATCAGCGCCGTATAGTTGGCGAGCGTCGGCTCGAAGACCAGCTGCGGCGGGATGCGCAGGATGGTCTCGTTGGTCTGGAACGACATCATGAAGATCCAGACGATCGGAAACATGAAGAAGATGACGACCAGGGTGAGCGCGATGCCGCGAAGGACACGTTCGAGAAGCGAGGTGTGTTCCACGCAGGCCTCCTATGCCAGCCCGCGCGCGCGTTCGCGCAGCCTGAGCCAGTTCTTGATGAAGATGTTCGACAGGAAATAGGTGATCGCCCAAAGGATGATCATCAGCGCCGCCGAGCGACCGACATTGGTCGACTGGAAGAAGTTGAGATAGGCTTCGACCTGGAAGACGGTCAGCGTGTCGCCAGGCCCGCCTTGGGTCATCGCGTAGATGATGTCGAACTGCTGGATGGAATCGAGCAGGCGGAACAAGGTCGCGGTCAGGATATAGGGCGTCAGCATAGGCAAGGTGATGCGGAAGAAGACGAAGCTCCTCGGCACGCCGTCGAGTGCGGCCGCCTCGAAAGGCTGCGTCGGCAGGCTGCGCAGGCCGGCGAGCAGCAGGATCATGATGAAGGGCGTGTAGACCCAGATGTCGACGAGCACGACGGTGAGCAGCGCCGTCGAGGGCGAGGACGCCCAGCGGAAATCCTGCAGGCCGATGAGGCTGGCGAGGTAGCTCAGCACGCCGAAGCCGGGATTGGTCATCAGCTTCCACATCAGCGCGGCCAGCGCCGGCGCCGTCATCAGCGGCATCAGGAGCATGATCGAGATGAAGTTGTTCAGCGTCGAGCGCTTCTGCAAAAGCATGGCGATGCCGAGGCCGAGCAGCAGTTCCAGCCCGACGGTGATGCCGGCATAGAGCAGCGATATCTCCAGCGTGTTCCAGAACTTCGGATCGGTGAAGAAGGAGATGTAGTTGTCGCCCCAGTTGAACTGGCGCGCCCAGGGCTGGCTCAGCCTGTAGCGCTGGAAGGAATAGACCACCGAGGTCAGGAAGGGAATCAGGATGCCGATGCAGACCAGCAAGGCCGGCAGGCTGAGAAGATAGGGCAGCGCCCTCTTGCTGATCCTGAAGCCTGAAGGCTTGGCTCTGTGCATCGTCGCCGAAGTCATCTATCAGCCCGTATCGGTTGCTTCGCCGCGCCGGTCGCCTAGGGAGCAAGGCGGCCGGCCGGGCGAACTGACGGCAGCATAGGCGCCGCGTCGCAAAAAATGGAAGGGTCCGGCCGGCCCGCCTAAGTGCAACTCCAGGAAAACCGCTGCGCGCTTTTCGCGAAATTGGTCTGGGCGGGCCCGGCCGTCACCCAGTTCAGCCGAGGCCGGCTTCCTTGAGCTGGCCGTTGATGCTCTCGGCCAGCTTGTCGAGGCCTTCATCGACCGGCACTTCCTTGGCCACCATTTTCTGCAAGGTCGCCGCCCATTCGGTGGTGAGATCGAAGAACAGCGGCTGCGCGGTGAACTTGATGCTGGCGCCGGGCGCGGATGCGTCGAACATGTCGACATAGCCCGGATAGCTCTTGTTCAGCTTCTCGCGGAACATCTCGTCCTTCCAGACCGCCTGGCGGACTGGATTGACGAAGTCCATCTTGGTGGCGCCGAACAGGCAGTGGTCGAGACCGGAAGCCCACTGCATGAAATACCAGGTGGCGTCCTTGTCCTTCGAGAAGTTGGACATCGACAGCGACCAGATCCAGATGTTGGGGGTCGGCGCCTTGGCGGCCGGATTGGCCTTGAAGGCCGAGAAGGCGAGCTGGCCGGCCATCTTGTTGCTGCCGCCGTTCATGAAGTAGCCGAGGATGTCGGCGTCGAAGATCATCGCCGAGGCGCCGGCACCGAGGTCGGTGCCGACCTGGTACCAAGTGTAGGTCGACCAGTCCTTCGGGCCGCTTTCCTGGATCATCTGCACCCATTGCTTGTGGAAGGCTTTGGATTCGGCGGTGGCCATGGCGGCGGACAGCTTGCCGTCGGCCGAGACGTTCAGGTCCTTCTGGTCGAAATTGGCATAGGCCGACAGGAAGCCCGGATGGATGGTTGCCCAGGAGCGCGAGCCGCGCACGCCGATGCCGTAGACGCCACCGCCGACATCCTTGGTCAGCTTCGCGGCCGCGGCGACCAGTTCGTCCATGTTGCCGGGGAGCTTGACGCCGGCTTTGTCGAACATCGCCTTGTTGTAGGTGATGTTGTTCTGCTCGAAACCCCACGGAATGCACCACTGCTTGGCGTCTTCCGAGCCCAGCGCCCCGCCGGGCTTGCCGTTCCACGCGCAGGAATTCCTGACGCCGGGCAGGAAGTCGTCCCAGGCATATTTCGGATTGGTCTTGGCCGGGTCCTTGATCCATTCGTTGAGGTCGGTGATCCAGCCCGCCGGGCCGTAGGTCCAGGTCATGTAGGCGCCGGTCATGAAGGCATCGTATTCGGGCGAGCTTGCCGAGAGCGCCGCCGTCACCTTGTCGAAATAGACGTCTTCTGGGAACACGTCATAGGTGACGTTCATGCCGGTCAGCTGCTTGAAATTGTCGAGATCGGCGATCATTGCATCGGCATAGGGATGCTTGTTAAGCAGGAGCTTGATGGTCTTGCCCTTATGCGCCTGCCAGTCGAAATCGGCGGCAAGCGCGCGGGTCTGCCCCAGGTTGAGCAGCACGCCGGCGGTGCTGGTGGCCAGGCCCATGGCGCCCAGCCCCTTGATCAGGCCGCGGCGGTCGACTTGTTCGCGCAGGAACGCGTCAAGCAGGTCTTTCTCTTTCTCATGCATGTCGTCTTCTCCTCCAAAGGGTAGTTTCAACGAAACTGTTGCCGGCTACCCGACCGGCGTCTTCTCCACGAGCGACTGCGCCGTCCGCTCGTCGGTTATCAAGCCCTTGAGATAGCGGCCCTCCAGCACCGACTTGATGGCGCGAACCTTGATCTTGCCGCCGGCGACGGCGACGATCCTGCGGTTGGCGATGTCCTCGCGCGCGAGCGCAAGCGCGCGGCAGGAAACAGTGGTCGCGACCTGCTTTCCCGCGTCGTCGAAGAAGTGGCCGAGCAGTTCGCCCACGGCTCCGTTGTGGCGGGTTTCCTCCATCTCGCCCTTCTCGATCATGCCGGTAGCGACGAGCGAGGCCTCCTGCTCGGCGGTGCCGATGCCGGCGAGCAAAAGATCGGCGGACCGCGCGAGGTCGAACACCTCACTGATGCCCTTTTGGCCAAGCAGCACGGCGCGGTCCTCGACCGTGTTGGCGAACATGGGCACCGGCATGACATAAGCCGCGGCGCCGGTGCGCTCGGCCAAGCGATGGATGACGTCGTGCGGATTGGCGGAAAACTTCCTGGTCAGGCCGCCGAGCAGCGAGACGAAGCGAATGCCATTCGCCGAGATGCGCGGCAGATACTCGACGCAGGCGGCAAGCGTGCGGCCATGGCCGACGCCGATCAGCGCATCCTCGCCGCGCTCGATCTCGCGCTTGAGGAACTGCGCGCCGGCGATGCCTAGCGCCTTGAGCGGCAGTTCCTCGGGATCGAAGTCGGGCACCACCTCGCAATAATCGAGACCGTAGCGGCCGGACAGCTCGTCCTCGAGCGCCACGCATTCGGAGATCTCGCCGTCGATATAGACCTTAACCAGTCCTTCCTGGTTGGCCTTGGTGATAAGGCGGTGCGCCTTGAGGCTGGTCAGGCCCAGCCGCTTGGCGACCTCGGACTGGGTGAGGCCGCCGGCATAGTGCAGCCAGGCGGCACGGGCGGCCATGCTGGTCTCGTCGTCGCGCAGAAAGCCGTTGCCGAACCCAACCATTTCCGCCCTTTGATATTTTTATCAGTTGCTGCAAAATTTTTCATAGAGCCCGGCAGGAGTCAAGTGGCACTGCGCGAAATCGCGCGCAAAAGCCCATGACCAACCGACGGTTGGAAGCCACCCGGCGCTCGCCTGAAAAGTTCGCGACGCAAGATTACGAGGCGATGGGAGGCCAGCGCCAGGCAGCCTTCCACGATAGGGGCGCGTTCCGGCCGACCATCAATTCGACAATGGGGAGGGCGTTGAACGCCCTACAACGTGCTAGCGCTGTTCACCTGCTACTGAAATATGAATATGCGGCCTAGGAGAACATTCCGTGATCTTTCGTGACGCGATGCCATCGGCAGAATGGGCGGACATGGATATTCCACCAAGCGCCAACAGTTGGATCTGCCCACAATCTCTCATGTTGGCACGTAAGCCGACTTCGCAGGATGGCCGATAGATCCAAGTTCCGGCGAGCTCCGGGTAACCCGCTTACCATGTCCGCTTTGAGATCGTGGTGGGCCGGTCTCTGATGGCCGAGATTGGGCGCGAAGCGGCCATTCGCGTCGTCGGTTTTGGCGGCCGGAGGAATGTACTCATTCCATTGATCTTTTTTCGATTCGAGCCATTGGCCGAGAGCTACACTTGATGCTTTCCACAGGCAAATCAGCCAGGCGTCATGCAGCCAGCCTATCTTGGTTCGCTCGGGTTTTGGCCGCCGGCGTTGCCGCAATCTTCTCTCGGCGTATCTATGGCAGAGAGCAGAGCGGTCGCGAACTCCCGGCCCTCTGGCCGCTAACGGGCAACGGATCGCGAGCTGCTGTTTGACGTGATTGGAATAGCAAGCCGCTGACTTGCGTTTAATCAAAGAGCACGGGGCGAAACCGAACGGAGGAACGTTCGATGCATGCTGGCTTCTCACAAAACTTGATCATAGCTGGATTGGGAGCCCTCATAGTCAGCTGCGCTGGCGTTCCAGCTCAGAAAATGGTTCCCACAAGCGGTTACGGCCCCAACCCTACCCTGCCGAAACCGACACCCACGCTGATTCCGACCGTCAACGTCGCGGAGGCAACAGGCTGGCAGAAAGGTGATATGCCGACCCCGGCGAAGGGGCTCAGGGTGACGGCGTTCGCCACCGGGCTCGACCATCCGCGCTGGCTGCACGTGCTCCCCAACGGAGATGTGCTTGTGGCCGAAACCAATGCACCTGCCAAGCATGACGACGGCTTCAGCCTCAGAAAGGTCTTCATGAACCAGGCCATGAAGCGAGCCGGCGCTGCGACCATCAGCGCTAACCGCATCACGCTCCTGCGCGACACCAATGGCGACGGCGTTGCGGATGTGCGCAGAATTTTCGTGGAAGGCCTCAATTCGCCCTTCGGCATGACGCTTTCCAAAGGCAAGCTCTATGTCGCCGAGACCGACGCGCTCGTCGCTTTCCCCTACTCCAATGGCCAGACCCGAATAACCGCGCCGCCGGAAAAGATCGTCGACTTACCGGCCGGAGACATCAACCATCATTGGACTAAGGACGTGATCGCAAGTCCGGACGGACGCAAACTCTATGTCACCGTTGGCTCCAACAGCAACGCTGGAGAAAATGGCATCGCCGCAGAGAAGAACCGCGCCGCCGTCCTTGAGGTGGATCGGTCTAGCCGCAGCACCCGGGTTTTCGCGTCCGGGCTGCGCAACCCGAACGGGCTCTCCTGGAATCCCGAAACCGGCGAGCTTTGGGTCGCCGTAAACGAGCGTGACGAGATTGGCGATGATCTCGTGCCTGATTACATCACTTCAGTTCGCAACGGTGCTTTCTATGGCTGGCCCTATAGCTATTATGGGCAGAACGTCGACGAACGCGTCAAGCCGCAGCGCCCTGATCTTGTGGCGGAGGCGGTCAAGCCCGACTATGCGCTCGGCTCCCATACCGCCTCTCTAGGACTGGCCTTCTCCAGCCGCACGTCGCTCGGCACGGCCTATGGCAACGGCGCTTTCGTTGGCCAGCATGGCTCGTGGAACAGAAGCGTACACAGCGGTTATAAGGTGATCTACGTGCCGTTCCGCGACGGTAGACCGCGCGGGCCCCCGAAGGATGTGCTCACCGGCTTCCTCGCACATGATGGCAAGGCGATGGGCCGTCCTGTCGGCGTTGCTGTCGATCGGGCCGGCGCACTTCTCGTCGCCGACGATGTTGGTAACGTCATCTGGCGGGTCAGCCGAGCGAAGGGGCGTTAGCGCAGTGCCTTTCTGACCGCTTTTTCCGTAAGCGCGATCTCGAGCGCCTTCGAATACAATGACTGCTTTCGGGGCATAGCAAATCTTACCTGGTACCGCCGAGATGAGGCGCAAAGCTGCCGATCATGAAATGAGGCCTGCATTCCAATAGATAGAACGATCTATCCCGAGGTCGGAGAAGCGTCCGCTGTCGGCGAGAGCGAGGTCTTGAAGCCCAGACAGGGCGACTTTCTCTAAAGCTGGGGATTGGGCTGAGACACTACCCTATGGTTGGAGCAAGGCGCCCCCATACTTCGCCCACAACCGGTCGCAGTCCCTTTTCCTCAGGCTTGGCGTTCCTGGCTCCCCATAGAAGACCATTGCACCACGAACGTGGTATCCAAGCACCGACGCATTGGCCACGAACTGAATGGCGCGCCCTAAGCTGATGGCGCCGATCCGGGTTTCATTTTTGCTGGTGAGGTCGATCACTCCGAAGATCTCCGCCTTTGCGCCTCTGCTGGCCAAAACAGCCGTCGAGACCGCATCATCCACGGCAAGGTGTCAAACGGCTTCCAAAACTGACCCCGGATCGGCGTCCAATTTTGCACGCCGATACACACCTGTTTTGCCGTCCGGGCCTATCAGCGTGGAGCGTATGTTGCCGTTGTGGCAATCGTTCTCGCCGCGGCCGTCGCCATAGTCCACGCTGCTGCATTTCCGATCGAATATCTGGAAGGTGGTGATGCCGCCCTTCGTCACCGGCCTCACCGGGCCGTTGAGCCCATGGTTCTTGAAATCGGCAGGGAACTTATCGGCCAGTGCGGAACTTGCAAAAAGCGCCGCCGCCAACGTCACAAACAGGAGAATGCACAGTTTGATGCTCCCCTCCTGAATACTGACAGGGGAGGCTATCAGCGAGTTGCCGGCCAGGCAATCAAGCGGCTGCCGTCGCTGTTGAACTCCTCGTATGAGTTGCCCCCCGACTCGGCTCCTGGCTGACAAGCTAATGTTGTTTCGTCACAAGTCGACGCACAAAGGCCAACGCCTGGCGTTTGCAACCGCTGCGCACCATCCATCCAAGAACTTCCAGCGGATTTTCGAGAACGACGTTTTTGGGAAGCGCTTTTATTTCGATCCAAACCGATGTCTTGCTGGTCTCGACGATGAAGGATTTTACGTCGGCAGGAACAGGGTGAGGAAGAGAGTAAGTGGGCTTGCCGGCGCTCCAGACCAGGCCGTTAAACGACTGTCCACTGCCAATGCGAACCGAGAACACCGCGCTCTCACCGATCCCGCGACGCGCCAGCACCGCTTCGCCATTGCGGATGCAGCCGGGAGCGGATTCTTCGATGGAAATCGCCCAGGGATCGTCAAGTCCACTCGGTTTGGACTGATCGGCTGTGGTGCGTGCGCTCCCGATGGACTCGGTCCTCCGGCGCTCGTTCGTTAGAAGGCTCGCTATTAGGGCCAGGCTCGAAGGTCGTGCCTGACCGTCGCCGGCCCGCTGCGGACTGTCGGATGTCAGGGCATCCTCAGTGACCACCAAAGCTGCGGGACCTGAAATGGGATTCACGCTGCCGTCCTCACCGAGCAAGGTGACGACCGCACCAGCTGGCACGTTGATGACGTCACTTGGCACAAAGATCTTGCCTGGCGGCAGTTCATCCACCACCGGCTCAGTTGACAGAATCACATACTGGCTGCCGGCCACCGCGCCTTGCGCCGTGATAAGAACGGCCGCGGCAAGGGCCAGACAGGCGATTTGGGCGATCGGACGCATGAGGCTCATGTCATGATGGCCCTATTTGTCGGGAAGATGAATGTCTGCCCGGAAGTGTCCACTTGCAAGGCGGCCATGGTGAAAAGCGATCAGAGCGTCTTGCGGATATTTTGTGACCAACAGCTCGAATGCCGCTGTCGCTAGCTCATCGTCGGCGGCAAGCAAGGCGTACGCCTTTCCATATTCCTCGCAAAGTATAATATTTTCCGACGTACGGCTCATTGCTTCGAAGGCCTCGATGCCTTGGCTCTTGCCCTTGAGGCGCAAAATTCCCACAGGGCGCAGTAAGAACCGCGCTGTTTGCTTTGCGACTTCGGCGCTTATGCAATTTTTCGTGCCGATGTACTTGTTTGCGCTCTCCAGTCTGGCGGCAGTGTTTACCGTGTCTCCAATAGCTGTGTAGTTGAAGAACCGATTTCCCCCGAAGTTGCCGACGATTGCCGGCCCGCCATGGATACCGACGCGGGTCGCGCCGAACGAATGGCCTCGTCCCGCCAATGCTTCTCGCAGCCGCTGCGCCAGGTCCTGTACAGCCAGCGCCAGGGACACCGCCCGGTCCGCCTGATCATTTTGCGCTACCGGGGCCCCGAAGAAGCCGACCACTGCATCGCCGATGACCTTGTCGATGGTTGCACCGTGCTCAATGAACAACTCGCAGAGCCCGTGCAGATATTCGTTTAATACCTCTGCGAGGACCTCTGGCGCGAGTTTCTCGCTGAGAGACGTAAATCCCTCGACATCCGTGAATACACAGGTGACCTCTCGCCTCTCGCCGCCGAGCTGGAGAGTGTTAGGTTCCTTCACCATCGCTGCAACGACGGCCGGACTGACGTATTTCGAGAAGGCGTTCTGTAGGAAGTGGCGAGCATTCGCGTCCCGTCTCCAAGCCAGGAAGCCAACGAATGCCGACAGACCGAGCACCAGCAATGCAGGGGCGATCATCGGCACGAGTATTGCGAACCTCGCGAAGGCCCACATCTCACCGACCCACACCAGCAGCACCGCACCTGTGACCGCAACAGGTTTGAAGGCCACCGGGATCGGCCGCGTAACGACCCACAAACAGAACAGCCCGGCAAGAAGCATCGGCGCGTATCCCACGGCAGGCCAAGGGGTCGTTACTGTATCCCCGGACAAGAGCCCGGCCAGCGCGTGGGCATGGATGACGACGCCAGAGAGAACACCGGTTTGCGCGCCGTCCAGCAATGCGAAGGGTGTTGGATGATGGTCTATTTGCTGAAGGTCCAGGCCGATAAGAACATATTTTCCCTCGAACCAACTCAGCGGTGCCAGCGAAACGGCCTGCGCCGGATAGGTTGGAAAGTTGAATGGCAAGCCATTGGCCGTGCGGTAGTAGACCATTTCGGCCGACCTGCGGTCGCGACTAATGCCCGTCGACGCTGCTACCGCTGCCGCGAAGCTTGGCGTCCAGCCTCCCTGCGATCCTCGACCGGGAAAAGCCCCGCGGACCACGCCGTCGAGATTGTCGTGCAACAACGCGGCAAGGCCCCGCTCTGCCGACGGAGCGAACGCGTTGAGATAGTCGGACTGACTCGGGGTGAGGCCGTCAGAGCGCCACGCCGAGGCGATCACCACGGGCACAGCGGCGGTTTCGATAGCGGTCGCCAGCCGCGCATCCTTTTGCGGCTCCGTTGGCTGGTCGAACAACACATCGATACCAATGACAAGAGGGTGAGCCGACTCGATCCGGGCCACGATGTCGGCCAGGAAGCCGCGGTCCAGCGGTGACCGATAGGGAAATTTCGCCAGGGTCGGTTCTGTTATCGTGACCACGACGATGTTGGATGGGGCGCGAGTGAAGGGCGAGATCGAAACCATCATCACATCGCGCAGGATATTCTCCAGCGGCGGTGACACGAGAGCAGTCGAGATGCACAGCAGAACCAGATAGGCGAGCGAAGCGGCGATGCCACCTCGCCGAAGGCTGACGATCCCTCGAGGTATTCGCACTCGAATAGCCCCCTACGCCATGGAAGCGCTACTTGCCGCCAGCATACCCGCTCGGCCCTATTAGGCAAATTGTCACCCGTTTACGTGACATGCGGGCCAAGCACCGAAACGGTGTCCGCCGAAAGCCACCTCTAAGGGCAGGCCGGTCGTCAGCGGTCGGGTGGCATAGCTCTTTTCGGTTGCATTAGCGTCTGCTACAGTTCCTGTTGGGGAGCCGTTTCTGCCATGCGCAGCGCTTTCATTCTTTTGGTTTTATTGTTCGTTGCCATTTCCGAACAGGCGGCCGCCGAGAAACGCGTGGCGCTGGTAATTGGCAATTCGGCCTACCAGCATGCCGTTCAACTCGCCAATCCGAAGAACGATTCGTCCGACATGAATGCCAAGCTTCAAAGCCTTGGCTTCGAGGTTGTCAGCGGCCAGGACCTCGACCTCGCGGGAATGCGTCGCACCGTGCGCGAGTTCCTGGAAAAGCTCGACGGAGCCGATATGGCGCTGTTCTTCTATGCCGGGCACGGCCTGCAGGTGAATGGCAACAACTACATGGTGCCGGTCGATGCCGAACTGTCCGGCTACAATGACCTCGACTTCGAGGCCCTTCCGATGGACCTCGTACTTTCAGCGATGGAGCGCACCGCCAAGGTCAACCTCATATTCCTCGATGCCTGCCGGGACAATCCTTTCGCGGAGAAGCTTTCCCGCTCGATGGGGACGCGCTCCGGTTTTGTGAGTCGGGGTCTGGCCAGGCTTGGCAGCGGAGTCGGCACGCTCATAGCATTCGCAACGCAACCAGGTAATGTCGCCATGGATGGAGCAGGGCGGAATTCTCCGTTCACAGCCGCACTGGTCGCTCACCTCGGGACACCGGGGCAGGATATTTCGCGTGAGCTTGTCGAGGTGCGTCGCGATGTGCTGGCTGCGACGGAGGGCAAGCAAGTGCCGTGGGAGAACTCTTCTCTCACCGGCGAGGTTGTGTTGAAGCCTCTCGCGACGGAATCGAAGGCGGCATCTGTCCCCGCTCCAAAGTCCACCTCGCCGGACAACGCAGTCGAACTTGCATATTGGGCGACTATCAAGGACTCCACCGACAAGAGCTTCTTCGAAGCATATCTGCAGCAATTTCCGGACGGCGTTTTTGCATCCCTTGCGAGATTGAAGATCAGCGCGATCGCCAAGCGCATGGAAACCGAACGGCAGGCGCAGTTGCCAGAGGCGGAGCGCGCCACCAAGGCGACCGACGATTCCAAGGGAACGGAAGTCGCAAGCCTTGAACGCCCCGATCCCTCGGCGCAGTCATCGGCACCTACCCCGGACCCCAGCGACCTTGCGCGCTCCACTCAAACGGAACTCTCTCGCATAGGATGCCTTGAAGGCCAAGCTGACGGAAAATGGGGAGCCAGCAGCCGCAAAGCGCTTCAGAACTATGCGGATCGGCAAGGTGTCAAGCTTGTATCGTTGGAACCGACAGCGGGACTTCTGGAAAGACTAAGGGCGGTCGGAACTCGTATCTGCCCGCTTGCTTGTGAGGACGAAATGAGGATGCAGGGCGATCGTTGTGTGCCTCAGACCAGTGGGCTGAGCGCTTTCAATGGAACGTGGAGATTAGTCAGACGGGCTACAACGGACTGCGGAGATTGGCGAGAACTATCATCATTGGTCGTCATAAGTGACGGCAAAGTATCGTCTGACTCCGGTATTACAGGAAACATTTCTGGCAGCGGCGCCGTCAATATGAAACTGACCTTTGTTCATAAAGGAAGAACAGGCGGAAATACCCTGACTGGTTTCATAAAAGGTGACAACGGCACCGGAAAATTTAAAGGGACCGGCGTTGGCAGCGGGTGTTCAGGGAAGATTTTCATGGAGAGAATGTAGAAATGCAGAGCCGGCCGTCGTCCGCACGCGCTGCGGACAAGCGTTGGCAAGCTTCCCGACTCGGCACCTTCCGTGCTCAGCGGCATGGTGCCGATGTACTGCTGATGGCGGCGTTTCGTCTGGCGCAGACGGCTGGTGGCGAGGCTTGCCATGGGTGCGATCTAGGTGTCTGGTCAAGGGCTCATTAATGCACTGACCCAGGACCGACGAACGGGCTCGAACTCGAAGAATCGGGAGGGTGCAAAGCGCCAGTGGAGTAGTCTCAATGCTCGCCCTTAAGATGGCAGGTTACAGCATCCCGACCCTGATCTCGCCGCGAGCGACTCGATTCATGAAAATCTTAAGCCCGTCGTGGCTGAGCAAGTCGATGCTGCCGTCCCTGGCCATTCCGACCGCGATGTCGGTGAAATGCGCCATAAGGAAACGCAGCACCTTTGATTGCCTCTTCGGAAGCGCATCGATCAGGCATTTTGCGTTGATAGCGATAAAGTCATTGCCTTTCCTCATGAAGTTGATCTGGGCGTGGTCGCTGCCGTCGGGGAACTTGATTATCGCGTTGCTGCAGGTCCCGACCTTCCCTCGTGTGTTGACCTGGTCCTCGAAAAAGAATTGTAACTGGTAGAACGTGCCCTCGGAGAAGTTGAACTTGCCGAGCATGGCAAAATCGAAGGACTTCAACTCCTTGTACTTCTCCACTTTTCCTGCGATCGAGCTATTCACGTCGACCTCCCTGCCACTTCGGTGCGTCTGCGATTCGGTCGCATGCACAACGAGTTCGGCAGCTACGAGACCGGCGGCAGGCGCGGTCTGGGCAGGGTAGCTGACCAGGGCGATGTCAGGGGCGGGTCCCTTGAGTTTGCCGGCCGGGAGCGTCGCGATGTCCTTTCTGACATACGCTGCTAGGAATCGATCAATCGTGGCGACCGTGAGGTCCACCGGAAGCCCGTCTTTGCCGAAATCCTTACACGACAGTGCTTGGTCGCGCGTCAGCGCTCCAAGCTTTCCGTCCGGCTCGCCGACATCGCAACCGAGCGCATTCAGCGCCTGCTGTAGTTGTTTGAGGCGCGCGCGATCTTCCTCGACGAACAGCCCGTCCCGGTTCCCAGCGCGTTTCACCGCAGTATAGAGTGCGCTGGTTGCCTTGGTCAGCTTGACGTCTTTGGTGCAGCAGAGATAGACGCCAAAGACGAAATAGTTGACGTTTTCCAGCCCCTCCGTAAGGGTCGGCCCTTTGTAGTGAACCACGAAGGTCCCGTCTAAGTAGACCTTGACTTCGCCGCTTTCGTTGCCTGCCCATTTCACGAACACCTCAAAGCGGTTCCACTTGCCGACGAGATCCTTGAAATCTGCCACTCTGAACTGCGGGCCAGGGCTGCACTCGTGGTTGCCCAAGGCGCGGTTGGTGCCAAGATAGAGCGTGCTGTCCCGGCCGGCCCAGTTGAGGAACGTCAGATGGGGGCACTGCTTGTTATGCCAGTAGACAAGGTCGTAATGGCCGGCGTTCTGCTTCTGACCATACTGGAAATCCGCGGGAAAATAGACCGCCCAGCCATACCAGCTCTGCTTCGGCTGACCGCTGCCGTTCTTCTTTGTGGCGAACACGTTCTCACGGATGGAAGATCGAGTTGAATTTTGTTTGCAGTCGCTGTCGCCGGATGCGTCGTAGGGCGTCTTGTTGCAATAGCCTGATGGAATCGCGAAAGAGTAGACAGTGTCGGTCGGCGCTTGGCCGGTTGGGTCTTTTAGCCGTCTTGCCGAGTTTGGGGCACTAAGTTCTACCGTCACGAACGGATCGAAATCGCCGATGTCCTGCGCACTCGCACTCGCCCCGCACAGAAGTCCAATCACGATTGCCGATAGCCAGATCTTGCTTGATTGCATGCCGAGCCTCCCAGACCAAAACCGTCGCCATCATGCTCTGAATTCATCCATCGGACCATCATCGGCTTTTCAAACCAGATGACTCCTGTTCAGGCCGGTCGGCGACGGCAGCCGTTGCGCTCCAGGAATGTCTACACAACGCGCTGTTCACTGAAGACGGTCAGACTCGGCGGCAACGCGATTCGACGGCGTGAAGAACTACCCGCGCCCAGCCCTCCCCTCGAGAAGCCCACTCACTCGCGCCGCCCCGCGGGGGCTTCTCCATGATTGCCTATTTCACTTTCGTTCCTGATTCTGATTTGGACCAGCAGCTGAAAAGCTAACATCCTCAAAAGCGGACCTTGTAATTTTAGGACGGCATCGACTGATCTGGCATGCGGCTCCCGAATGAGGCCAGAGCGAGATTAGAACCGGGCCGACGTGAACGGGGGCAGCAATGTGCTGTACTTTCCGTGAATCACGTCGGCGACCAGTCGGGCAGTTAGCGGTGCGAGCGTGACTCCCAGATGACCGTGGCCGAAGGCGTAGATCACGTCCGGCGATTTCGTCGAAGGCCCGATCACCGGGCGCGAGTCCGGCAGCGACGGCCGGAAGCCCAGCCATTGCGAGGAGGGCTGGCCGAGATCGGGGAAGAACTGCCGCACGCCGCGATCGAGCAGTGCCAGCCGGCGCGGATTGGGCGGCGCCTTGTGCCCGCCCAACTCGACGGTGCCGGCAACCCGCAGCCTGCCGTCCATAGGCGTCATGTAGAAACCGACATCGACAGGGCAGACCGGACGGTTGAGCAGGGGTGCGGTGGTCTGAAACTCCAGATGATAGCGCGCTCGGTGTCCAGCGGGATCCGGTCGCCGGCCTGGGCAGCGAGCGGTCGGGAGCGGGCGCTCGCCGCAATCACCACTTTTTGCGCCGTGACGGCGAGGCCCGGGCCGCTCAGCCGCACACCGCCGGCACCTGTTGCGAGGCCGGTGACGCTCGCGCGCATGAACTGAGCGCCCCTGGCGGTAGCGGCTGCCGCCAGCCGCGTCATCACCGCCTTGGGATCGCTGACATTGATCGAATCCGGGAAATAGAGGCCCTTGGACTCGAACGCCGCAAGGCGCGGCTCCAGCGCGGCCACCTGATCGGCGCTCAGAACCTGCTGGTGGACACCGAGCTCGGCGCGCAAGGCCCGTCCACCCGTGGAGGCCCTCTTGGGCATCGTTCAGCGATCCAGACGGCAATGGATGGCTGTTCCAGGAGGTCACTACGCGATTGCCTGGACGGGTGGATGGCGACGACACCAGCTTCGCTTCATCGAATGACCTCGCGATCGCGCTCCGGCGTGCGGAGGCCGCGCACGGCGAACATGAGAAGCGGGAAGGCGGACAGCGGGACCAGAATTGGCCCGCCTGGTACGCCGAATACATGGTGGCCGAGCAGGCCGGCAAACAGCTGCCGCTGTGAGGGGGTAGGCTTCGAAGCAGTTGATCAGCAGCATCAGCGTAAAAACCCCTTTGATCCCGGCCCTTGAAACTGGACCCGGTCCCCCCGGTGGCTCGATCGAAGACATCGGTCGCGTCGGAAACATCGGCCAACGTTGGTGGCTGGTAAATACGATAAGGCGATAGCAATGCGTGACGCGTTCGGTTTTGATCTAACACCACCCAGCAGGGCACAGATGCAGGAGCTTACCGCAGACCTAACCGCGGAAGAGCGGCATTTACTGCTAGACCATGGCGAAGAGGCTCCGTTCTGCGGTTTTCCCTCCACGAGAAACGGGAAGGGGTGTACACCTGCCGATTGTGTGGGCTACCGCTGTTTAGAGCCGTCGCTAAATTTGAAAGCGGCACAGGCTGGCCGAGCTTCACTGCGCCGCTCGCCAAAAAACATCTCCGGAGCATACAAGATACGCGCTATGGCATGAGCAGAACGGAGATTGTCTGCGCTCGTTGCGGCGCGCATCAAGGTCATGTCTTTCCAGATGGCTCACCCCCAACAGGCGAGCGCTTTTGCATAAATTCGGGATCGCTTGAGTTCACACCGGGCGAGAGGTGCTGCCCGACAAACTCTGCCGGGGCGCTCCGGAAGGTGAACCGTGGAGCAGCTGAAACTCAACGATCGCGAATGCCACTCGCAGGTTTAGACCCGCCGTTGCGCAACGACTCGTGGAGGCGCAAAGCGTGGTGTCAGGGACATGTTTCCTCCACGTCCGCGCCGTAGGCGGTGTGCGATCCCGCCAAGCTCACGTTGGCGCGAAACTCCGCTCCGCTCGATTGAAATACCGTTTCGGCTGCCCGGGCGTTGGACCTAAAACTTGCTGGCAGAATTGTGACGCTGGGCGCGGGGAAATTTGATACCATAGTATTCGCGATACCTAAGGATAATAAACAACCCTCGAAATTTATCGACAAATCCTCCCTGCGAACATTATTTGAAACAGGAGGTTTGTTATGCTTCTCTTCCGTTCGGGTCTTTTGAGGGCGGCGGCGAAGGCCGGCTCCATGTTGGTCACTGTTGGACTCGGTTTAGCGCCAACTCAGGGCGCCCGCGCCGAGACCTTGCCGGGACAGCCTGGCGCCCCTTACCAGAGTATGCCGTCGCTGGCGCCGATAGGCACGCGCGTCGACCACTATCTTCCGATTCCCGAGGAAGACGTAACCCCGGCCATCGACCCGAAGAAGGGATACCGGACCCAACAGCTGGGCCGTGGCCTCTACGTGATCACCGACAACGGATACCAGTCGATGTTCCTGGTGTACGAGACAGGCGTTGTTGTGATCGACGCACCTCCGGGATACTCGGGCCACATACACCAGGCTATCGCCGAGGTGACGAACCAGCCTGTCACACATGTCGTCTACAGCCATGCGCATGTAGATCATATTGGCGGCGTAGACGACCTCGGCGGTCATCCAATTATCATCGCCCAAGAAGAGACCCTGCGACTGCTGGAACGGGCGAAGGATCCGAGACGCCCTGTGCCTACGGTCACGTTCAAGGATCACTACACCCTGAAGGTCGGTAGCCAGGTTCTTGAGCTTAGCTATCCCGGCAGCAGCCCCCATGAGCCAGGAAACATCTTCATCTATGCTCCCGAACAGAAGGTCCTGATGGTGGTCGATGTGATCTTCCCTGGCTGGATGCCATGGCGTCGCTTCGCGCTTGCCAAGGACATCCCGGGTTACTTTGACCAGGTTGCGTACATCGACACATTGCCGTTCGAAACGCTCGTTGGAGGCCATGTTAATCGCGTGGGCACTCATTCCGATGTACGGACGCAACTCGAATTCATGAATGACCTGAAGGCAGCTGCCGCTGCTGCCCTCAAATCAACGACACCGGGCGAAGAAATGGAAGCCGAGGACAAGCCCAATCCCTGGGCAGTCTACGACAACTACATCGACCGCGTCGTTGTGAAATGCGTGAATACCGTCACGCCCAAGTGGCAGTCTCGGCTCGCCGGCTATGATGTGTTCATCTGGGACCAGTGCTACGCGATGGAGCAGAGCCTTCGCATCGACTGAGACCTGACGACCCGAACGGTCAGACGGGGTTCGTCGTTATACGACGAGCTTTCTGAGAGGGGGGCGTGAAGTGTGGTCGCAAAGTGCTGGGCTGCCGCTGCGGCTCTCCTTCTCATCAAGACACACGTCCCAAATGCAGAAATTATGACGTGAAAGGCCACTTAGCGACCCGTGCGGTGATCGGCGGCAACAATTTGCGAATGCGATGGTTTGAGCGATGTATCCCGAATGCCGCGTCGACAAGATACCAGGCGCGATATGCAGCTCCCTGTGTCGATCGGTCATTGCAGCCGCGATATCCTGTCTTCTGCGGCTGCCATACACCCGCGGTCTGGCGTAAGCCGGCGACGGCTCCTTTCAGTTCAGAGGGCGGCCGCGATCACCGCCGACGTTGATAAGTCGAGAGAGGAAAATAGGGCTCCGCCCTCTCTCCCTCGCACGCCAAAAGAGGGTCTCTACGTTGTTCCTCCCGGCGGCCGGTGCGGCGTTCTGCAGGACCGACGCGTATCCGCTGCGCGGAACAGCGCCGACCTTCCGGCTTCACCTGCGGGCGGACGAACCCCCTTCACCTTTTTTCCCCTTCCCTCTCTCCAGCTGTTGGGCACGTGCTCGGCACTCAATTCCAGTTCACGATTTCTTCGTGTTTTGCTTCGCTGGCGTAACTCAACAGTTCCTAAAGCCGGAGTCGATATCGAGCACTATCTTCCCACGGCGATGCGGCCGGCCGGCGAGCATCTCATGGGCAAGCGGAGCCTCGGCGAGCGGCAAGACCTCACCAATGTTCGCCCGAAGGGTGCCATCCGCGAACAGAGCGCCAAGCTCCTCCAGCGCCGGATGTCGCACGTCCACAATGAAGTAATGCGCCTGCACCTGTGCTTCTGCGGCCAATGCCTCGTCGGGCGCTGAGACTACGGAAACCAGCCTGCCCCCCGGAACGATAGCATCGAAAGACCGGCGCTGTGTTTCCCCGCCAACCGTATCGATGACCAGATTGACGGGTTCATCAGCCAAAACGAAGTCAGTGGCCTCGAAGTCGATTACCTTATCGGCCCCCATTTTCGTCACGAAAGCGACGTCGCGGGCACGGCAGGTGGCGATCACCTCCGCGCCGGCATGATGAGCAAGCTGAACGACCAGATTGCCGACTGATCCGGCGGACCCGTGGACAAGAACGCGCTGGCCACTTTGCAGCCCGCCATAGTCGAAAAGCATCGACCGGGCCGTCGCGGCAACGACCGGGATCCCGCCGGCTTCGACGAAGCCAAGTCCTGCCGGTTTGAGCGTCACTCGGTAGGCATCCGCCACCGCAAACTCCGCATATGCTCCGACGAAGTGATTGTTCGTAACTCCCAAAATCGCATCGCCGCTCGTCAAATCTTCGACACCCTCGCCGACCTCGACGACAACGCCGGATAGATCGGCGCCGAGAGTCACCGGCAAAGGTAGTGCGAGCCCGATCTTTCCCTCGCGCGCGAGCGCATCCCAGGGGCCCACCCCGCAGCGCCAACTCTTACGAGAACTTCTCCCTTGCGCGGGGTCGGGACAGGTATCGATAACAGCTGCAACTGTTCGATGCCTCCAAACGCCCCGGCCTGGATGGCCAGCATCATCCGTGGCAAGGTGGCCGGTGAGGTTTGATCTCCTGACATGATCTGCTCCTTCTGTTAAGCAAGGGAGCGCTGCCGCCTTGAACGCTGAGTGCAATTCGGAACAGCGCGTTTCCGATCGCTCGCAAAAATTCCGGTTTGCTACATATGCTTCTCTACATCACACTTGGGACACATGACCTTGATCGCGCTCGGGACTTTTATGATGCTGCGCTCGGCGCCCTCGGCTATACCTGCCATCGGGCCGACGAGGTCGAGATAGGTTATGCGCCAGAGGGCGACAGCCGCAGTCGCCTATGGGTTACGATCCCGTTCAACAAGAAGGCCGCCACTGTGGGCAACGGCTCCATGGTGGCGCTCGATGCGCCGAGCCGCGCTTCCGTCGATGCCTTCTATGCTGCGGCACTAGCCTCAGGTGGCACCGACGACGGCAAGCCGGCACGCAAATTTCTATGCATGCTACGTCCGCGATCCGGACGGAAACAAGCTTTCCGCCGTCTGCGAAAGAACGGAATAGAAAGGCAATGGCATGCGCATTGGCAACTTCTCCCGGAATGATTTTTATCCAACTGAAGACGGACACGAATCCATTGCACGATGGTATTGTCGATACTTTGGCATCGGTCTGTGCGACAAGAAGTCGGACGAGATCATCCAGGTACGGGAGTAAATCGGGCTTGTGGAGTTCCGGCCGGAGTGGGGAATTTTCCGTTCGATCGTCAACGTGAGCCGGCAATGGAAGACGGCATCACCGGCAGCCACAGGTCAATCGCAGTGCCGTGGTGTGGCGTACTTGTGACCGACAGCCCACCGCCTTGACTTTCCATCACTTGGCTCACCATCGCCAGGCCCAGGCCTGTTCCGTTAGTTTTCGTCGAAAAGTAGGGCACCCCCGCACTTCGCAGCGTCGCCAGCTCCATACCGATACCGGTATCAGCAACCGATAGGCGGATCATCGGTTCGCGCGTCGCGGTACGGCTTCCGGGCTCTCGATCGATGGCGGCGGCAACGACGACCTCTCCGCCGTCCGGCATCGCATCGCGGGCGTTTAGCACCAGATTGAGCAATGCCCGCTCCATTAGCTGGCGGTCGATGAAGGCCGCTGGAAGATCGTCGGCAACATCGAACCGAATGATGATGCCCGAAGGCAACACGCTTCCCTGGATCGGCTCCAGGGAGTCCAGAAGCTGGCCGATATCCACTGCCGCAGGCCGGAGTTTCCGGGCGTGCGCAAAATCGAGCAGCTGTCGTGCCAGTGTTTTGGCGCGGAATGCGCAAAATATCGCTCCGTTGATGCGTTTGAGCTGCCTGGGCGAGCCGGCCTGCTGACGTTGCAATTCCTCCATGATCGTGACGATCGGGGTGAGGAGATTGTTGAAATCGTGGACGATCGAGGCGAGCAGTATTCGCGGATCAGTGCCTGCCACCGCAGCGGTGTTTTCGTCCATGCTGCGATACCAGGATGTCCGTGTCTGTTGTTCGATCATGTCCCTCTCTCCATCGGAGGCAACCGGAAAAATCTTCCAAGCAGTCTCCATCGACTAACCGGCGAAGGCGAAGCCACCAGCCAGCGATGTGGCGGAGTGTCATGGTGCGATTTCCTGTCCGCACATCGGCTTACTCGGATGAGATGCACAGAATCGGTCAAGCGAGCAGGCAAATCTATTGGACGATCGTCATCGACGTTCGCCGCTCGGCAATACGCACCTCGCCTCGACCATGACCGCGCGGCGCGCGTAGGCTGGTCCTGGGCCGCGCATGTAGTGGAGCTCGGGTCGGTAGCGAGGTGCGACGAATTCGCAAAAGGCTGATGCGGACTGTGTGATAAGAGACCAGAGTTTCATGGTGCAAATTCCTGTCCGCACACTGCCTAAACGGATACGACACACAGATTCGATCAAGTGTGAACGCAAATCTATTGGACCATGGTGTCGTCAATACTTTGGGACTATCTGCCCCGCGAGCGGGCCGCATGAGATCCCCTAGCCTCACAACCTTGCGTGGCGGAACACGCGGAAAAACCACTGGCGTACCAGATGTCGGTCTGCAGGTAGATTTGGCAACAGCGCGCCACACGTCGGCAGTGTGCCCGCGGACGTTGTTGGGATGCGATTAGTCTAGCGCGCAGCTGAACCACGAACAGGCCTAAGTATGCGCGGCCCGTCCAGCTTACACGCCGCGCGATGCCGCCAATGACAAGTGGTCGGTGCCGGTCGCGGAGTCTCGCTCAGCAGGAACCGTGTCCAGATCGCTGTCAAATGCCATCAACATCTATCACAGCCTGAGCGAAGGCCTGCGGCGCTTCTTGCGGCAAATTATGACCGATATTGCCCGCGATCAACCGGTGCTGATACTTGCCCGAGAACTTTTTGGCGTACGCACTTGGATCCAGATGCGGCGCGCCGTTAGCGTCGCCCTCGAGTGTAATCGTGGGCACGCTGATTGGGGGGCCTTGCGCGAGCAGCCGCTCCAGTTCGTCATGCTGATGTTCACCTTCAGCCAGCCCGAGCCGCCAGCGGTAATTGTGGATTACGATCGCTACATGATCTGGATTGTCGAAAGCCGAAGCGCTGCGCTCGAAGGTAGCCTCATCGAAGCTCCATTTGGGCGAAGCGAGCTGCCAGATCAGCTTGGCGAACTCACGTCTGTATTTCTTGTAGCCGTCGCGGCCGCGGTCGGTGGCGAAGTAGTATTGATACCACCACTGCAGTTCGGCCTTCGGCGGCAGCGGCACCATGCCGAGGTGCTGGTTACCAATCAGATACCCACTCACCGAAACCATCGCCTTGCACCGTGCTGGCCAGAGAGCGGCGACGATATTTGCCGTGCGGGCGCCCCAGTCGCAGCCGGCGACAATAGCTCTTTCGATGCCCAGCGCATCCATGAGGGCGACCGTGTCCACGGCGAACGCCGACTGCTGGCTGTTGCGCATCGTCTCGTCCGACAGGAAGCGTGTGCTGCCATAGCCGCGCAGATAGGGCACGATAACCCAGTATCCTCTGGCTGCCAGAAGAGGCGCGACGTCGACATAGGTGTGGATGTCGTATGGCCAGCCGTGGAGCAGGACGACAGGCGCGCCGTCGACGGGCCCTAGCTCGGCATATCCGACGTTCAGCGATCCGGCGTTGACCTGTTTGAGCGAGCCGAACGATCTCGGCACTCCGCCCAGGTCGGACGTATTTGTCTGGGTGATAATCTCTCCCCGCGCATTTACCGCGAATTCCACGGCTGCAACTGCCATCGCCGCGGCGCCGACCAAGAGGCGTCGACGGGTATCTATTTTCTCGGGATCCTTGATCTTGTCCATAGACAGGCCCTTGTTATCGCGGTTGATTGTGCACCCTGGCGGCACACGGCGGCCAGCACCTCAAGCCGCCGCGGCTTCACCCCGCGTGAATTCGGCGGCGTGCAATTTCACGAAGTCGTACGTGCTTGTCGGCGTTTTGCCGGTGAGTTTGACCAGGTCATCCGTCAGGCGGTCATAGCGCCCCTGCAAGTGAAGTTCGGCCATCACTGCGAGGTGGTTCAGTAGGTGCGTCGGCACTCCAGACCCGCGAAGCGCATCCGTCCATACGGAGAGCGGGACGTCGCGATAGCGTATCGTTCGGCCGAGAACCTCGGAGAAGACCCGCGCATAATGGTCCAAATCGGCGGACTCGAATCCGGTCAGATTGTAAACGTGGCCAATGTGAGAGGTAGGCTCGTCGAGGATCACGGAAACGGCGCGCGCCACATCGACAGACGATACGGGCGAGGTCCTGCTGTCGCCCAGCGGCAGCGCCAGCTCGTCATTGTCCCGGACGCTTGCCTTGGCGAGACGCAGGAAGAAGCTTTCGAGAAAAACCGTCGGCCGCACGGTGACAACCGACAGCTCCGACCAGGCCAATGCCTGTTCCGCAAGCCAGTGCAGCTTGTGCTGCGGGCTGCCAGTGGTATCGGTGATGCTCATCTGTGTCACGGTCATCTGCGACATGTTCACAAATGCCTCGGCGCCGTGGTGGCGCGCCACCGCTGCTAGGTTCACCGTCGCTTCGAGATAAGCCGCCGAGATCGACATTCCGAAATAGATGCGCGGGCAACCTTCGACCGCACGGTGCACCGAGGCAAGATCCGTCAGATCGCCCTGCACAACCTCGGCCCCGAGCTGGCGCAAGCCCTCAGCGCGTTCATCCTCCCGCCGTACCAAGGCTCGCACCTTATGCCCCTTGGCGAGCAGCATTCCGGTGAGGTGGCGGCCGATAGCACCAATGTCCCCGGCCGCTCCGGTCACCAGGATCGAGCCCCCAAGTGTCGATTTCATCGTCATATCATTTACCTTACATTTGCGTTGTACCGCCGCCCCGAGCGACAAACGCCGGAGCCACCGCCTCCCGGGGTACAGCAGTGTCTTGGACGGAATGCAGGCCAAGTAGGAGCATTCGCAGCCTGCCAGCTCGGCCTCGACGAGCGCGACGCGTAGCCCGCCTTCTGCAAGCGCACCGGCGCAGTGCTCGCCTGGCGAGCCGCCGCCGATGATGATGACGTCTTAGCCGCTGATCACAAAGGCAGCTCCTTGCCGGCGTGCTCCGCCACCATGTACGCGGCGTACCAGTCCGGCCAGTTTTCATCACGCTGGCCGCCCGTCCGCGCTTCGTGCTCGCCATGGGCGGCCGAGGCGCGTCGGAGCGCGGCCGCCAGCTCGGTCGGCGAGGTGAATGTCGTGAGGTTCGCTTCGACACGCCCGGGCAATCGCGCGGTGACTTCCTGGAGCAGCCAGCCGTTGCCGTCCGGATCGCTGAACGAGGCGTACGAGCGGTAGCTGCGGTGCTCGGGATCCGGGCCGCTGACCCGAGCTCGCCCAAACAGGTAGGGCTCGTCTGTGCCCGCATACACGCCGCCCGCGTCGTGAAAAACCTCGCTGATGTCGACGTCGCGACCAAGCAGCTCGTTGCGGGCGGCCTTTATGTCAGAGACAATCAAGTACAGTCCCTGAGCGGAGCCGGGTGCTGCCGCGGTGACGTTCTTGCCGAAAATGACCGAGCACTCGGAACCGGGCGGCGTGAACTGGATCACGCGCCAGTCGTCACCGGCAGCGAAGTCGGCGTCGAGCCTCCACCCCAAGCCGCAGTAAAAACTCTTGGCGCGATCAACGTCCGAAACAGGAATGACCACGATCTCGAACTTCATGTCGAGCGTCCGTGCTTTCGGAGTCCCGATTGCAGTTTCGCTGCGCTCCTGAGTACTGCTCATGTTGATCTCCTCGGGATTTATTGTCTTGAGAGTTGGCAAGCCGCTCGAACGGCGCCAGACGCTCGGCGACACGCAGCCGCATTTCCACCCTGGCCAGAGCGAGTACGCCATTGTCCGGGGCGGCATCCCCAACTCGAAACGGGCGAGGACAGAGTTGCTGCGAACAGATGACAAACCCGTCAGCGGCAGCGTAGGATTATTCATGGGTGGTGTGGTCTTCGGAACATCGCGCGGATCGGCCAAAGCAAACAAATCCTACGCCATTTCAACGGTTGCCCCGCATCCGCCACCTGCCATGAATCTCCAGGCTAAGAACCGGCAATCGGTACTTCGATTGCCGTTGCGAGTACAGCGGCTACTACCCACTGGTTTGTCTTCGCCGGTCAATGGGCGCGCCGACGTTTTTCAGATGGATCCACGGAGGGTTCTGAACGCTGCCCGAAGCTCACTGCAGAAGACCTCTGGCTGTTCCCAGGAGGCGAAGTGCCCGCCTTTATCGAGCTTGTTGTAGTAGATGAGCTTGGGATACGCCCGCGCCGCCCAACTCCGCGGGATTGTACAGACCTCGTCAGGAAAGGCGCTCACGGCGACGGGTATGGCGACCCCTTTCGGGGCGAAAAAGGCGAACTTGTTTTCCCAATAGATACGCGCCGACGACGTCGCCGTATTCGTCAACCAGTAGAGCGTGATGTTGTCGAGGACATCGTCTCGCGTGAGGCCGCCGGGTTGTCCGTCAAAGGCGCGTGCGATGAGCTCATAACTGCGCGGGTCGTGGTCGAGTAGGAAGGCTGCCAGGCCGATCGGTGAATCTCCGAGTCCGTACAATGTCTGTGGGCGGTTCGCCATCTCGACGGCGTAGCCCACACCTGTCTTGTAGAAGAAGGCCAGTTGCTCGCACGCCCGTCGTTCGTCGACTGAGAGATCGGAGGGCAGCGGGCTGCCGGTCTGGATCGCCTTATCGATGTCTGGTGGAACCGCGAAAACCCAGTTGAGGTGAATGCCGATCAATTCGGGAGGCGCCTG
Source organism: Mesorhizobium sp. M2A.F.Ca.ET.046.03.2.1 (assembly GCF_003952425.1). Lineage (NCBI taxonomy): Bacteria > Pseudomonadati > Pseudomonadota > Alphaproteobacteria > Hyphomicrobiales > Phyllobacteriaceae > Mesorhizobium > Mesorhizobium sp. M2A.F.Ca.ET.046.03.2.1. Next base: position 4,156,221 of record NZ_CP034449.1, on the reverse strand, counting down.
CGTACCCATCACATCCGAGACCATCGCACCCCAATCGCCGCCTTGCGCCACAAACCGCGTGTATCCGAGGCGCTTCATCAGCACGCCCCAGGCACGTGCCATGCGGGCCGGGTCCCAGCCGGTCGTGGTTGGCTTGCCTGAAAACCCGAAGCCCGGCAGCGACGGAATCACCAGATGGAAAGCGTCCGACGCACTGCCTCCGTGCGCTGTGGGATTGGTCAGCGGATCGACGATCTTCAGCTGCTCGATGATCGAGCCGGGCCACCCGTGCGTGACGATCAGCGGCAGAGCATTCTCATGTTTTGAACGAACGTGGATGAAATGAATGTCGAGCCCGTCGATCTCGGTGATGAACTGCGGCAAGGCGTTGAGCCGCGTCTCGACCTTGCGCCAGTCGTAGTCGGTTTCCCAGTAGCGCGCGAGTTTCTGGATCGTCCCGAGTTGCACGCCCTGCGAATTGTCCGCGACCGTTTCGCGGTCGGGCCAGCGGCTGGCAGCGATGCGCCGTCGAAGCTCGGCCAGCTCTTCGTCTGAGGCGTTGAACGTGAAGGGGCGGACCGAGTCGCCGCCCGCTGCCGCGTTCAGCGGGTCGGGAAGCAGGCTGACGGCCCCGACCGCAGCTGCGGTGGCAAGAAGTTCACGCCGCGTAGGCGAGAGCGGTAATGTTGACATGACATCCTCCTCTGTCTGCCCGATCTGTTCGGGTGCGACACAGATCGACTATCAGGACGCGCAAATCTATTGCACGATGGTATCGGCAATACTTTCGGATTGGCGAGGGCAGTGAGCAATCGGACCAAAGGTGGAAACCGGTTCGCCCGCGGCGAGCACCGCGCGATCTCGGGCGGCACGATCACATGCAGATTGATGTGGACGCCCAGCAAGGCAGACGGCGCCTAGCGCAATGAAGCTCCATCAGCCGACCTCCAGCGCATTCCAAGGTCCAGTCTCAGCTGCGGGGAAAAGACGCCTCACACACGCTCAGCGACGAGGGAACGAAGTTCCTCGTGAATAGGACGGGCTAGAGTCCCCGACTCTGCTCGGTTCCAGCACAGAGATCGACTTTCAAGCAGGTCAATCCATTGCACGTTGGTATCGGCAATAATAGGTCCGCCGGCAGGCGGTTCGGGTCGCTAATGGCCTCCACCGCCGCTAGCACCGCCGATCTGGATCTTGCGGGCAAAGAGCAGGGCAACCGCGGCGAGCGAAAGTACGACACCAATCACCGCGAACGTGTCACTAAACCCCAGGATGAGAGCCTGGCGGTGCACCGTGGCGCCGATCGCAGCGACTGCCTTGTGCTGCGCGACAGCCGGATCGGTGACCCCGTGCGCCATGAAGTATTGTGTCAGCTGGGCGATTCTGTCGCGCACTTCCTCGCGTGCGAAGGTGACGGACTGGCCGATGATGTTCGAATGGAACTGCTCGCGCTTGGTCAGCACCGTCGCAAGCATCGCCGTGCCGACCGCGCCGCCGAGATTGCGCAGCATGTTCGACAGGCCCGACGCGGCGCCGGCCTCGCTCGGTGCGATGCCCGCCGTGGTGATCACGGTAATCGGGGTCAGCACCAGAGCCTGGCCTATGGCGCGCACGAGGTTGGGCAGAAAGAACTGGTCGCCGGCGCTGTCCAGCGACAGGGTGATGTTCATGAAACAGCTTGCGGCGAAAATGCTAATACCGACAAAGCCGACATACCGCACGTCAAAGCGTTTTATCAGCAGCGGCACGAACGGAATGATGAGCAGCTGCGGCAGGCCGGTCCAAGCCAGCACAAGCCCGATCTGCTCGGCGTTGTAGCGCTGTACCTGGCCTAGATACTGCGGCAGGATGTAGACGGTGCCGAACAGCGCGACGCCGACCAGCACGTTGACGACGATGCCGATGCCGAAATTGCGCCGCTTGAGGAGACGCAGCTGGACCAACGGCTTCGCCACGGTGAGCTCGATCGCCACGAAGACGGTCAGGAACACGGCCGCCGTCAGCGCGAGCTTCACGATGAACGGCGACTGGAACCAGTCCTCCTTGTTGCCTTCCTCGAGTACCGTCTGCAGGGCCGCAAGCCCGATCGCCATGGTAGCGATGCCGGCCCAGTCGCCCTCCTTGAGCTGCGACAGCTGCATCGGCTTCTTCTCCAGTGTGAAGAACAGAGCAACGATCATCACGATGCTGGGCGGCGTATTGACAAAGAAGATGGACTGCCAACTGTAATTCTCGGTCAGGTAGCCGCCGATGGTCGGGCCGACCGCCGGCGCGAAGGTGACGGAGAGCGCGAACAGTGCCAACCCAAGCGGCTGCTGCGCCTTAGGGAGCCTGGTAAGCACCATAGTGAAGGCCATCGGGATGAGGACGCCGCCGGCGAAGCCTTGCAGGCCGCGCAGGGCGATCATCGAACCGAGGTCGTGGGAGAAGGCGCAGGCCGCCGAGAAGAGCGGGAACAGCACGGCGTTCGCCAGCATGTAGCGGCGGAACGAGAAGACGCGGCTCAGATAGTCCGTTAGCGGGATCACCACGATCTCGCCGATGAGATAGGAGGTCGAGATCCAGGCGCCGTTGTCGACGCCGGTGCCGATGCCGCCTTCGATGTCGAGCAGCGAGGCGTTGGTGATCTGGATGTTCAGGATGGCCATAAATGCGCCGATCATCGCGGCGAGGACGGCGATCCATGCCATCGTGCTCGCTCTCTCGGGAAGAGGCGCCGCTACGGTGGCGGAACCGGGAGAACCGACCTGGATGTTTTGCGTCATGGTGGCCATCGCACTCTCCTGCCATGTCTGGCTGGCGAAACGGGCGTCCGGTCGGTGTCAGTGGATGCTTTCCGATGCCGAGGCGACCTGGGTTGCCACAGCCTTGGTGTCGATCGTCGGGTAGACCGACATGCCGGGGCGCAGCACGACGGAAAGCGGGCTTGTCCGGTCGAGCACGATCTTCACCGGGATGCGCTGCACCACCTTGGTGAAATTGCCGGTCGCGTTGTCGGGCGGCAGCAGCGCGAATTCCTGGCCGCTAGTCGGCGAGAGGCTGTCGACATGGCCCTTGAAGACCTGCCCGGGAAAGGAGTCTACCTTGATATCCACCGGCTCTCCGCGCTGCACGTTGGCGAGCTGGGTCTCCTTGTAGTTGGCGATGATATAGGGGGTCTGGTTTGGCACCACTGACATCAGCTGCGAACCGGTCTGGACATATTGGCCGATCCGCAAGGTGCGGTTGCCTATCACGCCGTCAACCGGCGAGACGAGAGCGGTGTAAGAGAGGTTCAGCTCGGCTTGTGCCTCGGCTGCCTGGGCGCGGCTCAGCGCCGCCTGCGCCTGCGCAAGCTCGGCCTTGATCACATCGAGCTGCTTGGCTGCGGTGCCGATCACGGCGGTATCGCGCGTTACGGCTGCCCGCGCCGCGGCGATCTTCGAGGCCGCCTCCTGGGCGTTCTGGACGCTGCCGTAGCCCTTCTTCGCCAGTTCGGCATAGCGCTGGTCGTCCTGCTCGGCGAACGTCGCGTTTGCCCGATCGAGCGCAACCGTGGCCTGCGCCGCCTCAATCGCGGACTGTTGGGCGACGATCGCCGCCTGCTTGTTGGCGATGTTGGCCTTGGCTGCCCCGACCTCGGCCCTGGCCTGCTCGAGATTCACCTTGAAATCGCGATCGTCAATGCGGGCGAGGACCTGCCCCGCCGTCACGGGCTGGTTGTCATCCACTAGCACTGCCGCGATGTAGCCGGAGATTCGCGGCGCGATCGTCGTGTTGTCGGCCTTGACATAGGCATCGTCGGTCGAGACCTCGAAGCGGCCGACAGTCCAATACTGCCAGCCGAAATCGGCAGCGCCCGCGAGGACGGCGACGGCCGCGCCGGCTAGCAGCAGGTTCCGCAGCAAGCGCTTGCGCGACGTGTTCGGCACGTCAGCGACTACCGTCGGAACCTGCGGAACAGTAATGGGAAGCTCTCGCGGCAGCTCCAGGCCGGGTGCCGCCTCGGCGGTGGGGAGAGCCTTCTCCGCGGTGAAGACTGCCTGGTGCTCGCTCATGGTAAGCTTCCTTTCCCCGTGGCTGGGGCGCCGGGTCACCGGCTTGCCTTATTTAGGAAAACTGATAGTTTCCGAAACATAGGCAGGCCGAAACTGAGAGTCAAGGGGTTTTGGAAAACGATCATGGTCCATAATACCAAAGTCGCAAAGCGGTCGCGCGGACGACCGCAGGTTCGCCCGGACGAGGAGACGCGGCAGCTCATCATCGCAGCCGCACGTGACGAGTTTCATGCCAGTGGCTATGCAGGGGCCAGCATGGGTCGCGTCGCGCACCGCGCTGGCGTCTCCACGAAGACCATGTACCGTTTGATCCCGACCAAGGCCGAGTTGTTTCAAAGCGTTGTCTCGAATCGGATCTCGCGTTTCATTCTGGAGATTGACGAAGAGCATCTCGATGCGTTGCCCATTGAGGAGGCGCTCGAACACATTCTCATTTCCTATGGCACTTTGACCCTCGATGAGGAGACGCCCGCGACACTTCGCCTGGTCTATGCCGAGTGCGAACGCTTTCCGGAAATCGCTTCTGCCTTCTTCGAGTTCGCGATCCGCCGCACCACCCAGACGATGGAGCGCTGGGTGAAGCGACAGTGTGACCGCGGCAGGATCGAGATCGATGAGCCGTCGGTGGCGGTCGGCATGCTCAGGGGCATGATGATCATGGAACCCCAGCGCGCCCTTATGTTCGGCCAGCGCACGCCGCCGAGCCGCTCCGAGATCGCGAAACGCGCGCGCTATTGCGCCCGACTGTTTCTGGACGGATGCAGGCCACGACGGACTTCTAGTCGAACCTAAAGCATTTACGGCGGAACCGGTTCGAAACCATCCTGCGGGCCTCCGCCGAGTGCCGTTGGATCCGTGAGCGGGCCGATCGTCTTGATCTGCCGAAACGAAGCCCAGCCAATCATGCGTCATGATTAGCGGCAGGACATTGGGATGCTTCGAACGGACGTGGACAAAGTGAATGCCGAGCCTGTCGATCTCGGTAATGATGCGGGAGATCGTTCGGCGTAGCTTCGTCGTTGCGCCAGTAGTACTCGGCTCCCCAGTAGCGGACGATCCCCTGCAATCTTGCGAACTGCACGCCCCGCGACCGGTCATCGATCGTCTCTTGGTCCGGACACCGGGTCGCGGCAAATGCGCTGGCAAAGCTTGGTGATCTCCACCTGTGGGATATTGGCGGAGAATGGGCCGATTGAACCATCTCGGGCCCATGCCCGGAGCGTCCCGGGAAGCAAGCCGACAACCCCTGCGGCAGCCGTCGCGGCAAGTAGTTCCCGCTCTGTGGGCGATAGTGATCTTGCTGACATCACGTCCTCCCCTTGTATACCCGACCTGTTGGGCTGCCGCACAGAGATCGACTGTCAGAGAAAGCAAATCTATTGCCCGATGGTGTCGGCGATACTTTTGTATTGGCGGCAACAGAGACAACGGGACGGTCACATTGTGGTGGCGCAAAAATCACCTAAACCTCGCACGCGCGAACGGATGGCAATGGAGATCAATCTCTCCCCTGTCGGATGCGTTGCCGGCCACAATATGGACTGCGGTGCCTGACGGGCAGATCGACTTCGTCGATCAAGTCCGGCCCACACCGATGCGAAGGTCACTGCTGGGAGTGAAGGCCGTACTTAATCCCGAAACTTGCCGCAGCTACTCGAACGCTGGCGATCGATCCTACGGCCCGCTAACCCGGCGAATGGAAGAACGCACGCGCTTAGACGGGGAGTACAGCTGATTCCGACTCCTATGCAGTCCAATGCGCGACGACTCCGAAATGATGATCAAATGGTGCGTGGTCTCGACTCTTAAGGCCCTCACCCCGTGCCGACGGATGATGCCAAAACGAACTGAAATATTGAGCCCCGTGGCACGTTGGGCAATACCCAGATCAAGCCGTCGTGCGCTTGGATGATCGAACGGCAGATCGATAGGCCCATTCCCATCCCTTGAGATTTGGTGGTGAAGAGTGGATCGAACACCCTCTGCAGGTCCCGTGCGTCGATACCCATGCCTGTGTCAGCTACCGAAATCATGACATCGCCATCGTCCCGAAGACTGGAACTGACGGCGAGATCCCGCGGACCATCCACGCTAATCATGGCCTCAATTGCATTCGTGACGAGATTGAGAAGTACCTGCTGCACCTGAATTCGATCTCCCGTCACCCGCAGCGGCCACGCGATTCGTTCAACCTTGACCAATATCCGGTGACTTTTCAGATCGTCCTTAAGCAAGGCGATCACTTCTTCAATGAGGTTGTCGACGTCGAACGAAGTTCTGACGCGTTCATCCTTCCGGAAATTCGCGCGAATGCTCTCGATAACCGCAGCAGCGCGATGCCCGTCAGCGGCGATCTTCATGAACTCCGTTCTCGCCTTATCTAGTTCGGGAATCGCGCGATCGAGCCAGCGTAAGCCAGTTTCGGACCTCGTTATCATAGCAGCAAGGGGCTGATTGACCTCGTGTGCAATCGTTGCGGCAACAGCATCGCCGGTTATCAGTCGAGCGTCACGCTCGCGACGCTGCGCATCAATCGCGCGCTGTAGACTCTTACGCTCTTGCTGTAGCATCGCGTTCGAACGAGCGAGGCCCGCATACAGCCGTGTCATCTCTGCAAGCAATACCACCATCACAACGGTGGCAGTCACGAGCTGATAAAAACGGCCGGCATACCACGCAAGATTGAAGCGGCCGGCACTCAACACGGACGCCAGGGCCACCTCGAGCAGGAGCGCGCACAAGGCGACCACAAGCCACTGATCGAGCAGGGAATGCTGGCGTTGCCACAGCAACCAAAGAGCAATGCCGCCTAGCGACAAGACCACCACGCCCCCGATCACGCGACGGAATAGGCTGAGAGGAAGCACGTCTACAAAGGTTATAGGCAGCAAATCTTCATGCTGCGTAACAAACCAGAACAGTCCAAGGACGAGGGCAAGAACGCCCGCGATGCTGAGGCTGATGGCATATCCGGTGAAGCGGACATCTGCCGTGCGATCCGTGTCTTTGAGCAAGGCATAGGCGATGATGGCGAGGGGCAGCCCTGAATGCCAAGACCAGTACAGCCAGACGGCCGATTGCAATCCCGAGCCCAGGATGCCGGTCGGCGTGAACGCTCCCGGAAACGTCAGTGCATGTGCAACCACGATCAGGGCGTTGAACAGGTAGCCGCTCGCAATCGCCAAGAGTGCCCATTGCCGTAAAATGGAGAACTGGGCAAACAGAAGAGCTGCAGTGACGCAGTCGCTGACAAAAAGCGCGGCAGCCAGAGTCGGCACAAACGAGTTGATTTCCGGCAGCTTGGTGGCCGCAAACGGCCAAGTGCCGAGGAGGATTAAGAGCAGGGCCAGCAGGAAAGCGCGCGCCGTCCGGCGCTGAACGATAGTGGGGGGAACATTCGCCAGCACCTCGGGCTCAGCGCGCGCGGCCAGCGCAAACACCGGTTCCCCGCTTTCTGTCATTGGAGTCAGGATCCGTACCAATGCCCAATAGTCGACTTATCCAGCATGCGCGAGAGATCGATGGTTGACAACCCAATCTGGATGCGACCAGGCTATTCTCTTACGAGTTGCCGGCCGATCATGACTCCTCAATTTTTAGAGCTTTTTCGACACAGTCGATCAGCTCCTCCGTTCTAAATGGCTTTCGAAGCAGACAGATTACGCCGATTGCTGCCGCCTGATGGTCGATGCCCGGGTTTGAAGATGCGGTGACCATAACGACAGGCATACCGCGCCGGCGCCCGGTGAGCAGCCGGGCTAGATCAAATCCGCTCATGCCGGGCATGTGAATGTCAGTTATGACGCATTGCCAAGACGCGTCAGCTTCCCAGGCGATGAAGTCCTCCGCAGATGCAAATCCACGTGCACTATATCCGAAAGAACCAAGGCTATCGACGAGAGCCGTGCGGAACGATTCATCATCATCGACTACCGCGATTAGGAACTCTCTTGACACATCATCCTTTCCTCGGATTTTGCCAAGGTGAATAGTAAGATCGATATTCTGGCATGTAATGCCGCTATGAGGAACCTATACGGGAGTGTTAGCCCGGCACTTGCGGCCGCTGCCTGGGGCTGATCATGTCCGCCATCCGGACCAAGTCCGCCAAGGTCCTCGCGCCCATCTTGCGCATGGCTGCGCCGCGATGAATTTTGGCGGTGATCTCACTGATTCCGAGATCGGCGGCCACCTGCTTGTTCATCTTTCCCTCGGTGACCAGCAGCATTACCTGCTGCTCCCGTGCTGTCAGTGTTGCAAACCGCTCCCGCATTTTCGAAACATCACCATCGACGGCGCGCCGCTGCCGGTCGCGTTCAATAGCTGACAACACGGCATCGAGCATGTCCTGGTCTTTGAAAGGCTTTGGGAGAAAGTCCACTGCACCGTGCTTCATGGCGCGAACTGACATGGGAATGTCGCCATATCCGGTCATCATCACGACCGGCAACTGGACACCCAGCTTTGACAGCTGCGCCTGAAAATCCAGCCCGTTCATGTCAGGCAAGCGGATATCGACGATAAGGCACCCCGGACAATCCGGAATGGCCGCGGCGAGGAAATCCTGTGCGGCTGAATACGTCCGCGTTTCGAGCCCTATCGAAAGGAACAGGTCTGGCAACGCTTCTCGCAACGATTCGTCATCGTCGACCACGTGAACAATCGATTTCTGGTCCGAGGGCAGCGGCATCTCTTTGGAGAGTATGCCAGAAACTCAGGGCGTGCAGCAAACGAAAGTGTGATGGAGTTGGTTCATTCGTCTAGGCTGCGCGCTCGCTTCCATCCTGAGTCTCCTCAAGCCAAGCGTTGCGTAAAACCTCAATAACACTCAGGTCCGTCGACGCAATCGCAGCGTCGTGGCGGGACAGAAAACGGCAATCTGCGTTATCCAACTCACCCTTTGATATGAGCACGCCTTCCGATCGTTGGATAGCGAATCCAGCACAGAATCTTAGGATACCAGCAAACTACTTGAAGAGGTCGAAATCAGTCACTAGGGCCGACTGCAACTGAGCGTTGCTCGTAACTCCACCGCCTGCATCGCTGCATCGTCGTCACCCTCCGCTCCCTCGCCAAGTTACCGTTTGCCGAACTCAGGAGCCTCGCCATGAATGACGAACCCAAGTGGCACAACGTCCGCGCGATTAGGGCAGCCGCCAGCGCTATTGGCCTTTTTGCGAAGGCAGCCAAACGCGTCGCCGCAGACGCTCGGTCAGGCGAGACGCAAGGGGATAACGCGATACTTCCCTTACGCATCAACGTCCCTGAAGAGGCGCTTGTCAATTTGCAACGATGCGTTGCGGTGACCCGCTGGTCCAAGCGGGAGGTTGTCAACGACGTTTCGCAAGGCGCACAGTCGGCGAAAACTGCTGACCCCAAGTCATCTATGCCGCAAGATAAACCTGTCGTGTTTGTGGTCGACGACGACGCATCCGTCCGCGAGTCGCTTAGATCGCTCATCAGCTCTGCTGGCTGGTACCCGGAAATTTTCGAGTCCGCCCAGGCTTTCTTCTCTCATCCGCGACCTAACGTTCCGAATTGCCTGATTTTGGACGTCAATCTTCCGGATATCAGCGGACTTGATCTGCAAAAACTCGTCAATGTCGAGCGGACCGATACGCCGATCATCTTCGTCACGGGATTCGGTGATGTGGCTATGGCTGTTAGCGCGATGAAAGCGGGCGCATTTGAGTTCCTGATGAAACCCGTCCACGCCGACGCGCTGCTGACTGCCATCAAGGAGGCGCTGGAGCGCAGCAGAAGCGCGCTCGAGTTTGAATTGGAGGTGGGTGCGCTGCAAGATCGCCATGCATCGCTCAGCTGCCGCGAGCGGGAGGTCATGGCGCTGGTCGTCTCCGGCCTACTGAACAAACAAGTGGGTTTCGAGCTCGGCATCAGCGAAATAACAGTGAAAGCTCACCGGGGCCAAGTCATGCGAAAGATGAAGGCCCGCTCGCTTCCACATCTTGTGAAGATGGCCGCAGTGCTCGGCCTGGCATAGTAGGGCGGCAGACGCTGACGCGGTTAGCGCATTCACGAGCCCTACCTTTCTACTACCCACTGCTGACGCGATAACGCGACTCATTGGCGTTTGTGTGCAACGCCCCCTGAACAATCCTCGCTCACCAATCCCAAGGTATCGACGACACCATCGTACAATCGATTTCGCGCCGGGTTTTCTTCAGCATTCGCATTACATCGCACCGATTTGACAAAGAGCGGTCGGAAGGAGAATTACTTTGGGCAACGATCAAAAGGTAGCCGTCATCACGGGAGCGTCGCGCGGCATCGGCGCGGCTCTCGTCAACGCGTATCGGGGTCGGAGCTACCGTGTGGTCGCAACAGCGCGGTCAATCGAGCGGTCGGGCGACGACGACATCCTGGTCGTGTCCGGCGACATCGCTGATCCCAAGACGGCCGAGCGCATCATCGCCGCAGGAGTGGAACGGTTCGGGCGGATCGACACCCTCATCAACAACGCCGGCATCTTCATCTCTAAGCCGTTCACCCGCTATACCGAGGAGGACTTAATGGCGGTCCTGGGTGTCAACATCGCTGGGTTCTTTCACATCACTCAACGGGCCGCCGCCGAAATGGAGAAGAACGGCAGCGGCCATATAGTCCAGGTTACGACGAGCCTGGCCGCTCACCCAAACGCGGCCGTGCCAGCGGCGCTCGCCGCCCTGACAAAGGGTGGATTGAACGCCGCGACCAGATCGCTTGCCATCGAGTATGCAAGCCGCGGCATCCGGGTGAACGCGGTCTCGCCCGGCGTCATCAAAACGCCGATGCATCCGGTGGAGACGCACGAAGGGCTTGGGGCCCTTCACCCCGTCGGACACATGGGCGAAATCGCCGATGTCGTCGAGGCAATTCTCTACCTGGAATCGGCAGCCTTCGTGACCGGAGATATCCTGCATGTAGATGGCGGGCAAAGTGCGGGCCACTAACCAAACAGTTTCGCGCATCCACTTGGCAAGGAGATACCGCATGCCTATTGTTACCATTCAAGTAACCCGCGAGGGCACCAAGTCAGGAACAACGTCCGTCACAACGGAGGAGAAGGCGGCGCTAATCAAGGGCGCCAGCGAGCTTCTGCGCGATGTCCTGAACAAGCCCTTCGACTCGACTTTTGTCATCATCGAGGAGGTCGACACGGACAACTGGGGCTGGGGCGGCTTGCCTACGCTCGACTACCGGCGTGTGCGCGCGGCGACAGGAAGTTGATCCCGTTGATCAGTCGCCGCCGTCTATCATGCCCCCCTTCTGCCCTCCAAAAGGTGACCTACGAGGGGCAGCCCATCGTCAAGGGAAAGCGCGTCACCGGCTTCACCAATTCCAAGGAAGACGGCGTTCACCTGACTAAGGTGGTGCCCTTCCCCGTCAAGGACGAGCTAAGACGTCGGGGTCGCGACTTAGCGCGCATAGGGTCTATGAGAGCAAAATTCGCAACCTTCCAAGCCTACGGCCAGCGTCGATCGGATCGACATCAGCCGAGCGTGTCTCGTCGAGGCAGGTATCGCTATACTCGGTGCGCAGAGCGCCTCGAGCGACTTCACGTGGGTTGAAGTCGACAATCGAAACTCGTCAAATAGGTTCTTAGTCGTTCTCAGATCATCGAGGTCTTTGTCCCTCGGTGGATGCGCATCCACGCGTACGCTGCGCGGCTGACTTGGTGAAGGCCATGACGTCTTCGTCTTTGACCAAGGGCGAACGCTACCGCAAATTGCGTCCAGCTATTGGATGATTTGTGTCCTCAATACCCCTGAGATGGGTAGCTCCTGCACTGCCGACCGACACCATGGCGCAATAGACGCCGACATGAAGTCGACGTATATTTTCGCGCACGCGAGATCGGGAAGGGACGAGATGGAGATCGATCGGCGCCGTGTTTTGGATGCGCTGCCAGCCATGATATGGATCGCTTTGCCGGATGGGCGGGCTCATTTTGTCAATCAACGCTGGTCTGCCTATACGGGGCTAAGCCTGAAGCGAGCCCGTTCCTTGGGATGGCAGGCAGTGATCAACCCGGAGGATCTGCCATGTTTGCTGGAACGTTGGCGGTCCATACTTGCCGCAGGTGAACCGGGTGAAATGGAAGCGCGTCTGCGGAGCGCTGCCGGGGAATACCGATATTTCGCAATCAACTGCAGCCCAGTATTCGACGATCTCGGCCGTATCGTTGAGTGGTACGCGGTCAACGTTGAAATCGAGCACAGAAAACGTGCAGAAGAATCGCTGCGACAGCGAGAGGTGATGTTGGCCGCGGCCGAGCAGGATTTTCAGAAGGCGCTCGAAGAAAACGAACGAAATCTTCACCGGATTCTCGGTTCAATCCCCGCCTTAGCATGGGCTGCCAAACCCGACGGCGAAATCGAGTTCTTGAATCGGAATTTTCTCGACTATCTCGGCATTACCGCCGAGGAAGCCCAGGGCTGGGGGTGGACCGCATCAGTCCACCCGGACGACATAGCTGGCTTAACTTCGACCTTGCAGGCTATCCTGGCTTCGGGAAGGCCCGGAGAGGCTGAAGCGAGATTGCGCCGCCACGACGGACAATATCGATGGTTCCTGACCCAACCCCATCCGCACCGCGGCGACATCGACAATGTCGTGAAGTGGTACGGCACCATAGTAGATATCGACGATCGCAAGCGAGCAAACGAGAGCCTCAGGGAAAAAGGGCGCAATCTTGGCCTCATCGTCAATACGATACCCGTAATGGTGTGGTCGGCGCGTCCGGACGGTACTGCTGAATTCTTCAACGAGCACTATCTCTATTATGTCGGCCTCTCCATGGGTTCCAAGGACTGGGAACCGACCACCGAGTTGTCCGACTATTGGGATCTGACTGCCTCGGTCCATCCTGACGATGCAGCCGGTCTAAATGCAACGCTTCAGGGCATATTTGCGTCCGGGCGCCCCGGCGAAGCTGAAGCGCGTCTCCGCCGCTATGACGGCGAGTACCGATGGTGTCTATTCCGTGCAAATCCGCTCCATGATGAAGCCGGAAACATCGTGAAGTGGTACGGCACAAACACCGACATCCATGATCGCAAGCGAGCCGAAGAAGCTCTGAAGCGCAGTGAGGCGTTCTTGGCGGAGGGTCAGTACCTTGCCGGCATGGGCAATATTTCCTGGCAGGTTGGAACGGGCGAGATTTTATGGTCGGAACCTCTCTATCGAATCTTCGACTTTGAGCCTGGGACGGTCATAACGCTTGAACGGATCGCTAGTCGTGTGCACCCAGAAGATTTGGACCTGATGGGCGCCATGCTCGACAAGGCACAACGGGGCGAGAGCGATTTTGAGTTTCAGCACCGGATCATCTTGCCCGATCAGACGGTCAAGCACCTTCACCTGATTGCCCATCTGGCTAAGAACGATTCCGGTCAGATCGAATACATCGGTGCGGTCCTCGACATCACGCAACGTCGCCGGGCTGAAGAAGCGCTGGAAAAAGTCCGGTCCGAACTCGCATACACCACTCGGATCATGAGTTTGAGCGCCCTGACGGCGTCGATCGCACATGAAGTAAACCAGCCGCTCTCGGGCATTGTCATCAATGCTGGCACTTGCCTGCGGATGCTGGCGGCCGATCCGCCCAACGTCGATGGAGCGCGGGAAACCGCGCGGCGCACCATCCGGGACGGCAATCGGGCGGCCGAGGTGATCGCGCGGCTCCGCTCTCTCTTCGAGAAAAAGTCTGTAACTATCGAACCGGTCGATCTAAACGAGGCCGCGGTTGAGGTGATCGCATTATTTTCCGGTGACCTTCAACGAAACCGGGTGGTGCTTCATACCCACCTCGCAGGCGGGCTACCCTTCGTCGGCGGCGACCGGGTTCAATTGCAGCAGGTCATCATGAACCTCTTGCGCAATGCCGCCGACGCTACGATCCCGGTCGACGATCGTCCAAGACTTGTCGTGCTTGGAACCGAACTTGGCGAGGAAGGCGATATCCGCCTCTTCGTTCGAGACGCTGGCGTCGGACTTGATCCACACGGATCAGAGCGGCTTTTCGAAGCCTTCTACACGACCAAGGCTGAAGGTATGGGCATAGGGCTTTCCGTCAGTCGCTCGATCATCGAAAGCCATGGCGGCCGCCTTTGGGCAGAGGCAAATGAGGGTCACGGTGCAACTTTCTCTTTTTCTATTCACGAGTATGTACGGCCGGACATACCTGTCCACTTCTCCTCGGTCATATCGACGCCGGTCAGCGCTTCAATAAACCGAGGTTTTGCATGAGCGGCCTCCGCCCCCTTGTGTCGATTGTGGATGACGACGAGTCTGTTCGCGAGTCGCTGCCCGATTTGCTGAGAGAGTTCGGTTTCCGTGCCGAAGCGTTTTCTTCGGCCGAGGAATTTCTGGTGTCCAGCGCTATTGATCAGACAGATTGTCTGGTTCTTGACGTCTACATGCCCGGTATGACAGGGCCAGATCTTGAACGAGAGTTGGCGCGCCGAGGCCAGTCTATGCCAATCGTGTTCGTTACGGCACCAAGGCACGAAACGGTTCCACCGATTCTTCTCAAAAAGGGTTCGGCCGGATGCCTGATCAAGCCGTTTAGCGACACAGCGCTGCAGAAGGCGCTCGACCTAGCCCTCGCGTCCGACTGAGCGCGGCGGGGTTTCGCGGCCCCCGAACAGAGTATTTCGAATCAGTAGAGTTCAACGCACCCGGCTCACCGTATTGCGTGACCGGTATCACAGAATGCATCGCGTCCGCGCCTAGCAATCCAAAGGTATCGCCAACACCTTCGTGCAATTGTTTTCGGCCCGGTGCCGGACAATCCTGGCGAGAGCATCTGATACGCAAAGGAGATCAAGATGAACGCCATTCTGGCGAGCGGCGAAGTCGCGACCAAAATCCCGAAGGCGCGCGCAGTCGACATGAAGCTTGAAGTCGCTGTCATCCCAGTTGCCGATATCGATCGCGCCAAGAACTTCTACTACGATTTGGGCTGGCGGGTCGATGCGGACTTTGTCAGGGGTGACGGCTCTCGATCCGTCCAGCTGACTCCCCCAGGCTCGCCGTCATCGATACACCTCGGCGAAAAGCCGGTCCTTTTTCTCGTCGTATCCGACATTGAGGCAGCGCGCGCCGAACTAGCGGAGCGCGGGGTCGAGGTCACTGAAGTGTTCCATCGAGGCAACGCAGGTCCGGTCGGTGGCCTAGCTCCGAACCGGGCAAGCTATGGCTCGCTCGCGTCATTCAGCGATCCGGATGGCAACCGGTGGCTGCTCCAGGAGGTCACCGCTCGATTGCCAGGGCGCGTCGACACGAATGTCACGACGTTCACGTCGCCAGCCGAGCTTGCGGCTGCAATGCATCGTGCGGCGGTTGCGCATGGCGAGCATGAGACGCGAAATGGCGGCCAGCGCGATGAGAACTGGCCCGCATGGTACAGCGAATATATGGTCGCCGAGCAGGCAGGCAAGCCGCTTCCCTTGTGAGAGCGGCGAGGCCTTGGTGGCGCAGGCTTGCCACCGACGGCCTGCCTTGCGTCACGTTTCCGTTTCTGGAGCGGCAGTCGCCTTGCGAAGCTCGACGCCTCAAGCGTCGGCCTCCTAAGGCGAAATCTTTCGATAGGCGGGCCGACATCGCGCGACGGTTGTCTTGGTGCTATGGGCAGGCCAATTTACAATAGCCTGCATCACAAATGTATTGCCGATACCATCGTACAATATAATTAAGTACGTTACCGAGATAACCTTCTTATCACATCTGCTCATCGTCAGATGTACCTTTGAGCGCCACCGTCATTGGTGCGATGGTGAAAACCAAGAGAGGAACTACACCATGAATGTCAAAGCAATCAGTCTCGGTGGATTTGCACTTTTCGCTATCGGCGGGACGGCTCTCGCCGGCGCACTCGATGTCGCCGACAACCTGGCGCCCTTTTATACGGATGCGTCGATGAAGACCCTGAAGCCGATGCCGCAGTTCAAGGCAGCCTTCATGGCCATGCCGCAGAACATGCGGGAAATGATGAAGAGGGAGTGCAACGACGCGGCGATGAGCAAGCCCTACGCCGAGTTCTGCGCCAATGTGAACGCTCTGGCCGGTTCGTAACCTCCAGTCATTGGGCGGGAACGGCCGTCGTAGAAATGGTGGCGGCCACGGCAGCCCGCCATCAACTCGGCCTCCCAGTGTCCGCTGGCCATCGCACAAGGCCAGCTTCGCCGATGCCGGCCGGCGGCCTTGCCGGTCCCCTCCCCCGCCACGCGCGATGGTCTCGACCGGCATCGGTCCTCTTTCACTCACACCATTTTCTCGACAGCTTGCCAGGAAACAAAACGACCCCAGAGGATTGGAAAATGGATAAGATGGAAGCTTCAGAAGGTATCAATCAGGATCGACGCCGACTTCTGGCCGCAGTCACGACCGGCGTGGTGGTTGCTGGTGCGGCAATGCTGCTCCCGTCATTGCCGAGTGCGGCGGCCGCCAGCGACGCCATCCATCCCTTCCACATTCACGTTCCGAAAAAGGAACTCGTCGATCTTCGCAAGCGACTTGCTGCTACGCGGTGGCCCGACAAGGAGACCGTCGCCGATCAGTCGCAGGGTGCTCAGTTGGCGAAGCTGCGGGGCCTAGTTCAGTACTGGGGCACCGATTACGACTGGCGAAGGATCGAAGCGAAGCTGAATGCATTGCCGCAGTTCATCACCAATATCGATGGGACCGACATTCACTTCATTCATGTTCGTTCCCGTGGAAAGAATGCGCTTCCCCTGATCATGTCGCACGGCTGGCCCGGATCCATAATCGAGCAACTCAAGATCATCGGTCCCCTCACGGATCCGACAGCGCACGGAGGCAGCGCCGAGGAAGGATTCGACGTCGTTATCCCCTCATTGCCCGGCTTCGGCTTCTCGGGCAAACCGACCGGCACCGGGTGGGACCCCGACCATATCGCGAGAGCATGGGCCGAGCTGATGAAACGCCTTGGCTACACGAACTACGTCGCCCAAGGCGGTGACTGGGGCAGTGCTATCTGCAACTCCATGGCGCGTCAGTCTGCTCCCGGATTGCGCGGCATTCATGTCAATCTGCCGGCAACGGTGCCCCCGGAAGCGGCCGCGGCGCTCGGCGGCGGGCCGTTGCCGGCAGGCATCTCCGATCAGGAGCGCGCAGTCATAGAAGCGCTCATGATGTCCGGAAAGAATGGGAACCTGGCGTATTTCACGATGATGTCGGCGCGGCCGCAGACAGTGGGCTATGGCACGACGGATTCTCCAGCCGGCCTTGCGGCATGGGTTCTCGTGCACCCCGGCTTCTCGCACTGGACGTACGGTGCCGATCCTGAAAACTCGCCAACGAAAGACGACGTGCTGGACAACATCACGCTCTACTGGCTCACGAACACTGGGGCCTCGTCGGCGCGACTCTACTGGGAGAATGGCCCCCACGGCAGCATCATCTTCGCGGCCGCGCAAAGGACCTCCGAGATATCGCTCCCGGTCGCCATCACCGTGTTTCCTGAAGACGTTTACAAGCCGCCAGAGACATGGGCGCGCCGTGCCTACCCCAACCTGACCTACTTCCACGAGGTCGACAGGGGCGGACACTTCGCTGCGTGGGAGCAGCCAGAATTGTTCAGCGCAGAGCTTCGCGCGGCGTTCCGGGCTCTCCGGCAGGCCTGACTTCCACCACATCTCACCCGACCGAACATGGCCGGGAGGATCGGCGTCACGATTTGTAAGAGGCTGACATGAAGGTAAGGCAGGTTGGTGCGTTCTTGTTGATCGCTGGAAGCGGTATCGCGCTCAACACAAGCCGGGCGCAACAGATGGAACAAATGCCCGGGATAACACGGACGGACCTGCAGAGGCATGATCTCAGCGTCCCGGGACAGGAAGCCGTTCAGACGCGCGTAGACTTCGCGCCCGGAGCGGCGTTTCCAATGCACCGGCATCCCGGTGAAGAGATCGTCTACGTCCTCGAAGGCTCGATAGAATACGAGGTCGAGGGCCAGCCGTCGCAGATCATCGATGCCGGCAGCGGGCTGTTTATTCCAGCCATGGTGCCCCATGCCGCGAAAAACGTCGGCAGTGTCACCGCGGCCGAGGTTGGCACGTATGTCGTCGAGAAGGGCAAACCGCTCGTCGAGTTGGTGAAGTGAGATTCGGAGACCACAGTCAGACCACGGAAGGATTTCCGCATGATGACGAACCGCTTGTTGGCCTCATTCTTGTTTATGAACGCAATTGGGCTGCCGGCCGCCAGTTTCGAAGCGAAGGAGCAACCGATGGCTGTCAGGGCACCGCAAAGTTCATCCGTCCATGGATCCATTTTCGGCTGGATAGCCGGCCAATCTGAGCTGGCGTCTATTGAGCGAGCTAACGAGTGGCTCAATTCCCCGCCACTGACGCCGGCGGCCCTCCGCGGAAAAGTCATCCTTGTCAGTTTCTGGACTTACACCTGCATCAATTGGATGCGCGTGCAGCCCTACCTCCGAGCATGGGGGGAAAAGTACAAGGGCCAGGGGCTGGTCGTGATCGGTGTGCATTCGCCGGAGTTCCGATTTGAAAGGAACATCGACAACGTCCGCCGCGAGGTGAAAGCACTGGGCGTCGAGTACCCTGTTGCGGTCGACAGCGAGGGCGCAATTTGGCGCGGCTTCAACAATAATTATTGGCCGGCGTTCTATTTTATCGATGCGCAAGGATACGTTCGCGATCAACATTTCGGCGAGGGCTCGTACGAACAGTCGGAAATGATTATTAGGCGGTTGCTCGCAGAGGCTGGCGCCCAAGGCATAGGCTCCGAACTGGTGTCGGTCGACGCCGGCGGCCTTGAGGCCGCCGCGGATAAGGCCAATCTCAAGTCTCCGGAAAACTACGTCGGCTACAAACGCACCCAGGGCTTCGTGTCGCCGGGCGGTGCGGTGCGCAACAAGCTTCACCTCTATGAAGCGCCGGCCCAGTTGCAACTGAATGAATGGGCGCTAGCCGGCGGCTGGACGATGGGCAGCGACGGCGCCTCTCTAAAAGAGCCGAATGGCAACATCACGTACCGATTTCACGCCCGCGATCTTCATCTTGTCATGGGGCCGGCATCGCCTGGAACCTCCGTGAAATTCCGCGTCCTGATCGATGGTCAGCCACCGGGCAGATCTCACGGGCTTGACGTTGACGAACAGGGGAATGGCACAGTGAGCGAGCAGCGTCTGTTCCAGCTGATCCGGCAGCAGGGGCCGATCACAGATCGTCAATTTGAAATTATCTTTCTCACCCCGGGCGCCGAGGTTTTCTGCTTCACGTTCGGCTGATCCGAGGCCAGCCGGCCCGGTCTCGGTCGCGACATCGAGGGAAGCCGAGCAGACCGGCACTGCTCGAAGCTATCTCGGGGCAATATCGACTTTGCCCGCGAGGGCTACTGCTTCATGTCGCTAACCCTTCCCGCTCATTAGATCAGAAAGTATGCGCCTGCTTGGAAGCGCGGGCCAAACGTGAGCCGGACCTTTCGCCTCTTCCTGTCGCGACCGACCGGCTTCGAGCATCCGACGCGAGATGGTCTCCTGCTGCTGGCGCAGGTGGTCGCTCAGCAGCTTGTTGCGGGTAATGTAGCCCGCATTAACGCCCGGGATCGAGTGGTTCATCAAAAGGTGAACGTCCAGCTCCGCAACGCCGGTAGCCTGGGCGACTGTGCGGAAAGTCTGTCGCAGGTCATTACCCCATTTCGACAGGTCCTCGCGCTTCTCCTTGTGCTCGGCCATGTGGCCGCTTCTGCTGTCGGCCGGGAACAACCAGTCACGCGATTGCTCGCCATAGAGAGCCCGGCCAATACGCATCACGCGAACCAGACAGCGGATCATGGCATTCGAAATGCGGTATATCGAATGCTTTGACCTCGCCACCCTTCGGCCTAGGTATGTGCAAGACACGCGCCCGAAAATCGACATGCTCGGCCCGTGCCTTCCTGATTGCTTCGGGGCGATGGCCCGAAAGCAGCATGAACAGATGGAACTCCCGCCGGACAGGGTTCTTCAAAGCAGCGAGTTGGGTGAACCACCCTTCCAGATCCGACAGGCCAAGTGCTGTGTTGCGCCGGTGTTCGGCATTCCAGTCTATGGCTGACACCGGGTTGTCCGCAGGCAAGGAGCGGGCGGCCTTGCGCGCATGGTTGTAGACGGCACGCAGCGTTCGCATGCAACCATTGGCGATGTAGGCACCGTTTTCCTTGGTCAATTTCTCGTGCCGAGCCGTCACCAACGCGGGGTCGTTGCCAAATTTGGAAAGCGGTCCGTCAAGCCAGTCGGCCAACAGCCTCTCGACATGATCGCGATAGTTGTTGATCGTCCCGTCGCTCCGGCCCTTCTTCTTCATGCCGTCACGGTAGCGTTCCCAGGCAATACGCAACGTGGGGTTCCCGAGCGATGGCAGATCCACTGCTGCGCTATCAGCCTCCGGCTCTTGCCTCGACGGCCGAGGATCCACGCCCCCGGCAATCTTCCCGAGAATGGTCTTGGCCTTTGCCCGCGCCGCTCGAGTCGTGAGTTCTCCGACTTCAGCAACCTTCATCCGGACGGACAGGCGCTGTCCTGCCTTCCTTCGCTCACCCTGGACAACAAACGTCTTTCGCCGTTTGCCGACAAGCACCATGAAGCCCGGCAGGTCTGTGTCCCGGGCAAAATACTGCCCAGAAGATGCCGGCTGGAGGTCCGCGATGGCGCGGTCGGAGAGGACGAGTCGAAGGTCTGTCATGGCAATTAGTACGGCATTAGTACGGCGATTGCGTCGTGCTCGATCTGTTGGTTTGTCTACGCTACGATAACTGCGCAGCACGAATATTGCAACAAGTTGAACGCGTTAGGAGGACTTTAATCGTACAACAGCGTGCGTTGGGAAACGACAGGATAGACAGTATGACAGATTCCTAATCTGTAGGTCACAGGTTCGATTCCTGTCGGGATCACCAAGGGTCGTGGTCGAGTAGCTCAGCCATTCGGCTTTCGCCCTCACAGATCCGGGCGGGCGGATTTCCCGCACCCGGCTCTTCCCGAGGGTAACCCGCGTCATATCCGTGCTTGCGCCCAAGTTCGAGTGATGCGCGGAGTTGGCAGGGGGAAGCGCGCCGTCAGGGTCTCGAACTCCGACCAGCCCATGCGCCGGCTTTTCTGGCTGCGCCGTCTCAGACACCGTAGCCATATCCGACGCACTTGCCGATGGAATCCGTTGAGCGCTGGGTAGTTGTGCGGCCTGCCGTAGTAGCCGTAGTGTCCACGCAGAATGGCGGCGAACCACCTGTGCTGCGCAGCCATTGGCGCGTGCATGAGCCGCCAGGCATCCTGGCGCAGCGCCGTCAGCTTGCGCGTCAGGCGTTTCCCTTCCGTCTTGTGCTTCACGATGAACCGGCCATCCCGGGTCCGCCCGCAGTAGTGGGTGAAGCCCAGAAAGGCGAAGGTCTCGGGTCGCCGCTCGCCACGCCGCTGTCGTGAGAGAGCCGCGAACCGCCCAAACTCGATCAACCGCGTTTTGTCCTCGTGGAGCGTCAGGCCAAAGCCGGCCAGCCGCGCCTTGAGGGCCAACAGCATCTCCTCTGCATCGGCCTTCTTCTCAAAACCCATGACGAAGTCGTCAGCGTAACGCACGATCACAACGCAACCGTGTGCATGGCGCCGACGCCACTGGTGAGCCCAGAGATCGAGGATGTAGTGCAGGAAGATATTGGCGAGGAGCGGACTGATGCCCGCCCCTTGCGGGGTACCCCTGTCCGTCTCTTGCTTCTCGCCGCTCTCAAGGACGCCAGCCCGCAACCACAGCCCAATGAGCCGTAGAATACGAGGATCAGCGATCCTGTGCGCCACCATCCGCAGCAGCCACTCGTGGTCGACCGAGTCGAAGAAGCTGCGAATGTCGGCATCGAGCACCCAGTTCACACGCTGGCTCATGATCGCCGTATGCAGGGCATCAAGCGCCATGTGAGGGCTCCGCCCCGGCCGGAAGCCGTAGGAGAACCCCAGGAAGTCGACCTCGTAGACAGCACTCAGCACCTCGGCCACCGCGCTTTGGACGATCTTGTCTTCCAGCGCCGGCACCCCGAGCGGCCGTTTGCCGCCATCGGCTTTGGGAATGTAGACCCGCCGCACCGGCTGTGGCCGGTAGCGACCGGTGTGGACCCGTTCGCAGAGGTCGTGGAGGTTATCCTCCAACCGCTCTTCGTATCTGACCACTGTCATCCCATCGACCCCAGCACTCGCCTGCCGCTTTTGTCGCCGGAACGCCCGATACAGAGCGGCCTCGTCGACATGATGCAGCAGGGCCGTAAACCGGGTTTGGGCAGCCTGGCTGGCCGCCGCGTTCACCCGCTCGAGGTTCGGCGGCAAGGCAACCCGGCTCTGTGTCCGGACCTTGGCTTCCTCGCGCAGGCTCCCCTCGGGCTGGTCCCTTCCCTCCACGCGTCTCGTTTCCTTCGACGGCTTCACGGGTACTATGAACCAGTCCGACTCCCGACCTCAGCTCGGACAGCAACTCTGGCAGTGCCTTGCTGCTGTCCCCCGCCGGAGACCAATCCAGCGGACCCGGTCGGGCCTCTCATGTTCCGATGACTACCTTCCATGCGTGATCCGGCCTTCGACCCCGGCGGAGCGGCATCGTCTCGCATAGCGACGACACTCATATTGCCTTCGTGAGTAGGGAACGCACTCGGCCTCCGCGAACATCCACCTTTCGAGGCTCAATCCCGCACCCCGCATGGCTCCTGTCTATACTTCAGACCCCGCGTTGCCGCGACGCCCGCAAGACTCGGTCCCGGCTTGCCCGCTACGGCTTTGGCCGGATGGGACTTGCACCCACAAGCAATCATCAGCTTGGCATGACGTACTCCCACCAGGTGGTGTAGCTGAGGGTTATGAAGCCGCTCGCGAGCGCGCCGTGAGTAGCGCTGTAGCGAGTGAGCGGCCTGCCGGTGGTCATCGGCGCTTTCCGGCAGGGTCTGGATTATTGACGCGCGACAGGGCGGAGATCGTGTTCCACTAACGCAGACCGCCGCGCCGTTTGAGGCATTGCTCCAGTTGTGGCCTACGGACGCTATTTGGTTGAACCTGCAAGCAGGCCGGAAATGAGGTATCGATTGAGGAAGATCACCAGCAGGCAGGGCACCGCAATGGCGATAGAACCGCCGGCCATGATAAGCCCGTAGTCGACGAAGTTCTTCCCTGCGAATTCCGGGATCAGAACCGTCAGCGGCTTTGTGTCCTTGGGTGAGAAGACGAGCGGCACAACATATTGCCCCCAGGCACCGAGGAAGGTGAGAATGGCAGCCGCCGTAAGTCCTGGTGCAGCGATCGGCGCGATGATGGAAAAAAGAATGCGCATATGGCTTGCCCCATCGATGCGCGCCGCCTCTTCCAACGATCGCGGCAGCGTGTCCATGACGCCTTTCAGGAGCCAAAGGCAAAGCGGTAGGAACGCCGAGACGTAGATGAGCGTCACGCCGAGATAGGCGTCGATCTGCCGGAGCGACACCATCAGCCGGAAGAGCGGGATGAGAACCGCATATCCCGGCACCGCCATGGTCCCTACCACAGCATAGAAGAGCACCTCACGTCCGGGAAAGTTCAGGCGCGCGAAGGCATAGGCCGCAAGCAGCGACATCAGCACGCAAAGCACGGTGGCGGCACCCGAAGTGAGTATGCTGTTGAAAAGCGCAAGCCGAAACTCGCCAGCCACGTCGACGCCTCCCATATGCCCGTCAAGCACGCCAAGAAGCCTCAGATAGTGCTCGCCGGTGGGATGCTCGGGAAAAAGATGAAGCGGCCGCGCATTGAACTCGACCGTCGGCGTCAGGCTGGAGGCGAGTGTCCAGTAGATCGGAAGAAGCGACCAGGCGAGCAGCAGCGCAACGCCGGCCCAGATTCCAAGACGGATGTGCCAAGGTTTCTTCATCAGTCGAGCCTCGTGCTGCGGTGGATGCGCAGCACATAACCAAGCGATATGGCGAGCGAAATGAAGGTGACCATCAGCGACAATGCCATGCCGTACGAGAAATTCAGTTTCTTGAAGGCCTCAAGATAGATCTGCAGCAGGATCGGCCGCGTCTCCAGACTGTTGGGGCAAGCACGATCGCTTCGTCGAACAGGTTGAAGGCCGACACTGTGGCATTGGTCATCGCCACCGCGATCGCCCCGCGCGTCAGCGGCAAGGTAATATTGCGGAACATCACCAGGCGACTGGCGCCGTCCATGCGCGCGGCCTCATAGAGGTCGCCCGGAATGCTTTGCATCGCCGCCAGCACGATAACGATGGTAAGCGGCAACATGCGCCAGATATGCACCACCGAGACTGCAAGCATCGCGCTGGTGCTGTCATTGAACCAGAGATGACCCTCGTAGTCCAAACCGATCATCACCAGCAGCCCGTTGAGGAGGCCGGGGCCGGGCGAATAGATCCATTGCCATATCACGCCGCTGACCACGCCGGGCAGCGCCCACGGCAGGACCACGGCTGCCAACACCCACTGACGCCCGCTCTTCAACTGATTGATGAGTGAAGCCGCCAGGACCCCCAGGACCGTCTCGGCGAAAACGGCGATTACGACATATTTGAAGGTGTTGAGCCAAGCCTGCCCCACCTCTACGTCGCTGAAGACGCGCGTATAATTGGAGATGCCGACGAACGGGGTCCCTGCTTGCATCGGGTTGACGCGGTGCAAGCTGTCCCATGCGGTGCTCAGCAGTGGGTAGAAAACGAGCCCTCCCATGGTGAGCAGGATCGGCAGCACCATCAAAAAGGCGGTCGTGGCGTCCCCAACTTTGCGGGCGCCACGACCTTGTCGCGGGAGGACAGTTACCGCTTGCGACGTCACTGCTTCACGGCTTCAGCCGCGGCCTCGGCGATGCGCTGAACAGCCTGGTCCACACTGATCTCACCCTTTGCCGCGCTGTTGATCGAGGTGTTTACGGCCAGCGAGAATTGCGGATACCAGGCTGGCGCGCCGGACGGAAACAGCGCCTCGACGGTAGGCGCCTGTTCCACAAGCGCCTCGCCGCTGACCAGCTTGCCCTGTTGTTGCAGCTCTGCGAGCGCGGACGTGCGCGTCGGCAATACCCCGTTTCCGTAGTTGTGGATCTGATAGTCCTTGGATGTCATCCATTTGATGAATTCCTTGGCCGCTTCCGGATTCTGGGCATTCCTTGGGATGCCGAGGCCCTCCAGCAACCCGAATGACCGCGTCTTGCCGCTTTCGGTGGCGACCGGAATCGCCTGAACCTGTCCGGCAACGACAGACTGTGCGGGGTCATTGTAAGCGCCAAGACGGCCCGGTTCGCCGCTGATCATGATGCTGGTCAGGCCCTTGGCGAAAAGTGTCTCATTGATCTCGCTGTCTTTAAGGCCGGTGGAGGCGGGGTCAACCAGGCCCTCCTTCAAGAGCATCATCTCGAAGGCCATCGCTTTGTAGCCGGCCGAGTCCGGCGCCGTGAACAGAGGTTTCATATCCTTGTCGAAAAGATCTCCGCCGAACGCCTTGGTCAGAAGGTACCAGCTTGTCGATGCGCCTTCGGTCGCGGAAAGCGGCAGGCCGATCGGATACTTTACGATTCCCTTGGCCTTGACGGCCTTCGCCGCCGCTACAAGCTCGTCGAGCGTCTTTGGCATGACGGTCACGCCGGCGTCGGCGAACTGCTTCTTGTTCACCAGCATGACGCGAAAGTCGTTCGTGTAAGGAATGGCCAGAACCTTGCCGTTCACGTTGAAGATCGTCGACCCCTTGATGTCATCCAGGGTCGCGGCGTCAACGGTGTCGTTGAGCGGCGTATACCAGTCTGCCGCAGCGAACTGGCCGGTCCAGGACCAGTCGAACTCGGTCACATCGGCCGGCGCCGTGCCAGCCAGCAACGCCGTCGAAATCTTCACCGACACGTCGTCCCATGACGCTGTCTGCATATCGAGCTTGATGCCGGTGGCTTTCTCGAAATCGGCCGCCATGTTTGCATCCTGAGGCGAGGGTAGGAGCACCGAAACTGTTTGTCCCGCAAAGGGCTTGGCATCATCGGCCAGCGCAATTCCGCTGGTAGTGGCCATCAAAACGACGCTGAAGGCGAAAACCAGATCAGACTTCGGCAAACGCATGATTATCTCCCGTGACGTCGCGAGCGGGCAGCATTGTTCCCACTATGCTTTTTGGCCGCTGCCCGCACCAATAGACCGTAAAGCTATCGCTGGAAATTCTGATATTCTTGCCGGTTTCGACCCAAATTTTCAGGTTTTTCAGCCCTGCGGTCTGTCGCAGCAGCAAAAAATCCAGCGCTGGTGATGAAGCGTCAACGTCCGGGTGATGTTCAGGCGCGGAAGCGGCGCCTGTAGTCCTTCGGCGTACAGCCAACCTGCCGCTGGAAGGCATCGTAAAAGCGGCTGAGAGAGCCGTGGCCACTTTCGAAAGCCACCTCGATAATTGCCATATCGCTGTCGGCCAAAAGCTTCAGTGCATGGTTGAGCCGCCGGCGGCGCAGATATTGCGCGATGGATTGTCCCAGGACCTTCTGAAAGGTCGCGGTTGCGTTCGTCGGATGGAGTCCGCCGACAAGCGCTACGTCCGCAACGTTGATCGGCCTGGCGAATTCGTTGTTGATGAAGGTCGTCATCTGCTGCACCCGCGCAACCACCCGCCGGTCGGCGACATGCATCGCCTGGCGCCGATGTTCAGCTTCGAGGGCGCCCAGGCCTATCTCGGCGATGCGCGGGTCGGCCGCCAGCCGGCGAAGACGAAGGCGAACCTCGTCGCGTAATATGTCGGCGGCCAGTTCGCTGTTGGTGTCCCACTCTCGCGCCCAGCGGGTCACCAATAATGTGTCGGCAGCGTCGATGGACGAGCCCGTGACGACGTGACCCGCCATGAGGTCGTTCTTGAAATCACTTGAGACCGCAAGGGACAGCAGATCGGCGAATGGCACGTAGATGCAGACGAGCTCCGTTCCGTCACCAGCAGATATCACCTGGTGAGGAACAGCGGCCCAGAAGCAGTAGATGGCACCTTCGCGCAGGCTGACCTGCTTGCCATTGATGAGATAGGTCATGCCGCCGCGCGTGATGACGTTGAGTTCCACATGGTCGTGCCAGTGGGCTTCCGGCATAGGCTCCACGATATGCGTCTCAGCCAGGAATTCGTCCGGCTTGAGAAAGCGGTTGCCGGTCTGGCGCGGGTCAAGCTGACGCATTCGCTCCCTCCGTTTTTGCGCGCCCCGGCTAGCGCGGTTCCACTTAAAAACCGGAAATATCAATTGCATTCAAGCAAGCATTTTCCGGTTTCCAATGGCAATAGGGAAGCTGCGCCGAAAGCGCATAGCAAGGACTGGATACTCGCAATGCCCAAGATCTGTCTCGTCGGCGCCGGAAGCACGGTGTTCGCTCGCAACATCCTCAGCGACGTGCTGAGCAATGAAGCTCTCTCGCGTTGCGAAATCGCGCTTCACGATCTCGATCCGGACCGCCTTGCCACCTCCGAAATCATGACACGCCGCATCTGCCGCGCGCTTGGGATCGAGGACGAGGTAAGGCTCGTCGCGACAGTCGATCGGGCAATCGCCCTCAAGGACGCCGACTTCGTCATCCTGATGATGCAGGTGGGCGGCTATAAGCCGGCCACTGTCACCGATTTCGAAGTCCCGAAA
The DNA here is from genome assembly GCF_003952425.1 of Mesorhizobium sp. M2A.F.Ca.ET.046.03.2.1. NCBI lineage: Bacteria > Pseudomonadati > Pseudomonadota > Alphaproteobacteria > Hyphomicrobiales > Phyllobacteriaceae > Mesorhizobium > Mesorhizobium sp. M2A.F.Ca.ET.046.03.2.1. The sequence continues at coordinate 4,128,591 of NZ_CP034449.1, read as the reverse complement.
AGGTTCGGCCTGAGGCAGACCATTGCCGACACTTTGGGCATCGGCGGCATCTTCCGGGCTCTGCGTACAATTCCCGTCGTGTTTGCCATCGCCGACGACATGCGCAAGCATTGCCCGCAGGCGCTGATGATGAACTATGTGAACCCGATGGCCATGATCAGCTGGGCCATGGCAGAGGGCTATCCGGACATTCGCTATGTCGGCCTGTGTCACTCCGTTCAGGAAACATCGCAATTCCTGGCCCGCACTCTCGGCGAGGATATTGCCGACATCGACTATCTGTGTGCCGGCCTTAATCATGTGGCCTTTTTCCTCAAGTTCGAAAAACGCCTACCCGGCGGCGGCCGTGTAGACCTTTATCCGCGGCTTCGGCAGATTGCCCGCGATGGGACTTTTCCCGTCGATGATGCAGTTCGTTTCGCGGTCATGAAGCACTTCGGCCATTTCGTTACCGAGAGTTCCATCCACTTTTCGGAATACACGCCCTGGTTCATCAAGCGCGGGCGCGAGGACTTGCTGGAAGAATTCAGGTTGCCGCTCGACGAATACATCACCCGTTGCGAAAGACAGGTCGCGCAATGGCATGAACTGCGCCACGAACTGGAAGACGAGAGTCGGCCGATCGAAGTCTCGCGCAGCAAGGAGTATGCTGCCGCCATCATTCATGCCTGCGTGACGGGTGAGCCAAGCCTGATCTACGGCAATGTCGCCAACCGGGGCCTAATCGAAAATCTGCCATCGAACGCTGCGGTTGAAGTTCCTTGCCATGTCGATCGCAACGGCATTCAGCCTATCCGCATCGGACGCATCCCGGTTCAGCTTGCCGCCATCATGCGGAGCAACATCAATGTGCAGGAGCTGGCCGTGACGGCCGCCCTCACCGGGAAGCGCGAGCACATCTACCACGCAGCCGCCATGGACCCTCACACGGCAGCGGAGCTTTCGCTTGCCGAAATCGATTCCCTGGTGGATGCGCTGATCGAAGCTCATGGCAGCTTGTTGCCCGCTTTTGCTCGGGCTGCCCAATGAGTGGCTTCGACCTGTTGGGAAAGGTTGCCATCGTCACCGGCGCACAACGCGGGATCGGACTGGGTGTTGCTACTGAACTGGCGCGCGCCGGAGCGCAAGTCGTCCTGACGGGCATAAAGGACGTCGACGGCTATCGCGCCGCCGCCAACATTTGCGCAATGGGTCTGGCAGCAACTTATCGCCGCATGGATACAAGCGATGAGTCGGAGGTCACGCACGTGATCGATGATATCTTTGCCGAGATGGGTCGACTTGATATTGCCGTTGCCAATGCTGCGATCTATCCGAACACCAATATCGCATCGATTACGCCCGACGAGTGGGACAGCGTCATGGCGGTCAACCTGCGAGGGCCCTTCCTGCTGGCGAAGGCTTGCCTGCCCTATTTTCAGCGGCAGCGCCACGGCAGGGTGGTCTTTTTGTCCTCAATAACGGGTGCGCGCGTATCTTCTCCTGGGTATTCTCACTATGCGGCTAGCAAGGCAGGAATTCTGGGCTTCATGCGCACGGCGGCCCTCGAATTTGCGCCTTGGAACGTTACGCTGAATGCCGTTGAGCCGGGCAACATCCTGACAGAGGGCGTGATGGAGCATCAGTCACAAAGTTTCGTGGATGCACAATGCGCCGCCGTGCCGCTTCGCCGTCTCGGCACACCGCAGGACGTTGCCCACGCGGTGCGTTTTCTCGCTTCCGATGAAGCGGCTTACATCACCGGCCAAAGTATCATCGTAGACGGCGGGCAGACCTTGCCCGAAATGTCGACCGCGATCCTGCCGGAAGCGGCGCGTTGAAGGTGACTATCAAGCGGCTGATGAAACTTGGTGCGGCGGTCCTGCCCAACCGGCCAGATCAGCCTGAGACAATTTCGTAGTGCAGGACCTGGGCGTCGCGGAGGGACGATCTGCGTCCAGGCGAGATGACGCCGGAGCCGAAGAGGAGAATATCTTCGCGGCGTACGAATACTTCTTCCTGGCCGGGTCCCATCGACACAAATGTGCCTGACGAGCTCCGCTCGACAAGCCGTGCCTTGCCATTCGAAATGGTGAAGGTCGCGTGGTGCCTTGAGACCCAGGGCCGCTGGACGACGATATCGCATTCCGGAGATCGGCCGATCGTCACGAATTCATTGTTTCGGCAGGACCCCAACTGATCTCCATAGCGGATGACCAGATTGATCTGCCGCGGCGGCGCGGAGCGCCTTTCGATAATGGTGCCCCGGCTGGTGACGTTCGTGCTGGGGACCCCATCGTCGCTCCGCAGCGTATAGACATCGAAGAGTTCCTGCTTGCCCTTGAACGCCATTTTGTCGAGGAGCCGCAAGGCGCTGCGGCTGCCAGCCGAAAGCGCTTCGAAGAAGCTCTGGCTGATCAGCACCTCCCCCGGATTGGCCGTAGTGGACAGCCTTGCGGTGACATTGACAACATCGCCGAATACCGCGCCGCGCGCGCGAATAACCGCCCCGAAATGCAATCCGATCCGGGCGCTCAACGGCCCTCTCGTCAGTTGGCTGTTGATTTGGCAGACGGCCCTCAGCGCCGCCTCCGAGCTCTCGAACAGACTGAGCACGTCATCGCCCTTCGAGTAAATGAAGTCACCGCCGTGCTCGGCGACGATCGCGCGTATCGCGTCGAGGCAATCCGAGACCTGCCGCAGGGCGGCATCGTCGCCGATGCGCTCATAGAGCGGCGTGCTGCCCACGACATCAGCTAGGAGGACTGCGGCTAGAAGTCTTTCCTGATCCATTGCCCCGTATCCGCCCCGAGAATGGAGCGTTTATAACATACCAAAGTCGACCTTGACCTATCTACTTACGCGCCTTGGGGCCGGCGCAACGGGGCAAGTGCTTTGGCGCGATCATCTTGGACAGGCACCTGCCTTCGCTCATCCAGCCAAACGGACTATCGGCCTCAGAAATAGCGGCGATAAAAGGTTTCGTTTCCCTAGCCCGGGCTTCCCGCGGCCGGATTGGCGATGACCGCGGCCCGGAAGCGGGCGACGAAATCGTCGAGCGCCGGGCGTTCGGCATCCGAGATCGCCCAATAGGAGAAGGCATCGTCGGTCCAGTGGACCAGGAGGAAGCCGCCTGCCGACAAGTCGTCCGCCACCGGCATCGATTTGGCCTCGTTCTGCCGGGGTGCGGCGACCAGCGTGATCAGGTGCTCGTGATGGCGATAAACCAGCGCCGGCATCGGTCTGTCGCCGATCACCTCGACGCGGCCGCCGAGCAGCGCGTAGCCGTCCTTGGCCAGGTCCGGCGCCGCCGGCGACACGCCGATACGGCCGTCGAGCCATGGCTTCACCGTATGGCGGTCGGACGACACGATGTCGACCGGCGTCGCCGCGAGCAGGCTGCGGCGATGGCCGTTGGCGACGGCCACGGCGAAACTTTCGGCCCCGTTATCCGCCGTCGCCAGCCACTGCGTCGCGCCGCTGGCGAGGAACGCCGTCAGTACGATTGAGGCCGCCATCTGGCGCCAGTCGAAGGAGTTGAACCAGCGCGACGCGCGCGGCCGCATCGCGACGACATTGCCTTGCTGCTGTTGCGGCAGCTGCCCCGCCTTCGCGGAAGAGACGTTTGGCGCCTCGGCTTCTTCCGGGCTTTTCACCTCGGCAATCGCCGCGATACGCGCCAGGAAATCGTCGCTGACGGTCGGGCGCGGCACGTTGGCGACAGCGCCGCGCAGCGCCACAAGGCGCGCATGCTCGGCGGCCAGTTCCGGATCGGCGGCCATGCGCCGCTCGACCGCCAGTGCGGCCGCGGCATCGAGCTCGCCATCGACAAGGGCGTGGATCATCAGCTTCACATCCTGCGGGTCTTGCGGCAATCCATCCTCACGGGGGCCATCCTCACGCGGGCGATCTTCATGCGGGCTCATGGCGCCCTCCAAGTTCCGTCATCAACAGGCCGCGAGCCCTTGCCAGCCGCGACATCACCGTGCCTTGCGGCACGTCGAGCATGGCGGCGATCTCGCGGTAGCTGAGACCGTTTATGTCGCGCAGCACAAGTGTTTCGCGGAAGGCTTGCGGCAGCCTGGCGATCGCCGCTTCCACCGCCGCCGAATTCGCCTTGGCGATCAGCGCCGCCTCCGGGCTGTCGGCATCATTGTCGGGCGGCGGCGAGACGTCGTCGAGATCGGCGAGGTCGCCGACCGCCACCACGCTCCGCGGACGGTTCTTCGCCATCCACGTATAGGAGGCGTTGCGCACGATGGTGAGCAGCCACGCGCGGGCGTTTCCCCCAGCGAACCCGGCAATACCCGCATGCGCCTTGAGGCAGGCCTCCTGCACGACATCCTCGGCGTCGGCGGTGTTGCCGGTCAGCCAGCGGGCGAGCGACAGCGCATCGCCAAGATGCGGCAGCACCACCTCGGCAAAACGCGCGGCCAGCATCTTTTCGCTCAACACCGTTCCGCCGTCGGGCGCTCCCGCCATGGGTCTGCCGCCGCCCTCAGCGGGAGGCGACGGTCTGTCCCGGCTCGTGCGCGTGAAGATCGCGACCGCAGGCGATGGCGCCTGCTTCGGGGGAAGAGAGGGCATTGGTGTCACCGGAGTCAAGTGTCTCGGAAGCAAGGGGCGCCTCGCAAGGGGACGGCGCATCGCTGGCTGCAACAGGGTGCTCGCCGTCATGGTCGTGGATCTCGATGGTTGCGACCGGCACGGATCAGGGCCGGCGGCGGGGCGGCATCGCCCGGAACAGATGCGCCCAGCGCCAGCGCTCCATGGGACGGCTGCGGTAGACGCCTTCGCCCTCTTCAGCCCTAGCGTATTTGTCTTCATGCCGTTTCATGACGGTCTCCTGCTGGTGCGCACAAAACGCGCATGCCCTGGAGACCGGCGGACCGGGCCGTTTATTCCCGGCCGCTCCGCTTTTTCATTCACGCTGATGTGATCGGAACTGCGCGCGGCCTATAGCGCCGACAGGAAAAGTCCCGCCAGCGCCGATGCCGCCAGCGTCGGCAGCATGCCGAGTTTCAGCCTGAACATGGCAACCATCGCCGCAACCGACAGCAGCGCGGCGCGCCAGTCGAGCGAGGACAGGACCGGCACCTCCACGCCCCAACCGACGCTTGCGACCTTGCCGAAGACGACATGCAGCGCGAACCACAGCGCCAGGTTCATGATCACGCCGACCACCGCCGCGGTGATCGCGCCGAGCGCCGCTGCCAGCGCTCGGTTCTGCCTCAGCTGCTCGATGTAGGGGGCGCCCAGAAATATCCAGAAGAAGCAGGGCACGAAGGTCGCCCAGAGCGTCAGCAGCGATCCGAGCGACCCGGCGAGCAGCGGGCTGGCAAGGCCGGCATGGCGATAGGCGGCGGCGAAGCCAACGAATTGCAGCACCAGGATCAGCGGTCCGGGCGTTGTCTCGGCGAGGCCCAGCCCGTCGACCATCTGGCCGGGTGACAGCCAGCCGAAAGAGGTGACCGCCGCCTGCGCGACATAGGCCAGAACCGCATAGGCGCCGCCGAAGGTGACGACGGCCATCAGGCTGAAGAAGCCGCCGATCTGCGCCCACACGCTGCCTGGCCCCACCAGCACGGCGATCAGCGCCACCGGTCCGAGCCAGAGCGGCAGCCAGATGGCGATGGTGCGGACCGCGTGCCATTTGGTGGGCACGGTGTGGGCCAGCTCGCCGCGTTCGAACATCAGGTCGACCACGCCGATTCTGTCGACGGTAGCCCCACCCTTGCCATGGGCCGAGCCGGAAAACAGGCCTGGCGCGAAGCGGTTGCCGATCCAACCGATGAGGCCAGCCGCAAGCACGATCAGCGGGAACGGCAGCTTGGCGATGTAGATCGCCAGGAAGGCCACCACCGCGATCGCCACCATTACGCGGTTCTTCAGCGCCCGCTTGCCGATGCGGATCACCGCCTCGACGACGACGGCCAGCACCGCCGCCTTGACCCCGAAGAACAGCGCCTCGACCACCGGCGCGTCGTTGTAGAGCATGTAGAAGCTGCTCAGGCAAAGCATCACCAGCGCGCCAGGCAGCACGAACAGTGTGCCGGCGACGAGGCCGCCGGCGGTCCGGTGCAGGAGCCAGCCGATATAGACGGTAAGCTGCTGCGCCTCGGGTCCAGGCAGGAGCATGCAATAGTTGAGCGCGTGCAGGAAACGCTCCTCGCCGATCCAGCGGCGCTCCTCGACCAGCTCCTTGTGCATCAGCGCGATCTGCCCGGCCGGCCCGCCGAAGGACAGCAGGCCGATCTTGGCCCAGAGCCGCGTCGCCTCACGGAAGCTCGGCATGCCGGGGGTATCCACCGGCGGCGCGGCGTCGTCCTTGGCGAGCGCGGTCATGGCGCCTTGCCTCCGGCCGGCCAGTTATGCGTCTCGTCCGCGGCGTCGCGGCACCAGCGGAAGAAGGCGTCGTAAAGCAGCATGCCGGCTTCCAACTGCTCGAGATCGTCGCGAAACATGCGCGACAGGCCGAGCGAGGCAGCGAGGAAGCCGGCCGCCTGCGGCGCGAGGTCGAGCCGCGCTGTATCGGCGGCGCGCACGATCAGCGCCAGTCGGTCGAGCGCGTCGACGCCCAGGCCGAATTCCTCGATCATCGTGTCGAAGCTGCAGCGATCGCCGCGATGGCTCCAGAACACGCCTTCGATGTCGAAGGGAACCGCGCCGAAGCGATCGGCCACCAGAGGCACCTCGGCCGGATCGACGAACAGGAACACCGCATCGGGATCGACGAAACGGCGGATCAGCCAGGGGCAGGCGATGCGGTCGACCTTCGGCCGCGAACGCGTGACCCACACGGTACGCCCCATTTCGTCGCGCGGCGGGATCGCACCGGCGCTGACCAATGGCGCCTTGGCGGCGACCCAGGCCTCGAAGCCGCCTTCCAGCGACTCCGCCGCAATGCCTTCATGGCGCAGCCATGCGGCAACGCCTTGCGAGAGTTTCTGCCCCCTCTGGCAAATGACGGCGACTTTTGCTCCGGAGAACTCGGCGGCCCAGGTCGAGACGGTTCTGAAATCGCGCCGGCAAGACGCCGGCAGCAGGCGCGGGTCGATTTCATAATCCTCGTCGGTGCGCACATCGACCAGGCAAGGCGTGTCGGGCAAGCCGACGAGACGGGAAAGCTGCGGAACAGTGATTGCGGTTGTTGACGGCATGGCGTCCACCTCCTGAACAGAGAGAGTCTGGACGCGATCGTTGGGCTGACGCCTCACGGGGTCATCGCGGGGAACCCCTTACGGGAATGCTGGAACGGTCCCCTGCGATTGTCAAGAAATCAAATTGCCTAGAGCAATTCCAGGAAAAGTGTGAGCGGTTTTCCGTCCGGAATTGCGCAAAAACAGAGAGATAGAGCGGTTCACTGTTTCCGTGAAACGGTGAACTGCTCTATGAGGACGCGAGCTCCGCTCCGCCCTTCCCTGAAACGACCTTTGCCCTACTGCGCGGTCCAGCCGCCATCCATCGGCAGGGTCGCGCCGGTGATCTGCTTGGCGGCGTCCGAGCACAGGAAAAGCGTCAGCGCGGCAAGCTCCTCGACGGTGACGAATTCCTTGGTCGGCTGCGCTGCCAGCAGCACATCGTGCTTGACCTGTTCCTCGGTCATGCCGCGCGCCTTCATCGTGTCGGGGATCTGCTTCTCGACCAGCGGCGTCCAGACATAGCCGGGCGCGATCGCATTCACGGTGATGCCGTCCTGCGCCAGTTCCAGCGCCACCGTCTTGGTCAGGCCGGCAATGCCGTGCTTGGCCGAGACATAGGCCGACTTGAACGGCGAGGCGACCAGCGCATGCGCCGAGGCCGTGTTGATGATGCGGCCCCATTTGCGACCCTTCATGCCCGGCACCGCCGCCTTGATGGCGTAGAAGGCGGCCAGGAGGTTGATGCGGATGATGGCCTCCCACTTGTCGTCGGGAAATTCCTCGATCGGCGCGACATGCTGGATGCCGGCATTGTTGACCAGGATGTCGAGGCTGCCGAACGCCTCCTCGGCCTCATGGATCATGGCGGTGACGGCTGCGCCATCCATCATGTTGGCGTCCGAGTAGCGGCACTTGACGCCGAAATCCTTTTCGATGCCGGCCCGCTCCTGCTCGATCGCCGCGGCATCGCCCAGGCCGTTGATGGTGACGTTGGCGCCCTCGGCGGCGAAGGCCCGGGCGATTGCCAGGCCGATGCCGCTGGTCGAGCCGGTGACGAGCGCATTCTTCGAAGACAGGGAACCCATGGGAGATCTCGCGACAGGAGGGAAGGGAACTACAAGGGCACATAGTTTGTGCGCCGCAGGATGACAATGCCATGACCATATGTCGTAGCGATTACAATGTTGTGATGCTGTCCGATGCCCGCCAAGCTGGCGCTCGATGCGGGTGACATGGCACTGTCATGGTGCCGTGCAACATATCCTGCCGCGCGTCCAGCGCGTGTCGTTCCTGAACCGATGGGTGAATAGCTTGGAAATCGACGATGTCGTGAAGCGCGCCTACGCGATGCCCCTCACCAACCCTTCCTTCCCGCCCGGACCCTACCGTTTCTTCGACCGCGAATACATCATCATCACCTACCGCACCACGCGTGAGGCGTTGGAGGCGGTCGTGCCCGCGCCGCTCGAGATTGACGAGCCGCTGGTCAAATACGAGTTCATCCGCATGCCGGACTCGACCGGCTTCGGCGACTACACCGAGACCGGCCAGGTCATCCCGGTGCGCTATAAGGGCCAACATGGCGGCTATGTGCATTCCATGTATCTCGACGACGACGCGCCGATCGCCGGCGGCCGCGAGCTCTGGGGCTTCCCCAAGAAGCTCGCCAGCCCCAAGATCGTGCATGAGGGCGAGGTGGTGGTCGGCACGCTGCATTATGGCAGCGTTCTGTGCGCCACCGGCACCATGGGCTACAAGCATCGCGAGGCCGACCACGACCAGGTGCTGGCAGCGCTCGCCGCGCCCAATTTCCTGATCAAGATCATTCCGCATGTCGACGGCAGCCCGCGCATCTGCGAGCTGGTGCGTTACTATCTCACCGACGTCACACTGAAGGAGGCCTGGACGGCGCCCGCCGCGCTCGACCTGCGCCCCCATGTCATGGCCGATGTGGCCAAGCTGCCTGTGCTCGACATCGTTTCGGCCGTGCACTTCACGGCCGATCTGACGCTCGGCCTCGGCGAAGTCGTGCATGATTATCTCGCCGACCACGGCCGATCGACTGCCGGCGTGAAGGCGCTGGAGAAAGCCGGTGCTTGAGCGCAACCGCAACAGGGCGGCCGCCGCCACCATCGCTGAAATCACCGCGCAATACGACCGCATCGCCCTGGTCTTCCAGGGCGGCGGCGCGCTCGGCGCCTATCAGGCCGGCGTCTATCAGGCGCTAGCCGACGCCGGCTGCGAGCCGACCTGGCTGTCCGGCGTCTCGATCGGTGCCATCAATGCCTCGATCATCGCCGGCAACGAGCCGAGCCGCCGCCTGCAGCGGCTGGAGCAGTTCTGGCAGACCGTCTCGGGCCGCAAGATCTGGGCCTATACGCCGGAAGGCGACATCTATCGCGATATCCGCAACCAGACCTCGTCATTCATGACCATGGCCATGGGCCAGCCGGGCTTCTTCAAGCCGCGCAGCCCCAACCCCTGGTTCCAGCTGGCCGGGGCAGACGGCGCCACCAGCTTCTACGACACCGCCGAGCTCAAGGACACGCTGGAAAGCCTGATCGATTTCGACGTGCTGAACGACGGCAGGAAGCGGTTGAGCGTCGGTGCGGTCAATGTCCGGACCGGCAATTTCGTTTATTTCGACACCGACAAGGTGCGCATCGGGCCGGAGCACATCATGGCGAGCGGCGCGCTGCCGCCGGCCTTTCCCTCGATCCGCATCGAGGGCGAGTATTACTGGGACGGCGGCATCGTCTCCAACACGCCGCTGCAATATCTGCTCGACCAGGAGGAGGACCGCTCCTCGCTGGTTTTCCAGGTCGATCTGTTCAGCGCCCGCGGCGTGCTGCCGCGCGGCATGGCCGACGTCCTGTCGCGCCACAAGGACATCATGTATTCCAGCCGCACGCGCCAGAACACCGACAATTTCCAGCGCATCCACGCGCTCAAGATGAAGCTGCTTGACGCGCTGAAGCGCGTGCCGCCGGAGCAGTTGAAGGACGGCGAGAGGGAATTGATCGCCGATTATTCCGACGCCGGCGTGGTCAACATCGTCCACCTGATCTACCAGCACAAAGGCTATGAAGGCCACGCCAAGGACTATGAGTTCTCCGGCACCTCGATGCGCGAGCACTGGGAGATGGGCCTGGAAGACACCGAGCGCACGCTGCGCCACAAGAAGTGGCTGATGCTGCCCGACAATGCCGAAGGCGTCACCATCCACGACCTGCATCGCGAAGACCCGACCTGATCAGCCCTGCGCTGCGGCTTTCAGCGGCATCGTATCTGTTGGCCGCGAGAACCCAGTCGTTCGATCGAGCGGATCGGCCCTACGAGACTGTCGAAACTCTGCCTCGCGTCGTCATCCACGGGCGGAGCAGCCGCGAAGCGGCGTCGCGAAGACCCGAGGATCCATTCCGTGGCTTGGCGCGAAGGGTAAAGACGGCGCAGAACAAAGATCTTTCTGACCGCCGTGACGCTCATAGGTAACGGAATGGATTCTATGGTCTGCGCCGCGTCGCTTCGCTCCTTGCTCCGCCATGGAATGACGACATGAGGGGCGCCTCGGCTATCTCCGAGCGCTATTTCGACGCAGCAAATACATCCCTCGCGACTCGTGTCCCGAACATGGGTTTTGCCCAAACAAAAAAGGCAGCGCCGGCGACCGGCGCTGCCTTTTTGAACTCTTTGCGCTAGACTCAGAAAACGTGGCGGAAGATCACGAACAGCACGAAGGCGAGCGCGATCGAGCAGGGCAGCGTGAGCACCCAGGCCAGCAGAAGATTGCGCACGGTCGACCACTGCAGGCCGGAGCCGTTGGCCGCCATCGTGCCGGCGACGCCGGACGACAGCACATGGGTGGTCGACACCGGCAGGCCGAGACGGTCGGCCATGCCGATGGTGACCATCGCGACCAGCTCGGCGGCGGCGCCCTGGCCATAGGTCAGGTGGCTCTTGCCGATCTTCTCGCCGACGGTGACGACGATGCGCTTCCAGCCGACCATGGTGCCGAGCCCAAGCGCCAGCGCCACGGCGATCTTCACCCACAGCGGGATGAACTTCGTCGCGTTGTCGACCGCCTTGTGATAGTCGGTGACCGCCTTCAGGTCGGCGTCCTGCATAGGCAGCAGCTTCTTCTTGTCAATCAGCTTCAGCGCCTCGCCGATCAGGTAGATGTCGTTGCGCGCGTTGCTGACCAGGTCGGTCGGAACGTTGTCCACGGTGGCGTAGGGCTGCAGCCCGGCGGTCGTGCTGTGGATGTAGGTCTGCAGTGCGAGCGTCGTCTGGTCGTTCCACGACTTGCTGCGCACAGCTTCCTGCACGGCGGCCTTTGCGGCATTGGCATCCGCGACGGTGACCCCCGGCTTGACATATTTGCCCAGCGCCTGCTCGACGGCGACGGACGCCGACTTATAGGCGTCGAGATAGTTGATGTCGGGCGTGCGGTTGAGCGCATAGGCGGTCGGCACCACGCCGATCAGGATCAGCATGATCAGGCCCATGCCCTTCTGGCCGTCATTGGAGCCATGCGCGAAGCTGACGCCGGTGCAGGTGAAGATCAGCAGCGCGCGGATCCACCATGGCGGCGGCGTTTTGCCCTTCGGCGCTTCGTAGAGGGCAGGATTACGCACCAGGAGCTTCATCGCATAGAGCAGCACCGCGGCGGCGAAGAACCCAACGATCGGCGAGACCAGCAGGGTGGTGCCGACATTGGTCGCCTGCCCCCAATCGACGCCGCTGGTGGCGCTTCCTGCCGGAGCCATGAACTGGTTGGCGAGGCCGACGCCGATGATCGAACCGACCATGGTGTGCGAGCTCGAAGCCGGCAGGCCGAGGAACCACGTGCCCAGGTTCCACAGGATGGCGGCGACCAGAAGGGCGAACACCATAGCGAAGCCGGATGACGAGCCGACCTGCAGGATGAGCTCGACCGGCAGCAGCGACAGGATGCCGAACGCCACGGCGCCGCTCGAGGTCAAGACGCCGAGGAAGTTGAAGACGCCGGACCACATGACGGCGAATTCGGCCGGCAGCGACCGCGTGTAGATGACGGTGGCGACGGCGTTGGCGGTGTCGTGGAAGCCGTTGACGAATTCGAAGCCCAGCGCAATCAGAAGCGCTATGCCGAGCAGGATCCACGGTACCGTCTTGGCGATCGCCAGATCCTGGCTGAGCGCGTAGCCGACATAGATGATGCCGACGAGCACCAGCACGCCGAAAGCCGGCAGAAACCATTTCGCCCCGCCCGATTGCTCCAAGGGATGATCCGGTCTCGGGATCCCCGCCTCACTTGAAACTACGTCCACCATTGTCCCACTCCATTTGCATTGCAGCAAAGAACCGGGAAGGACGCTATGTCCCTAGGATGAAGCTGGTGTGACGCCTTGGCCGGCAGGCCACCTATCCGGCTATCTTCAGGAGCGAGGCCACCAGAAGCTTATGCTCGTCTTCGGAAAGCACATCGGAATCGAAAAGGTTCATGCTGCGCATCCCCTCGATGGCGAGAAAGCAGACCAGCAGCGAGCCGAGATCGCTGGTCTCTTCCTTCAACCGTTCGAGCAGTTGGTGCTTGAAGGCCTTTATCGGCGCCAGGAAATCGGGATCTTCGGCGATCGCCGAGAAAATCCAGGAGGCCGAGGGTTTCGGTCGCTCGCAGTCGTCGGCCGACAGCTTGATATAGGCCGAGAGGGCGCTTTCGTGCCTGGCCTCGGCGGTGCGTGCTTCCAACGCCGTCTGGAAGTCGCGGAGATAGCTTTCGACAAGGCCCTGCATCAGCTTGGCCTTGGTCGGGAAGTTGTAAAGCAAGCCGCCCTTCGACACCCCGGCGCGGCTGGCGACTGCCTCGAGCGACAAGCTTCCCGGGCCTGCTTCGCGCGCCACGTCGGCGGCGGCGGCAAGTATCTTTTCGCGTGAGTTTGCCCTGGGTGCTCTCATCACGCCTCCCCTATATTAGCTTAGGCGGAATTGACAAGACCGTCCAGCCGGTACAGTAAGGCGCCGTTTGAAGTCGGGACCTGTTGTCGATATCCCGGCATCGATTGTTTGCCGGTTGCCGACTCGAGGGGACTGTCCGTGAAGCGCTTTTTCACCATCGCTGTGTTCCTGATTCTGCTCGCTCTCGTCTGCGTCGGCATCGTTGGTTTCAACTTCATGCGCGATGCCGGCATCAAGCAGTATTTCGCCACCATGAAGCCGCCGGCCGCCACGGTCTCGACAGTGGTCGTCAAGCCTTCGGAATGGACGCCGGGCGTCGAGGCCATCGGCACCGTCAATGCCGTGCGCGGCGTCGACCTTACCGTCGAAACGAGCGGCATCGTCAAGAACATCCTCTTCCACGCCAACCAGAAGGTCGCCACCGACGCGGTGCTCCTGCAGCTGGACGACGCGGTCGAGAAGGCTGATCTGGTGGCGCAGAAGGCGCAGGCCGCCTCCGACCAGGCGGCGCTGACCCGCGCGATCGAATTGCAGCGGCGCGGCGTCGGCACGGACGCGACGCTCGACGCCGCGCGCGCCGCCGCGGATGCCTCGGCGGCACAGGTGAACAAGCTGCAGGCGGTGCTCGACCAGAAGCAATTGTCCGCGCCCTTCGGCGGCACGGTCGGCATCCCGAAGATCGATATCGGCCAATATCTGGCCCCCGGCAATTCGGTGGTGACGATCCAGGATCTGGACACGATGCGGGTCGACTTCACGGTTCCCGAACAGCAGCTGCCGCTGCTCAAGATCGGCCAGACCGTCAAGCTCGGCAGCAGCCTTGCGGACATGTCGTTTGCCGGCTCCATCCGCGGCATCGATCCCAAGATCGATCCGGCAAGCCGGCTGGTTTCGATCCGCGGCGAGGTCGCCAATCCGGAAGGCAAGCTGACGCCTGGCCAGTTCGTCCAGATCCGTGTCGAGCTGCCGCAGGAAGACAATGTCATCTCCGTGCCGCAAACCGCGGTGACGACGAGCCTCTACGGCGATTATGTCTTCGTGGTTGTGCCGGCAAAGCCGGCGGAGGGCGCCGCTGCCGCGCCGGCAAAGCCGGACGAGCAGAAGGCCACCGCCGATGCCGCCAAGCCGCAGGCGGACGCGTCCAAACCCGCCGACAACGCCACGAAGCCGGCTGACGCCAAGCCGGCCGATGCCGCGCAGCAGCAGGCGTTCACCATCTCGCAGATCTTCGTGAAGCTCGGCCGCCGCAACAACGGCATGGTCGAGATCGTCGAGGGCCTCAAGGACGGCGACCAGGTCGTCACCGCCGGCCAGAACCGGCTCTTCAACGGCATGTCGGTTGCTGTCGACAACACTATCGACCCCAGCAAATCGGCGAACAAAGAGGTTCAGCAATGAGCTTTTCCGACCTCTTCATTCGCCGGCCCGTCTTGTCGACGGTGCTGGCCTGCATGATCCTGCTGCTGGGCTTCCAGGGCATCTTCGGCCTGTCGATCCGCCAGTATCCCAAGGTTGACGAGACGGCGATCACGATCACCACGGCCTATCCGGGCGCCAGCGCCGACCTCATCCAGGGCTTCATCTCGGCGCCGATCGCGCGCGCCGTCGCCTCGACCGAAAACATCGACTACGTCACCTCGTCTAGCCGTCCGTCCTCGAGCACGGTCACGGTGCAGATGAAGCTCGGCTCCAATCCGGACGTCGCGCTCGCCGAGGTGCTGTCCAAGGTCCAGGGCGTGCGCGGCACCTTGCCGGACGCCTCCAAGGATCCGGTCATCGTCAAGGGCACCGGGCAGCAGTTCGCGATGATGTACATCTCGATGCAGAACCCGAACATGACGAAGGAGCAGCTCACTGAGTATATCGAGCGCGTCATTCGGCCCCGCATTTCGACCGTGGAAGGCGTCGCCGACGTCCAGATCTTCGGCGCCCAGGAATATTCCATGCGCATCTGGATCGACCCGATCCGGCTCGCCGCGCGCGGCGCCACGGCGGTTGACGTGCTGACCGCCATCAACAACTCGAATTTCCTGTCGGCGCCCGGCAACACCCAGAACGAGTATGTGGTCTCCTCGATCACCGTGCATTCGACCCTGCAGACGCCGGAGGCCTTCGCCCAGCTCCCGATCCGCTCGACGAACGGCGAGGTTGTGCGCCTGCGCGATGTCGCGCGTGTCGAGCTCGGCGCGGCCAGCACCGACACCAGGGTGAGCTTCAACGGCAAGCCGGGAACCTTCCTCGCCATCTTCCCGACGCCGGCCGCCAACCCGCTGACGACTGCGGCCGCGGTCACCAAGCTCGTGCCGGTGATTCAGGAAACGCTGCCGAAAGGCATGACGATCGAGGTCGTCTACGACGCCACCGGCCAGATCAGCGCCTCGATCGAGGAAGTGTTCAAGACCATCGGCGAGGCTGTCGCCATCGTCATCGTGGTGATCCTTCTGTTCCTCGGCTCGTTCCGCTCGGTGATGATGCCGATCGTGACCATCCCCCTGTCGCTGATCGGCGTCTGCTTCATCCTGTTTGCGGTCGGCTACTCGATCAACCTTCTGTCGCTGCTTGCCATGGTGCTGGCGATCGGCCTCGTCGTCGACGACGCCATCGTGGTGGTGGAAAACATCCACCGCCACATGGAAGAGGACCACATGTCGCCGATGCAGGCGGCCTTCAACGGCATGCGCGAGATCGCGACGGCCATCGTGGCGATGACCATCACGCTGGCCGCCGTGTTCGCCCCACTTGCCTTCACCGGAGGCCTGACCGGCGCGCTGTTCCGCGAATTCGCGGTGACGCTGGCCGGCTCTGTGGTGCTGTCGGGCCTGATCGCCATGACGATCACGCCGATGATGTCGGCGCGTTTGCTGAAGGCTGGCCAGCACGGACGCTTCCAGCGCATCGTCGATGGTACATTCAGCCGCGTCGAGCGCTTCTATGAACGGGCCGTCACCGCCTCGCTCCGGAACCGGCCGGTGACGCTGATCATCGTCGTGGCGCTTGTCGCCCTCACCGGCTTCATGTTCACCAAGACCTCGACCGAACTGGCGCCCGAAGAAGACCAGGGCTTCCTGCTCTCTCTGGTGACCGCGCCGCGCTATGCGACCTCGGACTACACCGAGACCTATGTCAACCAGATGCTCGGCCTGGTGAGGGACATCCCCGAGACCCGGGCGCAGTTCTCGGCCGTCGCCTTCGGCGGCGCCACCAACAGCGCCTTTGTCGGCTTCGCCTTCAAGGACTGGGCCGACCGCAAGCGCAATTCGAAGGAACTGCAGGCCGACATCACCGCACGGCTCGCCAAGGTCGCCGGCGTTCAGGCCTTCGTCTTCGCGCCGCCGACGCTGCCCGGTTCCGGCGGCGGCCTGCCGATTTCCATGGTCGTGCGCTCCACTGGCGACCCTTCGGAGGTCTTCGATCAGGCCGAGAAAATCAAGAACAAGGCGCAAGCCTCGGGCCGCTTCATCGTCGTGCAGAACTCGATGGCCTACGACGCGCCGCAGGTGACGGTCACCATCGACCGCGAGCGCGCGGCGGCGTTGAACCTGCCGATCGCCGATATCGGCAATACGTTGACGCTGCTGGTCGGCGGCGCCGAGGTGGCGCAGTTCGACCGCGATTCCAACAGCTACGACATCATCCCGCAGGTGCCGCAGGAATTCCGCGACAACCCCGAGAAGCTTGGCGAGTATTTCATTCGCAGCGTCGACGGCAAGATGGTGCCGCTGTCGGCGGTGGTGAAGATCTCGACCAACGCCTCGCCGGCGGCCATCGAGCAGTTCAACCAGCTGAACTCCTCGACGATTTCGGCCTTGCCTTTGCCCGGCGTGACCACCGGCGACGGCTTGAAGGTGCTGGAGGATATCGCCAATGAGACCCTGCCCGACACCTTCTTCATCGACTATTCCGGCCAGTCGCGGCAGGAGAAGGAGCAGGGCAACACCATCCTGATCGCCTTCGCCGCGGCGGTGGTCGTGATCTATCTGGTGCTGGCGGCCCAGTTCGAGAGCTTCCGCGACCCGCTGATCATCATGATGGCCGTGCCGCTGTCGATCTTCGGCGCCATCGTGCCGCTCAACATCGGGCTCGGGACGCTCAACATCTACACCCAGGTCGGCCTAATCACGCTGATCGGCCTGATCACCAAGCACGGCATTCTGCTGGTGGAGTTCGCCAACCAGCAGCGCGAGGTGCACGGCATGCGCCGCCGCGACGCCATCATCGCTTCGGCCAAGGTGCGCCTGCGGCCGATCCTGATGACGACGGCGGCGATGGCGCTGGGCGTCGTGCCGCTGATCATCTCCAGCGGCGCCGGCGCGGCCGCCCGCTATTCGATGGGCCTGGTCATCTTCACCGGCATCCTGGTCGGCACCATGTTCACGCTCTTCGTCGTGCCGATGTTCTACACCTTCATCGCCAGCAAGGACCTGCCGCATCTCGCCGAGAAGCCCGATCCGAAGCTGATGCCG
Organism: Mesorhizobium sp. M2A.F.Ca.ET.046.03.2.1; assembly: GCF_003952425.1. NCBI lineage: Bacteria > Pseudomonadati > Pseudomonadota > Alphaproteobacteria > Hyphomicrobiales > Phyllobacteriaceae > Mesorhizobium > Mesorhizobium sp. M2A.F.Ca.ET.046.03.2.1. Next base: position 4,111,070 of record NZ_CP034449.1, on the reverse strand, counting down.
GCGCTGCCGAGCTGATCGGCACGACAGCAAAAAAACAAAAGAGGCCGGAAATTCCGGCCTCTTTTTTGGCGGCTGCCTCACGGCTTCAGCTGAGCAATTCCAGGAAAAGTGTGTAACGGCTTTCCGTCCGGAATTGCGTCTCACAAAGTACGCCGAAGGCGGCAACCGGCCTGCTACCCTAACCCAGCCTTTTACTTGACGATGACGATGCTGGTGTTGGCGGGGCCGAAGGCCTCGACGAGCTGATAGAAGTCGGCTGCCGCGTCGGGATGCAGCCGCACGCAACCATGCGAAGCGGGACGGCCGAGACGGCTAATGGCGTAGGTGGCGTGGACGGCGTAGCCGCCGCTGAAGAACACCGAATGCGGCATCGGCGCGTTGTCGTATTTCTTCGAGTACCACATCTCATGCATGCGCGTCGGCTTGAACGAACCGGTCGGCGTGATGTGCCCCCTCGCGCCGGTCGAGACCTTCCAGGTGTAGGTCGGGCGACCGTCGACGGTGACTTCCATGATCTGCTGCGACAGCGAGACCTTGGCGACGATCTGGTTGGCGTGAGCGGCATTGCCGGCGCCGAAGAGCAGCGCGGCACCGGTGAGCGCGGCGGCGGCGACATGGATGAGCTTGGCGGAAATGGCGGTATGCATGACGGATCCCTCTGTTTTTTGCCGTTGTGTCCGGCTTCAATTTCGATGGGCTCTTATCGTGCTCGTCCGTTTCCGAGCTATTTCGCTTGATGCTCGTTTCTGTTTCGAATTCGTTTCCATAAGTTAACAAGAAGCTCCGGCCAGCCATTACATCGCACCTCTTCCGGGGCGCGGCAGGTCGGCGCTACACAATGAGCTTAGTCCCGGAAACGAAAGTTCATTTCATTTCCAATATTAAACACTTACGCCCGGCTCGAAACCAAACTGCAACAAAGTGCAGCCACGGCGGCATGATCTGGATACAGGCCGGCGGCAGATTTGACGCAACGGGAACAGACAACTGCAAACGAAAATGGGCAGGAAATCGAAACTCCGCTCCTGGCTTCTCAGGATCAGCGTCGCGGCAATCGCGCTCGGCGGCGCAGGCTCTGTGGCCGGCAGCCCGGTGACGGCGCTGGCGGCGATGACGTCCGGCGAGGTTTCGACACTGCACATGGCTCTGTTCATCGCCACGGTCTGGATTGTCTCCAGCCTGCGCGTCCACCGGCTGAAGGCCCTCTGGCGGGTCGGCCTCCGGCTGCTGAGGACGCGCGGCCCCTCCGGCTACTTGCTGCCGAGAGGACCGAAGGCCCGCGCCGCAGCGGGGGGCTCCGTCAGCGGCGCGGGCGCTTCGGGAGTTTCCTGAAGCACCGACGACATCGAGATTGAGGATAGGGACATGAAGACGAAATTTGCCGCCTCCGTGCTTTCCGCGCTGCTTTACGCGCAGGGCCTGCTCGGCTTTGCCGCGCTGGCGACGGTGCTGCTCAAGGAGCGCGCCCACGCCGAGACAACCGCCGGCGCCGACATTTTATCCGGCCCCTCGATCATTGTGGTGCGCTGAGCGCCAGGCGCCGGACCCAAGATGACCACCGCTTTGGGGAATCCGATGCTTGATAGACTCGTCGACCCGAATTCACTCGTTGCGCGAGGCTGGTGGATCGAAACGATAGCCGGCGCCGCGGATGGTGATGATGGTCTCGGTGTCGAGCTTTCGGCGCAGCCGCACGATGCGCGAATCGATCGAACGGTCGAAAGCGTCAGCATTCTCGGCCGGGGCCGCGGCAATGATGTCGTCGCGGGTCAGCACCTTGCGCGGGCTCGCCAGGAACAGCTTCAGCAACGCCACCTGCCCCGGGGAAAGCTGATCCTCCGCACCCGAGCGATGCATGACCATGGCCGATCGCAGGTCGACAGTGGCGTTCTCCAGCACGATCAGCTCCCCGGCGGCCCTGCCGCGTCTCATCAGCAGGCCGCCGATGCGCGCGGCAAGCTCGCGCACGTTGAGCGGGCTTTCGACCACATCGGCGGCGCCGAGCTCGAGCGCCAGCACCTTGTCGACAAGGTCGCGCGGCCGGCAGATCAGGATGAAATCGGGGCCGCCCTCGCCACCCGCGCCCTGGCTGCTGTAGCGCTTGAGCAGTTCGCGGCTCTCGGCCTGGGTGACCTCGTCGCCGACCACCACGACATCGATACCGCCGGCCGAAAGCAGCGTCTCCGCCTCCCAGGGCTGGCGCGCCTGGCGCACGTCGTGCCCACGCCGCTCGAGATGGTCGGCGAGATCGCCCGCCACCACCTCGGCGACGGACACAAGCGCAATGACGGATCGTGCGGCCATTTTCTCCACCCCGCCACAGACAACTCGAGATGAGTGCTGGACATCATGTTTATACCCAATCTACTTTCCGCTGAAAGCGGGAGCGAGCGCGTCGTGAAGGCACGCATCATCGTCGTCGAGGACGAACCGGATCTGAGGGAGGCCGTGGCTGAGTATCTCGGCGCCAGCGGCTATGACGTCGTGACGGCCGAGAATGCCGTGGCGGCGCGCGCGCTGTTCGAAACGCAGCCCTTTCACCTTGCCATCCTCGACATCGCCATGCCCGGTGAGGACGGGCTGTCGCTCGGCCGCTGGCTGCGCTCGAAGACGCCGATCGGCATCATCTATGCCACCGCAGCCGGCACCGCGCTCGACCGCATCGTCGGGCTGGAGCTCGGCGCCGACGATTACATCGTCAAGCCGTACGAATTGCGCGAGGTGCTGGCGCGGGTGCGCAGCGTTTTGCGCCGCGTGCCGCAGCCGGCCGAGCCGCAAGCCGCAAAGGCCGAGACCGGCAATCGGCGTTTCATGAATTTCGGCGGCTTTCAGGCCGATTTCGACGGTCGCCTGGTCACCGCCGCCAATGGCGCGGTGATCGAGATGGCCAAGAGCGAATTCGACGTGCTCGAGGTTTTCCTCACCCGCGCCAACCGCCTCCTGACGCGCGCGGCGATTTCGGAAGCCATCGGCTTCGTCGAGGACCCGGAATCGTCACGCGCGGTCGACATCCGCATCATGCGGCTGCGAAAGAAGATCGAGGCCGACCCAGCCAATCCGAAATTCCTGCGCACGGTGCGCGGCGAAGGCTATATCTTCTCGCTGCCGAATGGCGACGCCAACTAAAGCAATTCCAGGAAAAGTGTGAGTGGTAGGCTCGGCGGTTTCGCCGTAGCCTTCCGTCCGGAATTGCGTCAAAACAAAGCGATAGAGCGGTTCGCCGTTTCCGCGGGAACGAAGGGTGCTCTGAACGACCGACGTCCGGGCCTGGAATTTACCATGACTGCCGATGCAGCACGCACCGATACGCATGCCTCGCGCCCGGGCGGCGCAGCGATGGCGGCCGTGCATGTCGTGCGCCGCCTGCGCGAGGCGGGCGACTGGCAGCGCGAGATGGACGGCATACTGGAGACGGTGTGCCGCAAGATGGATTGCCAGCGCGGCATTCTCTTCCGGCTGCGTGAATTGCCGGGCGAAGGTTTCGCCCAGTCGGTCGCCGCCTACTGGATCGACCCCGACTCCGGCGGCGACCTGGCCTCGCCCACGGTGATAATGCAGTCGATCATCAACTCGGATACCTTGCTGGAGCGCCTGCAGGAAGACGAGCGGCAGGGCAAGATCTTCTCCGGCCACACACGCAACTTGGACGGTTTCCTGCGGGACGACTTCGAGAAGCAGAGCATCAAGTCGTTCCTGTCCGTCTCCGTTTTCGCGCATGGCCACCTCTGGGGCACGCTGGCGGTCAACGACTGCGTCGCCGAGCGCGAATGGACGGATGAGGAAGAGGCGACGCTGCACATCATCGCTCTGGCCATCGGCGACGCCATCGAGCGCTCGCCATCCGAGGCGCATGCCAGCGAGGTGATCCGCCGCACCATGCTGCAGGCCTCCCTAGACGCCATCATCGTCATCGACGAGACGGGCTCGATCATCGAGTTCAATCCGGCCGCCGAGAAGATGTTCGGCTTCCAGCGCAGCTCCATCCTCGGCAAGGACCTGCTCGATACCATCGTTCCGATATATTACCGCAAGGGCTACGCCTCGGGTGCCGAATACATGGCGGGCCGCGGCGCGCCGATGGTCGGCCAGCGCCTGGAGACCGTCACCCAGAACGCAGCCGGCGAGATTTTCCCGATCGAGCTGACGGCGACGGAGATGCGCGTTGCCGACCGCCGCCTGATCTTCGGCTCGATCCGCGACCTGCGCGAAAAGCTGCAGGCCGAGGAGGAGATCAACCGCCAGCGCGAGAAGCTGCACCAGAACGAGAAGATGGCGGCGATGGGCTCGCTGCTCGCCGGGGTCTCGCACGAGCTCAACAACCCGCTGGCAGTGGTGGTGGCGCAGTCGACGCTGCTGCACGAATTCGCCGGCGATCCGCAGACCAAGGTGCGCGCCGAGAAGGTGCGCGCGGCCGCCGAGCGCTGCGGCCGCATCGTCAAGAGCTTCCTGTCGATGGTGCGGCTGCACCCGACCGAGCAGGCCGAGACCGATCTCAACCAGGTGATGCGCTCGGCGCTCGAAGTCACCGCCTATGGTGCCCGCTCCAGCGGCATCATCATCGACACCGATTTCGCCACCGGGCCGCTGCTTGCCATGGCCGACGCCGACCATATCACCCAGGTGGCGGCGAACTTCCTCATCAACAGCCAGCATGCGCTGGCCGGCATCACCGGCGAGCGGATCATCAAGGTGCGGACATTCCGCAACGAGCACGGCAATCCGGGCTTCTCCGTCGAGGACAACGGCCCGGGCATTCCCGAGGCGATCCGCGCGCGAATCTTCGAATCCTATTTCACCACCAAGCCGGTCGGGGTTGGCACCGGCATCGGCCTGTCGATCTCGAAGTCGATCGTCGAGCGCCACAACGGCAACATCTGGTTCGAGGAAGTGCAACCGACCGGCGCGCGCTTCGTCGTGCAATTGCCGGCGATTGCCGGCGGTGCCGCAAGCGCGGGTGAAGGGCCGGCGCGCTCGAGCGGGTTGCGCCATGCGTTGATCATCGACGACGAGCCCGACGTCGCGGGCTCGCTTTCGGATATACTGGAGCTGATGGGGCTCAAGTCGCGCGTGGTGGCAAGCTGGACCTCCGCCGCCGACGTGCTCACGGGCCATATGCCGCCGGACATCGTCTTTTCCGACCTGCGCATGCCGGGCACTAGCGGCATCGCGATCTACCGCGAGCTGCTCTCGCAGCAGCCCGCTTTGGCCAAGCGCTTCGTGCTGGTGACCGGCGACCTCATCGGCGCCAAGGCGGAGATCGAAGCGCTGCCGCCGCCGCAGCGCCCGCACATTCTGGAAAAGCCCTTCTCGACGCTCGACGTCCGCGGCATCCTGTCGGCGGTAGCCGACGAGGCCGCAGCCGCGGCCGACAATGGCTCCCATATCTGAGCGGGCTAACCTGGAAAGGCGCGCGGCCGAATTCCGACTTGGCGCCTGCGCGGGGTCTGTTCAGATTCAGGTCAGGCCGAGCCGAGAAGGGTGGCTTCCGAGAACCGGAGCGGAGCGTACTTAAAGTACGTGAGCACCGGAAGCGCAGGAGGCCACCCTTCGCAGGCCGGCCTCACCTGAATATGGGCAGACCCCAAAAAAGAGGCTCCCGACCGACTTCAGCGGCGGGAGCCTGACTTGAGCGCAGGAGGGAGCGCTCTGGGGAGGTCTTAAAAAATGTTCGGCGTGTTGGTGACCGGGGCGGCGTTGGCGATCATGCGCACAGCGCGCTCACGGTGCTGGCCGGACTGCTCGGCGATGGCGCGCAGGCACTCGACGCTCTCGGCGCCCCAGTTCTGGCCCTTACAGGCAAAGTCGATCGCAGATTCCGGCAGGCGGGCGGTCTTGAGCGTGGTCTGCGCGCCTTCAACGACATTGGCCGGCGGGTTGATCGAAGCGAAGGCCGGACCGGAGGCGGGCGCGGCCAGCATGCCGACGAAGGCGCAGGCGCCGATCAGCATGAACATCGCCATCGGATGGTCGCTGGCGCGCTGGCGCAGCGCAAGTTTCGGCCGGCGGTCATTGCGCTCCGGGCCATGCTGGCGGCGATTGGTATCGGCGGCATGAACTTTCGCAAACATAGGGTGTTCCCTTCGTTATCTTTCTTTTTGCTGTGAAACGAACTTAGTCGCACCACGTAACAGTCGGATGATTGGCGGCGATTGCCTGTGTAACAGGATTGAAACAGACGCTGAGCGGTGCGGCCTTCCGATCCACGGCAACCATTCGACCGACTATCGAAGCTGGTTGGCGCAGCTATGCGCCTGTCGCGCCTGCCCGACTGTAAACAGCCTCACACAGCAATGCTTGTATCGAGCGCGTCGCTGTCGTCTGCCGCAGCTCGGCATCAATCGAAACATGCCCTTTCCGACGCGGGCACCGGCGCTCGCAACCGCCGTTCCGCTTCCTCGATTAAGGCCCGGATTCTACGGGATTTTTCCGGCCCAGACGAGGTCGAACTTACAGCCTTGGCATTTCCATATTCCTACAAGCCGTTGCATTTCAATGGAAAATATGTCTATATTGAATGAGTATTCAACAAAAAGAAGAGCATTCCGATGAACCCGCACCTCCGTGACGTGGCGATCCCCAACGATTGGGACCGGCGGGGTTTGCCGGGGTGGAGCTACCATTCCAACGCCCTTCTCGAGCTCGAGAAGGAATATGTCTTTCGCAATCACTGGCAGATCGCCGGCCATGTCTCCGACGTGCCGAAACCGGGCGACTATTTGACCATGGACGTCATCGGCGAACGCGCGCTGATCGTGCGCGGCAAGGACGGCGTCGTGCGCGCCTTCAACAACATGTGCCGCCACCGCGGCAGCCGCGTCGTAGCCGACAGCCAGGGCAGCTGCAAGAACGCGCTGGTCTGCCCGTTCCACGGCTGGGTCTACAATCTCGACGGCACGCTGCGCGGCGCTGCCCGTCCGCGCTCCTTCCCCGAGCTCGACAAGACCGAGTTCGGCCTGATGCCGCTCGACCTCGAAATCTGGATGGGGTTCATCTTCATCCGCTTCCGCAAGGGCGGCCCGCAGCCCTCGGTGGCCGAGCTGCTCAAGCCGATCGAAGCCGAGATGGCGCATTACAACGTCGCCGACATGGTGCCGTCCTGGGGCATCTGGACCCAGAAATCGCCGGTCAACTGGAAGTCGGTGCGCGACGTCGACAATGAAGGCTATCACGTCGCCATGGCGCATCCGGCGCTGCAGGACCTCTACGGCGCCACCTATTTCGACGAGCCTTTCATCAATGGCGTGTCGCGCTCCTTCGCCACCTACAATCCACATGCCGGCCGGCGCTGGAGCGTGCGCGAATACATCAAGCTCGCGCCCGAGGCCACGCATCTGCCGGAGCATCTGCGCAAGGCCTGGATCTATTACGGCATCTTCCCCAACAACGCGCTGTCGATCATGCCGGAATCCGTCCAATTCTATCAGGAGTTCCCGCTGTCGACCGGCGAGACGCTGCTGCGCGGCGCCATCTACCGCCACAAGGACGAGACCCGCGAACAGGCGGCGGCGCGCTACCTTGCGTACCGCATCGACCGCGACACCATGAACGAGGACGTGCAGCTTTCGGTGTGGTCGAACGAATCCATGCTGTCGGAGGCTTTTGAAGGCTTCTACTTGTCGGATTTGGAGTACGGCGTGCGCACCCACCACGACCATCTGCGCAGGCAGGTCCCGGTGCTGAACCTGGAGACGGCGCCCGAGGAAAAGGACATGTGGGGACTGAACGACGCGCTGCGGTCGAGGGGATGAGCTCTTCCTTCTCCCCGTAAAGCGGGGAGAAGGAAAGACTTTACCCCCGCCAGACGCCTTCCTTCCGCAAATCATCCATAGTCCGCGAAATCCCTTCGCGCAGGATCGCCACCATGTCGTCGACCTGCTCCCTGGTGATGATCAGCGGCGGCGACATCACGCACATGTTGATCAGCGGCCGCACCAGAAGGCCGAGCTCGTGGCAATGCGCGTCGATGCGTTTGCCGACATTCTTGTCGAGTTGCAGCGGATCCTTGCTTTCGCGATCGGCCACGCATTCGACGCAAGCCATGAGGCCGACGCCGCGCACCTCGCCGACCAGCGGCAGCTCTTCAAGCGTCTTCAACTGCGCCTGGAAATAGGGCGCGATCTCGCGGGTGTGCTGAAGCACGCCCTCTTCCAGCAGGTCGAGATTCTTCAGCGCCACCGCGCAGCCGATCGGATGGCTCGTGTAGGTGAGGCCATGACCGAACAATGCGTCGGGATGGTTGGAGCGGCGCAGCTCTTCCAGCAGCCGCTCGGACATGATGACGCCGCCGAGCGGGAAATAGCCCGACGTGATCCCCTTGGCGAAGGTGATCATGTCCGGATCGATGCCGAACACATCGCCGGAGGCGAAGACATGGCCGAGCCGGCCGAAGCCGGTCACCACCTCGTCCGAGACATAGAGGATATCGTTCTCGCGGCAGATCTGGCGGATGCGCTTCAGATACCCGTCCGGCGGCACGACGACGCCGCCCGAGGCCTGCACCGGCTCGCCGACAAAAGCGCCGATGCGGTCGGCGCCGACGCGCGCGATCGTGTCGCGGAACTGATCAACCAGGAAGTCGGTGAAGGCGGCAACGCTCATGCCTTTGGGCCGGCGGAACGGATCGGGCGAGGAAAGCTTGATCACCAGATCGCTTGCGCCGTCCATCCAGTCGTGATCGCGCGGACGACCGTTGAGCGAGGCCGAGAGATAGGTCGAACCGTGATAGGCGCCGCCACGGCTGAGGATCAGCTTCTTCTCCGGCCGTCCGCGCACATTGTTGCAGAACTGCATGAAGCGCAGCGCCGTCTCCACCGCCGATGATCCGCCGGTGGTGAAGAAGGTGTGGCTGAGGTCGCCGGGCGCCGCATCGGCGATGCGGCGGGCAAGCTCAGCCGATGGCGCGTTCATAGTGTACCACGGGGTGTTGTAGGAGAGCGCCATCGCCTGGTCGTACATGACCTTGGCCAGCTCCTCGCGGCGGTGCCCGACATTGATGCACCACATGCCGGCCGGGCCGTCGATCAGCCGCTTGCCGGAGGCGTCGGTGATGTAGATGCCGTCGCCCTCGCCGATCAGCGTGCGCGCCTCGGCGCCGACCGAGCCGGCATAGGGCCAGGGCTGGACGAGATGGCGCTTGGCAAGCTCGACCGCATCGTCATCGCCAGGCCCGATCAGTTCGCTTGCCTTGATCTTGCTTTGAGCCGCCATCTTCGCCTCGCATCGCCAGAGTTGCCGAATTCTTACCGAACATCGAACGACGCGGAAGACCATGGAAACTCGGCTTTCTGTCGCTATATTTTGAATATCCGTTCAATCAATATCGCAGAAATAGCGCTTGATTTCAATCGGCGGATGCGCTCATGATGAAAGAAAGCTGGCAAGCTAGGAGCGATCGCGCTCCAAGCATAAATCGGGAACAGGCGGCCGGCGCCAAGGCATGATCCCGAAAAGTGGGAACCGGTTTTCGGATAAGATCATGCTCAACGAGGAGTTAGGCCAGGATAACGATCTAGCGGAACGTTATCCTAGCGAATGGGAAGGCCGAATGGCGGGACAGTCCGAGCCAGCTACCGAAATCACGCCCGGAGCGCTGCAATGACGGTTGCCGCGGAAGGGTCGCCCCCGTTGCGCATGGCGGGGGCCAGACGAAATCCCCTTCTGCAGTCGGAAGCCGTCCAGGGCTTTGCCCTGATCAGTCCCACCTTTGTCTACGCCCTTATTCTTCTCGTCCTGCCGATCCTGGTCGTTATCGCCCATTCCTTCTGGACGCAGAACTATCTCACCATCGACCACACCTTCACCCTGGAGAACTACCGGATCGCGCTGACCGAGCCGATCTACCGCGACCTGCTCTGGCGCTCGCTCTACATCTCGCTGACGGTCAGCCTGTTGACGGTGGCGCTCGCCTACCCGATCGCCTATTTCATTTCCTTCCATGGCGGCCGCCACAAAAGCCTGTGGCTGTTCCTCATCACCATCCCGTTCTGGACGAGCTACCTGCTGCGCGTGATGTCGTGGAAGGTGATCCTTGGCTACAATGGCGTGTTGAATTCCGGCCTGATGGGCCTTGGCATCATCAGCGAGCCGTCGGACGCGCTGCTCTACAATTCCACCGCCGTCATCATCACGCTCACCCATGCCTGGGCGACCTTCGCCATCCTGCCGATCTTCGTTTCGCTGGAGAAGGTCGACCGCACGCTCGAAGCGGCGACCGATCTCGGCGACGGGCCGCTGCGCTCCTTCCTGCGCGTCACCCTGCCGCTGTCGGCGCCCGGCGTCATCTCGGCGGCGCTGATCGTGATGATCCCGACCGTCGGCGACTATGTCACGCCGAACGTCCTTCGCGCTGATGACAATTGCCGAAATCCTGCGCCGCCGCGCGGCGAGACGCACCCAGAACGAGGGAGGCCTCCATGCTTGAGCGGGTCCAGTCCGAGCGCATCCAATCCCACCGCACCATGATCGACATCCGCGACGTCACCCGCAGCTACGGATCGTTCAAGGCGCTGGACAACGCCTCCCTGGCGATCCGCGAAGGTGAGTTCTTTTCGCTGCTCGGGCCCTCAGGCTGCGGCAAGACCACGCTATTGCGCATGATCGCCGGTTTCGACACGCCGAGCAGCGGCTCGATCGCCGTCGACGGCCAGCCGATGGACGGCATTCCCGCCAACCGGCGGCCCACCAACATGGTCTTCCAGAGCTATGCGATCTTCCCACATCTCAATGTCGAGCAGAACGTCGCCTACGGGCTGAAGCGGCTGAAGCTGCGGGGCGGCGAAGAAGAACGCCGCGTCGAGGAGGCGCTGGCCCAGGTCTCGCTCACCGGCCTCGGCAAGCGCCGCGCCACCGAGCTTTCCGGCGGCCAGCGCCAGCGCGTGGCTTTGGCCCGGGCGCTGGTCATGCAGCCGAAGGTGCTGCTGCTCGACGAACCGCTCTCGGCCCTCGACAAGAAGCTGCGCGAGCAGATGCAGGTCGAATTGCGCCGCCTGCAGCAGGCGGTCGGCATCACCTTCGTGTTGGTCACTCACGACCAGTACGAGGCCTTGGCTATGTCTGACCGCATCGCCGTGATGTTCGGCGGCCGCATCGCGCAGGTCGCCTCGCCGAAGGAGATCTACCAGCGCCCGGTCAACCGCCAGGTCGCCGACTTCCTAGGCGGCATGAACTTCGTCAAGGCCGAGATCGTCGAGGAGAACGGCGCTTCGCTGGTGCTGGACACGCTGGGCTTCGGCCGCGTCAGGACCGACAAGCCGAAGGCTTTCATGCGCAACGGCGGCGCGGCGACGCTCGGCATCCGGCCCGAACGCCTGCGCGTTCTGTGGGACAATGCGTCGGCAAAATTCGAGGTCGCCGGCAAGGTCATCGAGCGGCATTATTTCGGCGAGATCACCCATTTGATCGTCGAGATACCGGGGCTCGAAAAACCGCTCTCGGTGACCGAGACCAATGATTTCGGCGCCGACGATATTCCGGTCGGCGCCCCGATTCGCCTCGCCTACGACCCCGAGGCCTTGGTGGCGATGGCCGACTGAATCTTTGCGGCAGCGATGCGCCCGGCGACGATCGCGCCCTCGACATAACCCGGGAAAGACGGCGAGACCTCAGAAGCGGCGAAATAGACCGGCGGCGCGCCGGCGAGGATCACGCGTTCGGCATCGCGCGCCGTCACATCGATGACGAGATCGCTATAGGCCCCGCCGCTCCAGCGGTCATGCGCCCAGTCACGCGCGCTGAAATCGACTATGTCGGCGGCCTGCGGGCCGAGCGCCTGGACAAGTCTGGCGGTGATTTCCGCCTGCAGCGCCGCCTCGCCGAGCGGATGCCAGCGCAGCGCCAGTGGCCCACCGACAAACACCACGAGCGCGGCATGGTCGGCATCCTTGCTGGCGTCGCAGGCAAACAGCCCGGGCTGGTCGCGCCACATGACCATGCCGCACAGGCCCCGCTCGCGCCAGAACGGCTTTGCGTAGCGCACCAGGATCTTGATCACCGCGCCGCTTTCCCAGACGCCGAGCGCGCTTGCCAGTTCCGCCGGCAAAGCCGGCGCGAAGTCGAGCTTGGCGGCCGTCGCCGGCGGCAGCGCGATCAGAACCTCGCGCGCTTCGATCGTGGCCGCGCCGGTGCTGATGCGAATGCCTTGCGGGGCGCGCTCGACACGCGTCGCCGCCTGGTTCAGGCGCAGCCGGTCGCCGAGCTCGGCGGCCAGATCCTCAGCCAGCGATTGCATGGTGTCGCCCAGAAAATACTGCAGCTCGAACACCTCGTTGGTGATGCGGCGATCATTGTCGATCAGATACCAGAGCGGCACTTTGTCCAGCGCCAGGCACCACAGGCCCTCGATCATCGAACGGAAGGCCGCCTTAGCGTCGGCCGTGTCCTTCTGGCGCTCGAGCCATGTCGCCACGGTCAGTCCGGCGATCGAGGCATCGTCCGGCTCGATCCTGTTCATGCGCTCGCGGATCGCCATCGCGACCTGATAGGTCCGCTCGGCTTCCTCGACCGACATCGACGGATGGGTGATGAACTCGCCTTCGATATAGGTCTCGACGAAGCTCTTGCCCCGCGCCTTGGCCAGCGCCATCAGCTCGGGCATGTCCTGGCATAGGAACTGCCCGCCGCTGTCGATCAGCTCGCCGAGTCCGTTGCGGACAGCCTCCACCCTGCCGCCGACACGATCGCGTGCTTCAAGGACAAGGAAATCGATACCCGCCCGGTTCAGCTCGAGCGCGGCGCATAAGCCGGTGAAACCGGCGCCGACGATGACGACGTCGGTTCTTTCAATGATGCTCTTCAATAGCCGGCCTTGATCTTCTCGAATTCGGCGACCATGCGCTGCTTGAGGTCCGGCGCCACCGGCTGCTGGAACAGCGTCTTGTCGAGGAACTTGTCGAGATTGTCGAAGCCGCGCTCGGTGAGCAGCTTCTGGTCCATCGCTGCCATGCCCGCGCTGTTGCCGTGACCGTAGCCGAAGGTCTTCACCATATACTCCGAAACGCCCGGCGCGTTGACCGCGCTCAGCAAATCATAGGCCTGGTCGAGCTTGCCCGGTGCATCCTTGAGCAGCACATAGCCGCACACCCAGGTCGAAATGCCTTCCTTGGTGTCACGGTTCATGGCGATCGGCATCCCCTGGCCTTTCAGCGTCACATAGGTCTCATTCCAACCCCAGACCAGGTCGACCTCATTGCCCGTGAAGGCCTGGTTGAGATCGGTGTCGTCGGTCCAGTAGAAGCGGACATTCTTGTGCACGTCGCGCAGGAAGGCGGAGGCCTCGCTGAACTGCTCGTCCGTCATCTTGGTCCAGTCCTTCAGGCTGATGACCAGGCTCGCCAGCGCATAGGCGTCGTCGACATTGTCACCGATGGTGACGCGGCCCTTGAACTTCGGATCGGCGAAGATCTTCAGCGATTGCGCCTCGTCCGCCGTCACCTTGTCGGTGCGGTAGAACAGTGAGGTGTTGCCCCAGTCGAGCGGCATGAACCAGGCCTTGCCGTCGGCGGTGGTGGCCAGATCCTTCATCGCCATGATGCCGGGATTGAGATCTTTCCAGCCGGCGATCTTCGAAGTGTCGAGCGGCTGCAGCAATCCCGCCTCGCGCCACTTCACCACGCTTTGCGAGCAGGGATGCGCGATATCGGCCTTGAAGCCGGCGCGCATCTTCTCGAAGGCCTCGTCCTCGTCGCCGAAGAAGAAGAAGGTCGGCTCGGCATTGTATTTGGCTGTGTAGGCCGGATGCAGCAGCGGGTCCTCGTAACCGGACCAATCGAAGACGACGAGGTCGCCGCCGCCTTCCGCAAGCGCATAGGCAGTGCCCGCGCCGACTGTGACGAGGGCGGCCAAGGCAAGGCGGCGAAGCATGGTCTTCATGGCGCGAAAAACTCCCCCATCGCGGACGAGTGACGGAAGTTAGGAGAATTCAGAAGCTTTGGCGAGCCCGCCTGGGTCGCGTCCAACCAATAGCTTCGAACCGATGACAGCCTCCAACTTGTGATCAAATCCGATAATTTTCGAACTCAGCGCTGCCCCTCATCGCCCTGCCGGTGTCCAGCGGATAGATGGGTAACACTTTGAACCGGATACATAGGTAACAGTTTTCTCTCCCTATGATGCGGTCGCCGCAGCGCCAAGCGGTCGGCTTGGCGCGGCGCTGCGGCGAACCAGTTTCATGTGCTTCTCATCGATGAAGCCGAGCGGATGGGTGTGGAAGCGCATCGTCCACTCGCCATCCTCGGTCTCTTCAATGGCAATCGGTTCGCCGGCCAACGTGGCCGAGACATAGATCTCGGTGCCCCGCCATTTGACCGCGCCGTTCTGGCGCACGCCGCGCACCGCTGCCTCGGTCGGATAATCGGGTTCAGGGGCTGTCTTCGGCATCGGTCGGGTCGAGGGGCGGTAATGCTGTGCCGGGGTGTCCATGCCCAGCGCCTCGTGCGGACGCTCCTCATTGTAGCTGCGCCGGAAGTTCTCGAAGGCCCTGGCTTGAGCCGCTTTGTCAGCCTTCGGTGCATCGGCCATCGGCAGCATGGTCAGATGGAAACGCTCATGGCGCCCGTTCTGCTGCGGCTTGCCTGGCTGGATGCGCTCCAGGGCGATGCCGAGCTTAATGAAGCGCACTGCCAGCGGCGTCAGCCCTGTGACGCCGGCCGACGCAAAGGGTGGGCCATTGTCGCTTCGAATGCGATCCGGCAGACCGTTTTCCTCAAACAATCGCTCAAACACCGGCCACGCCTCCTCGTCGGCCGTCGAGCCCGTCGCCTCGAGCCCCAGCAGGTAGCGGCTCAATGCATCCATCACCGTCAATGGCTCGCAGCGCCAGCCGTCACGGGTCCGGAACCAGCCCTTGTGGTCTACCGTCCACACCGCATTCGGCGCCGCAGGCTCCGGCCATGGCCCATTGCCCACAGCCCGCCAGCGCCGGCGCCGGCGTCCCACAAGACCATGCCGCTTCAGGATCTCGCCAGCTGTCGAGACTGCCGGCCAGCCACAACTGGGCTCCGCCCGCTTCAGCCGCGCCATGATCTTCTTCGGCCCCCACAGCGGATGCGCTTCCTTCTCCGCCACGATCCGCTCCACCAGCTCGGCTGCCGTTGCTCGGCCGTGATCGAGCGGCGCCCGCGGCCGGTCGTGCAGGCCTTCCGGCCCGGTCTCCCGGTAACGCCCAAGCCATTTGTAGCCGGTCTTGCGTGAGATCTCGAAGGCCGCGCAAAGCTGCGTCATCGTCTCCTCGCCAGCTAGGCATTCAACAACAAAACGAAGCCGCTCATCCATGATGCCAGTCTCTCGCCAAACCATCGCCGGTCCTCCCGGCTGGCAAGAAAACTGTCACCCATCTAATCGGTCCATTCTGTTACCTATCTATCCGGTTCGGACACCGGGCACTTCTCCCCGTATAGTGACGGGGAGAAGGGGCTGGCCGCAACCTCGGCGCCTTACTTGCAACGTTCGAAATTGGCGAAACCATCGATGGGAGCGCCCCTCTCCCCGTCACTATACGGGGAGGGGATGCCGGCAGGCAGGTGAGGGGCGGCGCCAACGTTCGAAAAGCTATGGGCAAATTTGAACCTAAGCGATTGCCCTGGTTCGGTTCTAGGAAAAAACCGGGGCCACGAAAGCAGCATTCAATAGCCGGCTTTGATCTTCTCGAATTCGGCGATCATCTTGAGCTTGAGTTCCGAGGGCAGCGGCTGCTGGAACAGCGTCTTGTCGACCCACTTTTCGACGTTGTCGTAGCCCTTTTCCTTCAGCACCGCCGGGTCGACGCCCGCCATGCCCTTGGCATTGGCCTGGCCGTAGCCCCAGTCCTTCACCAACGTCTTGGCGACTTCCGGATCGTTGACGGCGTTGAGATAGTCGTAGGCCTTGTCGATGTTGCCTGGCGCGTCCTTGAACAGCACGTAGCCGCACACCCAGGTCGAGATGCCCTCGTCGGTGTCCTTCTTGGATTTGATCGGCACGCCGGCGGCGGCCGACTGCACGGTGGCGTCGTTCCAGGCCCAGGCGAGATCGACCTCGCTGCCCGAGAGCAGCTGCACGATGTCAGTGGTGTCGGTCCAGTAGGAGCGGACGTTCTTGTGCACCTGGCGCAGGAAGTCCGACGCTTGGCTGAACTGCTCGTCCGTCATCTTGGTCCAGTCCTTGAGCCCGATGGCGAGGCTGGCCAGCGCATAGGCGTCATCGACATTGTCGCCGATCGAGACCCTGCCCTTGTATTTCGGATCGGCGAACACCTTCAGCGACTGCACGTCCTTTTCGGCGATCTTGTCGGAATTGTAGGTGAGCTGGGTATCGCCCCAGTCCCAAGGCATGAACCAGGCCTTGCCGTCGGGCGTGGTGGCGAGGTCCTTCATCGCCATGATGCCGGGATTGAGGTCCTTCCAGCCAGTGATCTTCGAGGTGTCGAGCGGCTGCAAGAGCCCGGCTTCGCGCCACTTCACCACGCTTTGCGAGCAGGGATGGCCGAGATCGGACTTGAAGCCGGAGCGGATCTTTTCGAAGGCCTCGTCCTCGTCGCCGAAGAAGGCGAAGATCGGCGAGTCGCCGTTCTTCTCGACATATTTGCCGTGGAAGCTCGGATCCTCGTAGCCGGACCAGTCGAACACGATCAGGTCCTTGTCGGCGGCAACGGCGAACGCCGCCGCCGAAGCCGCGAGCGCGCCGCCAAGCGCCAGGGTCAGTGTCAGGCGTCGGCTGAGTTTCTTCATGCTGTTCCATCCTCTTTGGTTTGCCGGTCTTGTTTGGCCGGCTGTTGCTAACCCCGGTTTTTGCTAGCCCCAGTTCTCGCTAGCCAAAATGTTTGGGGAAGGCGGCGGCCAAAAACGCGTTTGCCGCCTGCAACGCCGTCTCTCGCGTGGTGTCCTCCGTCCCCATCATCAGCCGCAGCCACAGGCCCTCGAGCATGGCGCTGAGCGCGAGCGCGATGGCCTGAGGGTCATAGGCGTAGCCGCCGCTCTCCTTCAGCGTCGTGCAGAGATCGATGAAGACCTGCTGGTAATAGGCGTCGCGCGAGCTGCTCAGCGCCTGGTAGGTCGGCCGCGACTTGGCCTCGCCCCAGAAGGCGAGCCAGGCGGCAAGCTTGCGCTTGTTGCAGATCGAGCGGTCGAAATCGGCCCACACCAGCTGCTGCAGCTGTCTCGCCGGATCGTCGCCCGCCTTCTGGAGGGCGGTGCGCCAATGCGCCGAATACTCGTCATACATGTGCTGCAGCGTGGCGATGAGCAGCTTTTCCTTGCTCTCGAAATGGAAGTTGACGATGCCCCGCGACAGGCCCGCGCCGTCGGCCACGTCGGCCATCGTCGTTTCGGCGTAACCGCGCTTGGCCAGCGAATCGATCGTCGCCTCGATCAGCTGCAGCTGCCGGACCTCTTTCGAGGCCTTGCGGCCGCGCTTTTCGGCATCGCCTTTGGGTGCCGATTGAGTGTCGTTGTCGGTAGCCTCTGCGGTCTTCATATGGGTGACGGTCTCCAGCATCGCCGGCTATCCAACCGGCTTCCAACCGCGCAGATGAGTGGGGCGGTGCTCGCCACTGTCAAGCACCTTCTGCATCGCCTCCCAGGTCTTGATGTTCTTGTCGACATAGGCCGCGCCGACCGCTGCCGCGGCCTGCGCGTAGAGCGGCCCCTTGAGCCGCGAAAGCTCTTCGCGGCGACCTCGCGGTACCATGGATTTCGGTCGCGGATGGTGATGTCGGTGAAGCCGGCGCGCCGCATCGCTTCGGCGTAGCGCGCCGGCGAGGCCATGGCGAAGGACAGCCCTTCGGCCGCTATATAGGTCTTCATCTGAGGCGACGGCTCGCCGTCATGCCCGATCATCCAGTTCGACGCCGCGAAGACCCCGCCCGGCTTCAGCACGCGGGAGACTTCAGCGAACAGCGCGTCCCTGTCCGGCACATGCAAAAGCGCGTCCTTGGAGAAGACGAGGTCGAAGCAGGCGTCGGCGAAAGGCAGCGGCCCCGGCGGCGCCTGGACGAAGCTGACGCGGTCCTCCAGGCCCTGCCTTATCGCCCCTCGCCTTGCCGCCTGGATCACCGGCTTCTCGACGTCGAAGCCGGTGGCGCGAGCCGCGCCGTGCTTTGCCACCAGATGCAGCGTGATGCCGCCGGCTCCGCAGCCGATATCGGCGATCGTCTTGCCCTTGAGCGACAGGCCTTCGATGACGCGGTCGACCTCTTCGGGGCCGCCCGGCGAAAGGTAGCCCTCGCCCCACAACGCTTCGAGAAAGCGAATGGCGGTGTCGTCATATTCCGGCTCGGCGTCAGCCGTTTCGATCATCGGATCTTCAACCCCAAATGCCGATGTGGATCAGTCCAGAATGCTGCCAAAGCCTAGCGCATCAACAGGAAAACGCAACATCATTTGTTGAACATTCATTCAAGATGGCTGGACAAAAAACCGTGAACCGTGCCAAATTCGGGCAATCGGGGAACAAAGGCACGGGCAATTCCAGGAAAAGCGTGAAGCGGTTTTCCGTCAGGAGTTGCGCAAAAACAGGAAGATAGGGCTACCGGATGGAGCTTCTGCGCGCTTGAAGGCCTGGGACGCGATCGTCATCGGCGGCGGACATAACGGACTGGTCAACGCCTGCTATCTGCAGCGCGCCGGCCTGGACGTGCTGGTGGTCGAGAAGAACGACTGGGTCGGCGGCGCGGCCACCAGCCGGGAGCTGACGCCGGGCTTCCTCTATTCCAACTGCTCCTATGTCTGCTCGCTGTTCCGACCCGAGATCATGCGCGATCTCGAGCTGCCGCGCTTCGGTCTGCAGGTGATCTCCTATGAAGGCGGCGCCGTGTTCACGCGCGACGGCGATTATCTCGCCAATTACCGCGACCACGATGCCCATCGTCGCGAGTTCGCGCGCTTCTCGAAGCGCGACGCCGAGGCCTATGATCGCTATTCGCGCGACGTCACGCGGCAGTGCCGCTTCATCCAGCCGCTCTTGATGCGCACCGCGCCAGACCCGACGAGCTTCAAGCCGCGCGACCTCGGCGAGCTGCTCTATCTCGGCAAGAAGTTCGCCGGGCTCTCGGCCGAGGAGATGGCGCTGACCCTGCGCTTCTGGACGATGTCGATCTCGGACTTCCTGGACGAGTATTTCGAGACCGAGATCATCAAGGCGAATTTCGCGCTGTCCGGCATCATCGGCACGGCGCTCGGGCCAATGTCGCCGGGCTCGGCTTATGTGCTGCTCCACCACTATATGGGCGAGGTCGACGGCTCGATCGGCGCCTGGGGCTATGCGCGCGGCGGCATGGGCGCCGTCACCAGGGCGCTGGCCGCCTCCTTCAAGGCTTCCGGCGGCACCATCCGCACGGGCGCCGAGGTCGATCATGTGCTGATCAGGAACGGCAAGGCCAAGGGCGTGGTGCTCGCCAGCGGCGAGGAAATTTTTGGCAAGCTCGTCATCTCCAACGCCGACGTCAAGCGCACCTTCCTGAAACTGGTCGAGGAGAAGGAACTGCCCGACATCTTCCTGCGCCGTGTCAGGAACTTCAAGATCCGCGGCTCGTCCGGCAAGGTCAACATCGCGCTGGATTCGCTGCCCGAGTTTCCGGCCCTGCCGAAGGATTCGCCGGTCTACCGCGCCGACATGCACTTCACCGATTCCATCGAACGCATGGAGCGCGCCTATGACGACTGGAAGGCCGGGCGCTGGTCTGCCGACCCCTTCCTCGACATGATGATCCCGACCACGCTCGACCCGACCATGGCGCCGCCGGGCAAGCACTTCATGAGCTGCTTCGTCCAATACGCGCCGCCCAAGATAGACGGGCGCGACTGGACCGACGCCGACCGCGACGGCTTCGCCGAAAGCGTGATTTCCCAGATCGCGCAATATTCGCCCGGCTTCCGCGATCGCATCGTCCATATGGAGGTGCGCACGCCGCGCGAGATCGAGGCCGAGGTCGGCCTCACCGAAGGCAATATCTTCCAGGGCGAGCTGACCTTCGACCAGCTGCTCTTCAACCGCCCGGTGCCGGGCTACGCGCAATACCGTTCGCCGATCGGCGGGCTCTATATGTGCGGCTCCTCCACCCATCCCGGCGGCGGCGTCATGGGCGCACCGGGACGCAACGCCGCCGCCGAGATCCTGCGCGATCTCGCCAAGCCGACCCTGCATATGAGCCCGGCCCATGACGTCATCTGAAATGAATTGGGACGCCATCGTCATCGGCGGCGGCCATAACGGCCTCGTCGCCGCCGCCACGCTGGCGAAATCCGGCCGCAAGGTGCTGCTGCTCGAAGCCGGCAACGAGGTCGGCGGCGCGGCACGCACCGAGGAATTCGCGCCGGGCTTTCGAGTCTCCGCGGTCGCCCATCTGCTCAACCGCCTGCATCCCGATGTGGTGAAGACGCTGGAGCTGGAACGCCACGGGCTGAAAGTCGAACGCGGCGATTTCGTGCCCTCGGTCGCGCTGTCCAAGGACGGCCCGCTTACGCTGCACGGCGCCTATGGCGAAGTGCTGACCGGCGCGAGCCCTTCGGAGCAAGCCGCCTGGAAGGAATTGCGTTCACAATTGCTGCGCTATGCCGGCGTGCTGAAGCCGTTCCTGTCGCGCCGGCCGCCGGACCTCGGCAACATGTCGCTCACGGAAATGACCGGGCTTGGCCAGACGGCGCTGGCGTTGAAGCGGCTCGGCAAGGAAGACATGCGCGACTTCCTGCGCGTGCTTCTGATGAATGTCTGCGACCTGCTCGACGAGCAGCTTTCGGACGACCGACTGAAGGGTCTGCTTGCCTTCGACGCGACGCTCGGCTCGCATCTGGGGCCGCGCTCGCCGACCTCCCTGCTCGGTCTCTATTATCGGCTTGCCGGCGAGATCGGCGGCCTTGCGGGCGCGCAAGTCCAGCCGAAAGGCGGCATGGGCGCCGTCGTTGCCGCCATTCGCGCCGCGGCGGAGAAGGCCGGCGTCTCCATCCGTCGCGCTTCGCCGGTCGCCAAGGTGATCGTCGAGAAGGGCCGCGCCGTGGGGGTCGTTACGCAGAGCCGCGAGACGCTGCGCGCAAAGACCGTCGTCTCGGCCATCAATCCCGCAGCCACGATCCTCGATCTCGTCGGCCCGCGCGAGGTCGACACCGGCTTCGTGCGCAAGGTCCGGAATATCCGCATGAAGGGCGATGCGGCGAAGCTCCATCTGGCGCTCGACCGACCGCCGCAATTCTCAGGCATCGATGCCGCCGGCCATAAGGGTCGCCTCGTCATCGCGCCTTCGCCCGACCATGTCGAGCGCGCCTTCAACCCGTCGAAATATGGCGCGTTCTCGCCCGAGCCGGTGATGGAGATTACCTTGCCCAGCCTGGTCGATCCATCGCTCGCACCGTCCAGCGCCTGCGTGCTCTCGGCCGTGGTGCAATACGCGCCCTATGTGTTGAAAGAAGGCTGGACCGCCGGCAAGCCGCAATTCCTCAAGGCGGTCATGGGTCAACTCGAGACCTATGCGCCCGGCATCGGCGCGACGGTCCGCCACGCCGAGCTTCTGACGCCCGCCGACATCGAGGCGCGCTACCGCATGCCCGGCGGCCACTGGCACCATGGCGAAATGCAGGCCGACCAGATGCTGATGTCGCGGCCGGTCTCCGGCTGGTCGGGCTACGACACGCCGCTCGAAGGGCTGTTCCTTGCCGGCGCCGGCTCGCATCCGGGCGGCGGCATCTCCGGCGCGCCCGGCCTCAACGCCGCGCGCCGCATCATCGCGATGAGGGCATGAGAATGAAATTCGTCGAAGTAGCGCTCTACGGCGAAGGAACGCCGTCATGAACCATCATCCCACGACCAAGCCCTCGGCCGACACTCGTACAACCGCCCAATCCCACTTCCGCACGCTGCGGCTCGGCACGCCTTTCCAGCCGCGCATCGACGCGCTGGGGCTGAAGGAGGACTGGTACAATTGGGCCGGCTATCGCGCGCCGCATTCCCTGTGGGACGAGGAGCTCGAATATTTCGCCATCCGCAGCCAGGCGGCGCTGTTCGACATCTCGCCGATGACCAAATACCGGATCGAAGGCCCAGACGCCGAAGCCTATCTTGACCGCGTCACGCTGCGCGACGTGACAAAACTGAAACCCGGCCGCGTCCACTACACCGCCTGGTGCGACGACGACGGTTTCGTGCTCGACGACGGAACGCTGTTCCGGCTCTCGCCGACGCGCTTCCGCCTGGGTTCGCAGGAGCGGCATCTGCCCTGGCTGCTCGACAGCGCGATTGGCTACGAGGTCAGCGTCGAGGAAGAGACCGAAGCCGTCGCCGGCCTCGCGCTGCAGGGCCCGACCTCCTTCGCCATCCTGCGCGACGCGGGCTTCGCCGGCATCCAGCGGCTGAAAATCTTCGACCTTGCCGAATTCGCGCATGACGGTGGCACCGTGACCATCTCGCGCACCGGCTTCACCGGCGATCTCGGCTACGAATTGTTCGTGTCGGCCGACAAGGCGCTGAGCCTTTGGGACCGGCTGATGGCGGCGGGCGAGCTGCGCGGCATCCGCGCCATCGGCTACACCGCGCTGAACCGCGCCAGGCTAGAAGCCGGGCTGATCGTCGCCAATGCCGACTTCACAGCTGCCGAGCACGCCATTCGCGCCGACCGCCTGCGCATGCCCGACGAGATCGGCCTCGGCTTCATGATCGATTCGGACAAGGGCCACTTCAACGGCCGCCGCGCCATCCTCGAAGCGCGCGGCAGGAAGAAGCTGCGCCATGTGCTGGTTGGGCTGGAGATCGAAGGCAACATCCCGGCCGAGCATGCCATCGTTTACTACAGGAAGAGCCAGGAGGTCGGGCTGGTCAGCGCGGCGATGTGGTCGCCCATGGCCAAGCGCAACATCGCGCTCGCCTCCCTGCAGCGGCCCTATGGCGACACGATCGTCGACGATCTCTGGGTCGAGATCTACGCCATGCGCGAGCTGCAGTACCAGAAGCTGATGAAGAAGGCGAAGGTGGTGCCGCGGCCCTTCATCAAGCTCGACCGCCGCACCGCCAACCCGCCGGCGGACTTCTGACGATGGCAAGCGAAGCGGAAGACCTCGAGGCGGAAGCCGCCGAGCAGTGGCAGCTGGTCAACACGCCGCTCGGCGAGATGTGGTCCGGCCGCACCCGCTACGCGGCGGCGATGTATTTCTTCAAGCGCGGCGAGATGAATGCCGAGACGCTGGAGGTCTACCGCATCTGCGCCCGGCTCGATCAGGAGGACCCTCTGCCGGTCATCCGCGACCGCGGCGTTGGCAAAGACTGGCTGAAGCGAATGGGTTACGCGCAGTAGGCACGCTTCACCCTATGGTTCTTTCCAACACACTCAGCCAGTTGCGATAAGCGATCTTCTCGATCAGCGCGCGTCCGAAACCGCGCGCCGCGAGCGCATCGATGAGCTTGGGCAGGCCGGCGACGTCGCCGATCGGGGCCGGGATCATGGCGCCGTCGAAATCGGAGCCGAGACCCACGCCGTCCTCGCCCAGCGCCTGCAACAGCGAATCGATGTGGCGCACCATGATGTCGATGCTGGTGTCGGCGTTCATGCGGCCATCCTCGCGCAGGAAGCCGGTGGCGAAGTTAAGGCCGACCATGCCGCCCGATTCGCGGATCGCGCCGAGCTGCCAGTCGGTCAGGTTGCGCGAATGGCCGCAGATCGCATGCACGTTGGAATGAGTCGCGACCAGCGGCGCGTCGCTAAGCTCGCACACGTCGCGAAAACCCTTCTCGTTGAGATGCGACAGGTCGATCATGATCCTGAGCTGGTTGCATGCCTTGACCAGCGCCTTGCCGGCATCGGTGAGGCCAGGCCCGGTATCGGGCGAGGATGGGAAGCGGAACGGCACGCCATTGCCGAAGGCGTTCGGGCGGCTCCAGACGATGCCCAGCGAGCGCAGCCCGGCGGCGTGCAGCACGTCGAGCATGGCGAGTCCGGGATCGATCGCCTCGACGCCTTCGATATGGAAAATCGCCGCGATCGAGCCTTTCGCCATCGCGTCGCGCACATCGCCGGCGCTGCGGCAGACGGTCAGCGCGCCGGCGCGCTCCAGCCTGAACAGGATCGAGGCCATCCCTATGGTTGAGGTGATCGCTTCTGCCTGCGGCAGCTCGGGCGGCAACGGCTCGTTGTCGCTCGGCGCCGGCGGCACGGCGCCGCGCTTCGACTTTTCGACCGGCGGCGGAAAGATCGCGAACATGCCGCCGGCAAAGCCGCCCTTTCTGGCGCGCGGCAGGTCGATATGGCCACCCGGCGTTCCCTCGATGAACAGCTTTTCGACATCGGCTTCCTTCGACTGGTAGAGTCGCAGCAGCGTGTCGTTGTGTCCGTCGAAAACGGGGATCAGGTCGGTATCGGTCATCAGGGGAGCCATTCAAATCGGGGACAGGCGAGACGACAGGTTTCGTCCGAACGAACCGTCAACTTAGGCAAGATGGCCGGCCGGTGCAAATGGCAAGACTAGGCCTCTTCCTTCTCCCCTTGTGGGGTCGGAAGGACGGGGCGAGACCCGTGGCTCGCCCCTGGGCGGTGGATCGGCGCGCCAGCGTCGAGACGGATGAGGAGTGTTCCAGCGGAGTGAGACGCTGGCTTTCCCCGGAGCACCCCTCATCCGGCCGCTGCGCGGCCACCTTCCCCGCAAGGGGGGAAGGAAGAAATCCTCTACTGCTTCAGCACATCCGCCCATTCCGGGTGGCGGCGGAACTGGGCGTTGGCGAAGGGGCAGAGCGGGATGATCTTCTTGCCTGCGGCACGGGCATCCTCCACGGCGCGGGTGACGAGCCGAAGCCCGGCGCCCTGGCCGCGAAACACGTCCGGCACCTCGGTGTGGTCGATGATCAGCTGGTGCTCGCCGATCTTGGTGAAGGTCATCTCGGCCTCGGCGCCGCCGGGGCCGCGCAGCACATAGCGCCCCTTGGAGCCGTGGTCTTCCAGTTCGATCTCGGGCAATTGGTCAGCCATTGTTCTTGCCTCCTTCAGCGGGCGCGAGCGCGAACAGCTGCCGCGCCGCTTCGATTTCATTCGGCCGAACCTCATGCCCGCCGTCGTGCCATTCCACTGTGACATCCGCGCCGTCGGCACGCAAATAGGCCTCGAGCCGCGACGTCAGGTTAGGCGGGCAGATCGGGTCGCGCCTGCCGGCCGTGAGCAGGATATGGCGGCCGGCAAGGCTGCCTTGCACCTGAGGTTCGAACGGGATCAGCGGATGCATCAGCGCCGCGGCGTCGAACAGGCCGGGCTCGGCGAACACCACCGAAGCCAGGATGTTGGCGCCGTTGGAGTAGCCGAGGCCGAACACCGCCGATGGTTTTGCCGCTTCGACATGCGCCTTGACGAAGCCCACCATCTTCGATGTCGCGCGCGCCAGATCGTTCATGTCGTAGACGCCCTCGCCAGTGCGGCGGAAGAAACGGGCAGCACCATGCTCCGACACATCGCCACGCGGCGAGATGATTGTCGCCGAAGGTACGAGCTCGCGGCCGAAGCCAAGAAGCTGGTTCTCGTCCGCGCCGGTGCCGTGGAAGACAAAGAGCAGCGGGCTGCCCGGCGAACCGGGCAGCATTTTGTGGATGTAAGCGTCCTTGCTCATGGCTTCAGCCTTCCAGCTTCTGCAGGTGCTCTTCGAGATAAGGCCTAAGATGCTGATGCTGCGTCGGCAGCTTCAGCGCCTCGCCAAGATGGGCGGTATCCTCGTCGCGGTCGAAGCCCGGTTCGTTGGTTGCCACCTCGAACAGAACACCGCCCGGCGTGCGGAAATAGATCGCCCAGAAATAGTCGCGATCGATGACCGGCGTCACGCCATAGCCCGTGTCGATCAGCGCCTTGCGCACCTCGAGCTGCTTGGCGCGATCCTCGACCGCGAAGGCGACATGGTGCACCGAGCCGGCGCCGAGATTGGCGAAGCCGGCGCCCGGCAGCGATTCAATGTCGACGACATCGGCGCCATTGCCGTTCTTGATCGCCAGCCGGCGGATATTGCCGGACTTGTCGACCTCCTCATAGCCCATGAACTTCAAGAGCTCCTCGGTGGCGCCGCCGTCCTTCAGCCGGAGCGAGACCGAGTGAAAGCCGCGGATCGCCTCGTCGCCGGGAACGCCGCCCTTGACCCAGGGCGCTCTGCTGTCGGCCTTGTCCTCGACAAGCGCGAAGCTGTCGCCGTCCGGGCCGGTGAAGGTAAGCCGCTTTTCGCCAAAGCTTTCGGTGCGGGCGACATTGCCCACGCCCTCATCGGTGAAGCGCTTTTCCCAATAGGCGAGCGTGCCTTCCGGCACCGAGAACACGGTCGTGCCGACCTCGCCGACGCCGTGCCGGCCCTTGCCGATATCGGGGAACGGAAAATACGTCATCACCGAACCCGGCGTGCCGACCTCATCGGCATAGTAGAGGTGATAGACGTCCGGCGCGTCGAAATTGACGGTTTTCTTCACCCGGCGCAGGCCGAGCTTTTTCGTGAAGAACTCATTGTTGCGGCGTGCGTCGCTCGCCATCGAGGTGACGTGATGCAGGCCTTGGATCTGATTGAGCATGATCGTGCTCCTTCCCTTGTTCTTGCGCGGCCCTCGCCGCTGTCCACGCCAATATGAGGAGGGGCGGCTCTGCGGCAAAGCGGGCAAACACAGGATGGACTGTATCATAAACGTGAACGACCGTTCAAAATATGTTCACCAATCCATCACCAGCATCGGCTTGCAACCCAGGTGATTTCCGTTCCATCTGAGCGCTTCCACAAGGAGACGATCTTGGCCAATCCGACGAGCCGCCCGAATGTTCTCCTCATCACTTGCGACCAATGGCGTGGCGATTGCCTCTCGGCCGCCGGCCATCCGGTGGTGAAGACGCCAAATGCGGATGCGCTCGCCGCCGAGGGCGTGCTTTTCCGCCGCCACTATGGCGGGGCAGCGCCTTGTTCTCCGGCCCGCGCCTGTCTCTATACAGGCCTCTACCAGATGAACAATCGCGTCTGCCGCAACGGCACGCCGCTCGACGCGCGCCATGGCAACATCGCGCTTTCGGCGCGCGCGGCGGGCTACGATCCAACCCTGTTCGGCTACACCGATGTCTCGCTCGACCCGCGCCAGCTTGCGGCGGGGGATCCGCGCCTGCGCAGTTATGAAGGCGTGCTGCCTGGCTTCACCGTCCGACAGGCTTTGCCCGAGCATCAGAAGCAGTGGCTGTCATGGCTGCGCGCGCAAGGCATAGACACGAGCTCCGGCAGCCCTGGCATCCACCGTCCGGCCGGAGGGCAGGCGGAATGCGACGTGACCAACGCGCCGCCGGTCTATTCGAAGGACCAGACGCCGAGCGCTTTCCTGGCCGGCGAATTCATCCGCTGGCTTGGCGAGCAGGAGAAGGGCGCGCCATGGTTCGCGCACATCTCCTTCATCAGCCCGCACCCGCCCTTCATCGTGCCGGAGCCTTACAATACGATGTACGATCCGGCTGAAGGCCCCGCTTTCAAGCGGGCGGCAAATTGGCAAGCCGAAGCCGCAAGCCACCCCTATCTCGCCTATGATCTCGCCCTCCAGAAGAGAACGAAATTCGTTCCAGGCATGAAGGGCAACGTGCCGGACTGGAGCGAGGAGAATTTCCGCCGCATCCGCGCCATCTATTACGGCATGATTTCGGAAGTCGATGCGCAGCTCGGCCGTATCTGGCAGGCGATCAAATCGGCCGGCGCCTGGGACGACACCATCGTCGTCCTTACATCCGACCATGCCGAGATGATGGGCGACCATTTCATGCTGGGCAAAGGCGGCTTCTTCGATGCCAGTTACCACATTCCGCTGATCGTCCGCGACCCGCGCCGGAAAGCAGCGGCCGGTTCATCCGTGGATCATTTCACCGAAGCCGTCGACGTCTTTCCGACCTTGCTCGACCTGATCGGCGCCGCGCCGCAGCGCCATCTCGACGGCTGCCCGCTCACCCCGTGGCTTGACGGCGACCGCCCCGGGAACTGGCGCGACGCCGCGCATTGGGAATTCGACTTCCGCACGATCGCGGCAGGCGACGCCGAACGCCATTTCGGCATGGAGTCGCGCGACTGCAATCTCGCCGTCATCCGCTCGGCCGGCTTCAAATATGTCCATTTCGGCGGCGACCTGCCGGCGCTTCTGTTCGACCTGTCGCAAGACCCGAGAGAACTGAACAATGTGGCGAACGACCCCGCCTATCTGCCGGTGCGACTCGAGTTCGCGGAGAAGATGCTAGCCTGGCGCGCTACTCACCTCGACCAGTCGCTGGCCTTGGCGGAACTGACGGAGGATGGAGTGGCTGGGTGCGTTGCCAAGGCAGTAGGGCAGTAAGGCAGTATGGGAATCGCTCCCTACTGCCCTACTGCCCTATTCCTTTACTTCAGCATCATCCGCTGCTGGTCGCGATTGGCGGCATAACTGCTCTTGTCATAGGCCGTCTGCGCCTGCAGCTGTTCCTTGGTGAAGTTGGTGTAGAGATATTTCTTGCCGTTCTTGTCGGTCATGAATTTCAGCTTGTCCATGCCGAGCGCCACCTCCTTGGCGCCGATGCCGAGGAAGCCGCCGACATCGACGATGACCGCGTCCGGCTTGTTTTCGGGCGTCAGCACGACGTCGCCGATGGAACCGATCTCGGCGTCGTTGGCGCCATAGACCGTCGTACCCTTCAGATCATCGACCCTGATATTGCCCATGGGCATTTCGGTCAGCGTCGACTTGTCGATGGACGAGGTCTTGGTCTGGTCGGTTGCGGCGGTGCCATTGTCGGTGGGCTTGTTCTCAGCAGTGCTCTGGGCCGCCGGCGCCGCGGGCTTGTTCTCTGCCGTCGACTGGGCGGGCTCTGCCGGCTTGGCCCCCTTGTCGGAGGTCGTGTCCGAAGACACCACCGCGGGCGTGGTCGCCGCGGGAGCGTTGTTCGCGGCCGTGGTCGTGCCCGGCGCCGGGTCATAGGCCTTGCGGTTGAAGTCGGGCTGCGCCTGCAACTCCTCCTTGGTGGTCTCGGCCACCAGCCAGCGGTCGCCATTCTTCTCGGCCCATTTTGCCTTGGCGAAGTCATAGGCGACGTTCTTCTCACCAATGCCGAGGAAGCCCCCCACGCCGATCACGAGGGATTCAGCCTTGCCGTCCTTGGCAAGAACGATGTCGTTGACGTCGCCGATCTTCTGGGCGTCGTCCGCGGTGCCGTTATAGACCGACTCGCCCATGATGTTGGACGCGAGGTTGCCCTCGGCCTTCTTCACCGGCTCGGCCGGTGCGGCCGCCGGAGCCTGTGCTGTCGTGTTGTTGGCGGGCTGCGTGGCATCGGTCGCCTGCGCCGGCGCCGGGTCATAAGGCTTGCGATCGAATGCCGGCAGGGCGTTCAACTCATCCTTGGTCGATTTGGCGACCAGCCAGCGGTCGCCATTCTTCTCGGCCCATTCCAGCTTCGCGTAGTCGAAGGCGACGTCTTTCTTGCCGACGCCGAGAAAACCGCCGACCCCGATGATGGCGGATTTGGCCTTGCCGCTGGAATCGAAGACGACATCATCGACCTTGCCGATGTTCTGGGCGTCGTCACCGGTGCCATTATAGACAGACTCGCCGATGATATTGGACATCAGCGCGCCGTCGGCGCGCGGCACCGGAGCCGTGGTTTCGGCGGCGGGGGCCTGTTGCGCCGGAGCGGTTGTCGTCTGCGCAAGGGCGCCGGTTGCGAGCAGTGTAGCGATCGCGGTGGTCGCAAAAAGAGTGCGGATCATGATGGTCTCTCCTCGTGCCTGATTTGTGCATGCTGCTTACCCGGCGAGCCTCTGGACGGCGGGTCGGGAGCGGCAGTGTCGACAGGTTCACAACGTTGTGACAGGGGTGTTGTTCCAACCACGACACGTTCACGAGCGTCTGGGTTGCCAAACCTACGCTGGAACCTTTGCGGCCGCATCCTCGTTCCAGCCTTCGGCTGAGGGTCTGACGGCTCAAGGCGGCTTGAACCGAATACGGAGCGGATATGCGGTTTGCTGCGGTGCTTAATCATGACGGCGGCACGCTCCGAACCGTCGACATGGAAGCTTTCTCCGGACAGTTGCGTCAGACGCTTGAAGCGGCGGGACATTCGGTCGAGATCGACATCGTCGCCGGCCGGGATGTCGCTGCCGCGCTGGAGAAGGCCATCGCCAGGCGCAACATCGACGTGATCCTCGCCGGTGGCGGCGACGGCACGATCTCGACCGCGGCGTCCCTTCTCATGAACAAGAAGAAGGCATTGGCCATTTTACCTGCGGGGACGATGAACCTCTTCGCGCGCGGCCTGGGCATTCCGCAGACACTGGAGGCAGCGCTGCGGTCCTTTGCCGATGGCGAGGTGATCGCCGTCGACATGGCGAGCGCCAATGGCCAGCCTTTCGTGCATCAGTTCTCGATTGGCATGCATGCCAAGATGGTCCAGTTGCGCGAGAAAATGGATTTCGGCTCGCGCCTTGGAAAGATGCAGGCATCCGTGCGCGCCGCCTGGGCGGCGATCAAGAATCCACCGGCGCTGAAAGTGAGCCTGAGCGTCGGCAAGGCGGAGATCGTGACGCGCACGACCGGCATCGGCATTTCCAACAACCTGTTCGGCGAGGGCCACCTGCCCTATGCCGACAACCCGGCCGGCGGCGTGCTCGGCATCTATGTCAGCGTCGCGCGCCGGCGTCACCATCTGGCAAAACTGCTGCTGGACATGCTGCGCGGCCGGCTGCGCCAAAGTGCCCATGTCGAAGTTCATCAGGCCGGCAAGGTTGTCCTCAAGGTCCTCTCGCCCGCCAGGAAATTCAGCGCCGTCCTCGACGGCGAACTGATCAGGCTCGAGCGCGAAACCACGATCGAGATCCACCCCGCCGCGTTGAACGTGCTTGTTCCGTCGAGCGGCGTCAGCGCAAAGGCAGCTTGAAGACGGCGCTGCTTCAGGGTTTTGCGGTCGATTGGCCTGGAGCGGCGCCCTGCTCGGTGCCAGGCGGCTGCGGCACATGCTGCTCGCCGGAAGCCGGCGACTTTATCAATTCCCCGTAAATCTCCACCGCACCCCACGCAATGAAGGCCAGCAACAGGCCGGCTACGAGAATCCTTAAAGCGTGCCAACCCCAGCGCCCCTGGCGGGCTTTGTCTTCAGGAACGATCTTGGTCATGATTGGCCTCCATGTTGCGTGTCTGGCCAAGCGTTTCGGGCACGGCACGATCGGGTAACGAGACCTTGCCGTGAAGGTTCCGAGCGGGAGATCATTGGACGAATGAGCCTGCGGCAGGCGTTCGAAGCTCGCCAGCAAGCCAGCCGCGATAGTCATGCCCAAGCAGCCCGCCACGCTGGAGACCTCGACAGCCTAATGCAGATCGTCCGGACCTTGCCTGGGCGGCGGGGGCCTGGTGTTCTCCCGATAGATGGCGTAGGCGACGACAGCCAGGGCGGGCGCCGCAATGGCTGCCAGCCCGCCCTTGCTCCTGGCAAGCGCCGGAAGCAGGGCAAGCGCGGCGGTAACACCCACCGCCGTCATGTCGGCCTGTCGCCGTCGCGCGCGGCGTTTGCCGCGCGCGCTGGCGGTCAGCTTGTGGATGACGATGATCAGCCCGGCAATCACCAGGAACCCGATGCCGAACCCCAGGCTGGTCGCCAACGGCCCGTAGCGCGCCGCCAGCCAGATATAGACGGCGCCGATGAGGAAGCCGACGCCGCAGAGGGCGAAGATGGCGGCAAGCCCATAAAGGATGGCGGTTATCCGCGCCCTTTGCAAAGCAGCCATTGCCTCGCCCGAGGCAAGGGCTGAGATCAGCGAGACAAGCGTCCCCATCTGAGGCTAGCGGCGGGAAAGAAGAGCGAAGAGGAAACCGACGCCCGCGGCGATCGCCAGCGACGTCACCGGCTTCTCACGGACTTTGGCGATCAGTTGTGCCTCAATGTCCTCGGCGCTTCCTCGCATGCTCTCGAACGCGGCTTCGCCTTGCGCGCGCAGCTGTTCGACGCCGTCCGCGGCGGCGCGCCGCGCGGCGCCGTAGCCGTGCTGGCCCGTCCTGGCCAGTTGCTCGGTGAGTTTCTGAATATCCGCCTTCAACTGCTCGATATCGGCTTCGAGATCGGCGGTGGTTGCTTGGTCCGTTGCGGATTTGCCTGCGGCGCTTGCCATTCTCTAACTCCTTGCGTTTGCGTTGGTTTCAACGCCCGTTCTGCACCATGGTTCCGGGTCTGGCCTCTCACAGCACCCTAGGGCGTCTTCAGATTCAGGTCAGGTCAGGCCGAGTCGAAAATGGTGGCTTCCGAGAACCGGAGCGGAGCGTACTTAAAGTACGTGAGCACCGGAAGCGCAGGAAGCTACCATTTGCAGGCCGGCCTCACCTGAATCTGAACACGTCCTAAATCAGCGGCCTGCGGTCCTCCCCCAGCCCTTCCCAGCGGGCCAGCTTCTTCAGCCCATCATAGTCGATCACTTCACAGCCACCCATCCCGCCACAGGACCAATTTGCGGTCCATCAGCTTGCGGATCGTCTTGTTGGTGTGAACAAGCGAGAGGCCAAGCGTGTCGGCGACGTGCTGTTGCGTGATCGGGATCTGCACCGGCGTCTTGCCGTTGAGGCCGGCGCCACGAGCCCGACTGGCGATGAAGGCGATAAGATAGGCGGCGCGCTCGAGCGCGGTGCGACGGCCGATGCTGAGCAGGTTCTCGTCCAGCATTCGCTCCTCGCGCGAAGCGATCCAGGTTATGTCGTAGGCAAGGCCGGAGTGATTGCGGTAGAGTTCCTGCAACTGCTCGCGTTCGAAGACGCAAAGCAGCATCGGCGACAGGGCTTCGATGGAATGCTGCATCTCGCCCATCAGGCTGCCCTGCAGGCCGATGAGGTCCCCGGGCATGGAAAAATTGAGGATCTGCCGCCGCCCGTCGGGCAACAGCTTGTAGCGGAAAGCCCAGCCCGACAGCACCGTGTAGAGATGGGCGCTGTGGCTGCCTTCGACCAGCACCGTCGCCCCCTTGTCGACGGCAAGCTCACCGCGCTTGAAGGTGTTGATGAATGACAGTTCCTGCTTGTCGAACTCGCGGAATGCAGGCAGAGGCCGCAATGGGCACTTTTCGCAACGATATTGACGGCTGGCGATCGGACGTGCGCTTTGGCTGGACATTTCGACCCCTCTTCGAAATCCCTGCCCTTGCGGGCGCAGAAAAACGCCTGAGACCGGCAGGGGTTCCGCAGGCTTCCACGCCTGTGCTTTTAGCCATGTCTTTTTTTAATGACATGCCAACACATTCCGCGCATCAGTGCGGTCCTGCCAGGAGAAACCGATAAGTGCCAGCACTGCTTGACGGACTGCGTATCCTCGTCTTGGAAGACGAGTTCCTGATCGCGATGGATGTCGAGCAGCTTTGCCGCGACCATGGCGCGGCGGAGGTGACGATCGCCCGGGAGATCGTCGAGATCGACGGGCAAGCGCTGTCCGCGCGATTCGACGCGGCGGTTGTCGACCTTATGCTCGGCGGCGTCTCGACCCTGGATTTCGCCGCCCGGCTGCGCAGCGAGGGCGTGCCGTTCGTATTCGCGTCCGGCTATTCGGATCCGGAGGAAATCCGGGGTTCGTTCCCCGACATCCGCCTGGTGACCAAGCCTTACTCGGGCGAGGATCTGATCGAAGCCGTGGCCATGGCCTGCGGCCGGGTCCCCTCGGCCTGACGCAGGGTTCGCCGAATCCGCCCTACAGGCTGCCCGTTCACCTTCGCTACGGGCTTGCGCGAACCGGGGATCCTTCCGCAGATTCCAGATGCGCCAAGCGCCCCGATGACGATCAGCACCGCACCGGCGGCAACCCCATAGGAAACATCACCGACGCCGAGCAGCGCGAGCAGGGACAACGCGGCCAACGGCGTCGCATAGGCGATTGCCGAGATCAGCGCGGTATGGCCTGTTCTGGTCGCCCGATCCCAAAGCGCGTTGGAAAGCGTCAACGGAACGATCCCTATGGCTGCGATCGCCAGCAGCTGGGATGAGGAAAGGCTGATCGGCGGCTCGAAACCGAAGTGCAAGGCCAGCGCAAGCACCGCCAGAAGTCCCATTGACGGCCCGATGACGTCCTCGGCCTCCCGACCATCCGAGCGGACCGCGGCATAGATGGCGAAGGTAAGGCCGCTCAATAATGCCAGGAACACGCCAAAAAGGTCGAAGCCGAGCGCAAAGCTGGGGCCGATCGCAACCACCGCGCCGACGAAGCCGAGGACAATGCTGCCCAGGCGCGACGGGCCGAGCCGTTCACGCCGCTTCCGGGCCATGATGAGCACCAGCATCACCGGCCACAGATAAGCGACGACATTCGCCTCCGCCGGCCCGATCCTGGGCATGGCGAAGAGATAAAGGACATTGTTGACGAGGAGGCCGACGCTGACCAGAAGGACCGTGCGGAACGGCGTGGCGACGAAGGAGGCGGTGCGCCTACGCATGAACGCCATGAAAAGCGCGGCGACAAAGCCTATGGCCGCAGCCAGCCCAAAGACCAGGAACGGAGGCGCGGGGCTCGCCAGCGTGGCCAGTGTCGGCCATGTCGCCCAGAAAAGCACGGCCCCCACGGCAAGGGCGGCCGCCCTGGCTCGCGGACCGAGCGGCCGCAGCCCGTCCAAGGGCAGTTGGAGGCGGAAGACCGATGCTGCAGATACTGTTTCCATACCGCCGAATAGAATAGAACTGCGGCCTGACCTGACAAGCAAGTCCTCGTGAATACCGAGCTCGGCGAGCCGATCACGCCCGCCGAAATGGCCGGTATCGCACTTAGGGACGCCAGGCGGCGCTCCGCGCCCCGAAAATCAGGCCGCGTTCGAGCCTGTCACTTGCGCCGAGATCGCGTCGGGTCCGAACTCGTCCTCGCCGGAAATCTTGAGGATCTCCTGCAGCCTAGTGCGCGCCCGGCTGACCCGGCTCTTGATCGTGCCGACCGCGCAGCCGCAGATTTCGGCGGCTTCCTCGTAGGAAAAGCCGGAAGCGCCGATCAGGATGATGGCTTCGCGCTGGTCCTCGGGCAGTTGCTCGAGCGCGCCGCGGAAATCCTTGAGGTCGAGCTGACCGTGCTGGGCCGGATGGACGGCAAGCCTGGCGGTCATGATGCCGTCGCTGTCCTGCACTTCGCGGCCGCGCTTGCGCATCTGCGAATAGAATTCGTTGCGCAGGATGGTGAACAGCCAGGCCTTGAGATTGGTGCCCGGCTGGAAACTCTCATGCTTGTCCCACGCCTTGACCAGCGTTTCCTGGACGAGGTCGTCGGCACGGTCGGCGTTCTGCGTCAGCGACACGGCAAAAGCACGCAGGCTCGGGATCGCACCGAGTAGCTCGGTCTTGAAGCTCTGGGATACCGCCGCCATGCCTCAGTCCTTTTTCTGGGCAGGTTCGGTCTGTTCCAGCTGGCTGAGCAACTGAGCGAAACGGTCCGGCACATGATCCGAGACCAGCTCGTCGTAATATTGCTTGAGCTTGCGGGCAATTTCGGAGTTTGCTCCAAGCGGGTTGCCATCCCCGTTCCGATGCCTGCTCTTGGCATCAGCCATCTGTTTTTTTGACATTTCTTTCATGTTAGCCCTAGTTTCCAGCACCGGAACCGCTCTTCGACTTCAAACCACAACGCAAGCGGAACCCTCGTCTGGTTGCCCAACCCGAGACCCCGAAACGCAGGCCTGCTAATTTAGTTCCATGGCTGGCGGAACTTTTTCCGGAAGCCGGCGTTGGTTTTCCAGGGGCTGGCAACAGCATGGCCTTGAACGTGCAACGTCATCTGAGGGAGACGTAAATAATGAGTTTGTCCGCAACCATCGCTCCGCATCTTCCGTTCCTGCGCCGCTTCTCGCGCGCGGTGTCCGGATCGCAGGAAAGCGGTGACGCGCTGGTCGCCGCGATGCTGGAAGCCATCATCGCCGACACTAATATCTTTCCCGAAGCCTCCAGCGACCGTATTGCGATATATAAGGTGTTTGCCAGGCTCTTCACCTCAGTTGCCATCCGCGTGCCGCAGGAGCAGGCTCAGACAGCCTGGGAGCAGCGGGCGGCCGCCAATCTGAACGCGATCGCGCCCTTGCCGAGGCAGGCTTTCCTTCTTGTCGCCGTGGAGGGTTTCAGCGAGGACGAGGCCGCGGAGGTTCTCGACGTCGACGACGACGAGTTCTCGGAGTTGCTTGCGCAGGCAAGCAGCGAGATTTCGCGACAGGTCGCGACCGATGTGCTGATCATCGAGGACGAGCCGCTGATTGCCATGGACATCGAGGAGATGGTCGAAAGCCTCGGCCACCGGGTCGTTGGCACGGCACGTACACATGCCGAGGCAGTGGCCATGTTCGGCAAGACGCGGCCGAAAATGGTACTGGCCGACATACAGCTCGCCGACGGCAGCTCTGGCATCGAGGCCGTCAACGAGATCTTGTCGTCGACACCGGTGCCGGTGATCTTCATCACCGCCTTCCCGGAACGCCTGCTGACCGGCGAACGCCCTGAGCCGGCCTTCCTGGTCACCAAGCCTTTCAATCCCGACATGGTCAAGGCTCTGATCAGCCAGGCCCTGTTCTTCGACCGGCAGGCCAAGGCCGCCGCCTGATCCGCTCCGAATGCTGGACCGTTTTGAGCGTCAGCGGGGCCTTCGCGCCTCGCATGACGCTCATCAGTTTGCGATCTGAAAAGTCCCTTCAAAGGGGATCGTCTTTTTCAGCAAATGGTGGAACAAACGGCACCGACCCACGTTCTTTTCCCGACATAACAAGGAGACGCATCATGCTGTACTGGGCGCTCGTATTTCTCGTAGTTGCGATCATCGCCGGCGCGCTTGGGTTCGGCGGCATCGCCGGCACGTCGGCGGGCATCGCGCAAATCCTGTTCTTCATCTTCCTCGCCTTCCTGGTGATTTCGCTCATCGCGGGCCTCTTCAGGAGAGCCTGACGCGACACTGGAAGCCGCACCCCTCAAACGGTTTCCAGCCACCGCCGGGCGGCGTCTCGAAAGAGCGCCGTCCGGCGGACCGTTTTGGAGAGCCTGCGGCGTCGGAACCAGTTGCGGATTGAAACCGTTCAAGGACCGAGTGCGGGGATGTTCCGATGCCTCCCGAGGATCCCACCAAGGACAGGACTGAAAGGCGTGACGGCGAGGTGATCGCGATGCATCCCGCCGAAAGCGGGATGCAGGTGGGGCGAGCCTTGCTTCATGCCCTGCACAATGCCGGAATCTCGGTTCTTTATCAGGATCGGCAGATGAAAACAGTCTGGGCGCGCAACATGGGCGCGCCGTGGGCCTCCGAAACCGCCGACGGCAAGGACCAGCTTTCGCCGACGCAGGCCGAACGTATAAGCGCCGTCAAGCTCAAGGTGATCGAATCCGGCAACGCCGACCAGCTCGAGCTCAGCATTCCAGGAAGCCAGGGCGTCCGTTGGTTCCAGCTTTGGGTCGATGCCGACCGCGGCGACGCCGGCGAAGTCCTCGGCGTCGTCACTACCATGGTGGAAACGACGGAGCAGAAACGTCGCGAGCAGACGCTGAAGGCATTGCTGCGCGAAGTCAGTCACCGATCGAAAAACCTCCTGGCCATCATCCAGAGCATCGCCACACAGACAGGACGCTACGCGGAGACGCTCGGTGAGTTCCTGGCGCGGTTTCGCGGCCGGCTGCAATCGCTCGCGTCCTCGCAGGATCTGGTCACATCCTCCAACTGGCGGGGAGCGGCGCTGCAGGAACTCGTATCCGGCCAGGTCGGCCGCTACAGCGCCGATCTGGCCCGGAGCCTGCGGTTCGCGGGCGACAATCCCTATCTTAACCCCAATGCCGCCCTGCATATCGGCTTGGCGATGCACGAATTGGCTGTGAACTCGGTGAGCTACGGCGCGCTGTCGCGAGCTGACGGCCATGTCGAAGTGAGCGCAAGGCTTGAACCCGAAAGCGGAAGCTCGCCCAGCCTTTTGCTGACCTGGACGGAGGCGGTCGGCGACGCGCCGCGCAATGAGAAGCGCTTCGGCAGCGTGGCGCTGGAGCGCGTCGTGCCGATGTCGCTGAACGGCTCCGCGACGCTCGAAATCGGCAAGGACCGTATGGAATACCGCCTCACCGTCCCGCATGGAAATTTCGAGACGGATTGATTGCGCCCTATGGCGCCAGGCTTCGCAGGCGAAGGCGCTTAACCCCCCCTGTTCACCATAAAGTCCGATCCTGAGTCGCCGGCTGGCGATGCGCCGGAAACCCATCCGCGCCTCCCGGCGCGCGATCTGGGAGACTGAAAAGATTGTTGCCGATATGAACAAGCTGGAGCAGGTCGCCTGTCTCGATGAGCGGCTTCCAGGAGGCCGAGCCTCAGCCGGCGCCGCGATCATCCCGTCTTTCGCTCCGGCTTGGCGCGGTCGCGCTTCTCGCCGCCGTGGCCCTGACTGCCGTCTGGCAATTGTTCTGATCCCTGCATGCGGCAGCTGGCATGTCGACCAAAGCTGCGCGGCGGCTTTGGGTAAACGTCCATAAGGAACAGGACTTGTTGCGCGTCGTCTGATTCCCTTCGACACTACGCTTTGAACCCGGCCCCGGAACTTTCGCTCGCCGAGAATCGTTGTTTGCGGCGAGAGGTTTGGAGCCATGGAACACATCGCCGCACTGCTCTTCGTCGTCGGTTGCTCGAGCACAATGACCGATTGTCGCGAGCTCCAGGTGCCAGTCAGCGTCTTCGAGACCGAGCAGGCCTGTACGGCCGAACGGCCCTTCGCCCTCGGCGACCTGCAGGGCCAGGCCCCGCACATCGTCGGCAAGTGCCTTACCGTCGATCCGGCCCTGGAAGATGATTACGATCAGATCGCCTAGAACGTGCGGCCCGACGGCACGCTGGTCGCGTCTTTGGAGGTTTCCGGCATGCTTGTCGCGTCGAACAGCGCGCGCCCCGAAAAAGACTATCTTAAACAACAGTAAGATCGGGCAGGCAAAGCCCTTTTTTCATGCTAAATGGCGGCTGGCACTGCCGAAAAGTGAGGACAAAAGTGAGGAGCATTTCAATGCGGAAGATGATTATTGCCATGGTTGCCGTTGTCGCTGTCAGCGGCTGCACCACGACCGAGCAGGATGTCGTGGGCGGTGGCCTGATTGGCGCCGGCGTGGGTGGCCTGGTCGGCGGCGGCAAGGGTGCGCTGATCGGCGCGGCGGTCGGTGCCGGGTCGGGCCTCCTGGTTCGTAACCTGCGCAACGGCTATTGCCAGTACCGCGATCATCGCGGCCGGATCTACACGGCTCGCTGCAACTGATACCGGAAAGGGACCGGAGGCCGAGGGCCGGCCTCTGGTTCCGACCCGCTGATTCGTACACCATTGCGGGGCCATTTTGGCCGCTCACTCCGCCAGCGGTATCCTGATTTCCACCTTCAATCCGTCGTCCCGATAGTCGCGCGCGATCGTGCCGCGCAACTCGCGCGTGACATTGAGGTCTATCAGCTTGGTGCCGAAGCCGGTCTTTGCCGGCGCCTCTAGTTTCTTCTGACCCGCTTCGCGCCAATTCAGGGTAAGCGTCCGCTCGCGGCCGCGCCCTTTCACGTTCCAGTCGACCTTGAGGGCGCCCACCGAGTTGCCGGCCTCGCCATATTTCAGCGCGTTGGTGGCGAGTTCGTGGAAGGTCAGCCCAAGTGCCTGAGTCGTCGTCTCGTCGAGCAGCACTTGCGGCCCGGACAGCACACCTTCAGGGAGGTCTTTGCCGAATACCTGCCCGAGCTCGATACGCAGCAGATCGCCGAGATCGGCCTTCTGCCAGCGCGAGCGGGTGAGCATATCCTGCGACGCAGCCATGGCCTGGAGGCGCGCCGAGAACGATGCCGAGAACTCCTTGACGTCGGTGGCTTGCGAGGCCGTCTGCCGCGCGATCGCCAGCACGCGGGTGATCGAATTCTTGATGCGGTGCTTCATCTCCTGCAGGATCAGGTCCTTTTCCAGCAGGCTCTTTTCCGTCGCCTCGTGCAGCGCCGATTTGGCGTCATAGGCACGCTCCTGATAACGCGCCACCAGGGCGATGGCC
This sequence comes from Mesorhizobium sp. M2A.F.Ca.ET.046.03.2.1, assembly GCF_003952425.1. Lineage (NCBI taxonomy): Bacteria > Pseudomonadati > Pseudomonadota > Alphaproteobacteria > Hyphomicrobiales > Phyllobacteriaceae > Mesorhizobium > Mesorhizobium sp. M2A.F.Ca.ET.046.03.2.1. The sequence continues at coordinate 4,071,170 of NZ_CP034449.1, read as the reverse complement.
CCTGCAAGCAGCAGGCCGAACAGCCCAAGCATAACCGGAATGGCGCGCGAGGATGGTAGCTCGAAGGCGCTTGTCGGCCTAAACAGCAGCGTCCAGGGCCGGCCGGCAACAACGATATCGCGGCGCGCCAGAAGCTTCGCCCCGATGCGTTCCGCCGGCGGCGCTTCCGACCGGAACAAAAGATTGCCGGCCTCGGGCTTGCCGTCATAGACCTCGACATTGACGGGCAGCAGCGGCGCGCGGCTGAGCGCGACCTGGAACAGGTCCTGCGCGCGGAAGGCAGCGTAGAGAAGGCCGGCCGTCGAGGAGCGGCTTGCGTTGATCACGTCCGGGGCGGTTTCGACGTTCAGCCGCACGAAAACCAGGAAACCCGTGAACGTCTGCGCCACGCCGGCGCCCTGGCCGAGCTGGACCAGGCCGCTCGCATGCTGCTGGTCGTCGGCCATCGCCTTTTCGATCGCCTCGCGCCGCACCGGCTCGCTGAACATGTCGAATCCGATGATCGACTGGTTGGACGTGTCGAGCGGCTCGAACAGCACGATCGGCGTGCGCCGTTGCTGGGTCGTCGCAGGGTAGATCGGGTGGGCCGACCCATGGTCGCGCAGGATATCGCGTTCGACCGCGGCCTCGTCGCCGGCTTTGGCGAGCCTGAGGAAGCCTATGCCGCGCAGGCCCGCGAAGTTGTCATCGATGTTCAGCGCGGTGAAGAAGGCGTTGAATTCGCCGCGCGTGATGTCGCCGTTGCGGGCATCGAACAGCGCCTGCGTCGAACGCAGCAGCGACAGATGCAGGTCGATCCGGCTCTCGATGCGGCTCAGCGCGTCGTCGGCAGTGCCCTCGAACTTGATCCGCGCCGCCTCCTGCGTCGCGAAATAGGCGAACCCGGCCATCGTCAGGCTGATCAGCGCGACGGCGACAAAGGCAACGATCGGAAAGAGCTTCTTCAAATCAACGATGTGGCCCGTGGACGGTCTACGATCCTTATGGGCAAGTCTCCGCGTCAACACAATGGCGCGGTCAAATCATCACCGTGGCTGGTACATCACGCAGCCAGCAATTAGCCGGCTATATGCCTGGGCTTAGGCCGCGATCTTCAGCGCGCCAGGGCCTGGAATGGCGCCGGGCGGACATTTGCCCAAAATGATCATGCCGAGCACTTCGTCCTGGGTGACATCGGTGGTGCGCGCGGTGCCGACCACTTGGCCGTTCTTCATCACGCAGACCCGGTCGGCGAGCTCGAAGACGTCGTGGATGTCGTGGCTGATCAGGAAGATGCCGATGCCGTCGGCCTTGAGCTGCTTGACCAACTCCCCGACCTGCGCCGTCTCCTGCGGCCCGAGCGCCGCCGTCGGCTCGTCCATGATCAGGATGCGGGCATTGAACAGGATCGCGCGCGCGATCGCCACGGACTGCCGCTGTCCGCCCGACAGCTTGACGACCGGCTCCTTGAAGCGCTGGAAGCGCGGATTGAGCCGGCCCATCACCTTGCGCGCCTCGGCTTCCATGGCGACGTCGTCCAGCGTGCCCCACGCGGTCATCAGCTCGCGCCCGAGGAAGAGATTGGCCGCGGCATCGACATTGTCGGCCAGGGCCAGCGTCTGGTAGATCGTCTCGACGCCGTGTTTCTTGGCGTCGCGCGGATTGGAGATCGATGCCTCCTCGCCATTGATGAAGATCTGTCCGCTGTCGCGCTTGTAAGCGCCGGACAGGATCTTGATCAGCGTCGACTTGCCGGCGCCGTTGTGGCCGAGCAGCGCCATCACTTCGCCGGGGAAAAGATCGACGGACGCATCGTCGACGGCGCGGATGCCGCCGAAGGCGATCGAGATGTTGCGCATGTCGACCAGCGGAACGCCGGCGGGAGCGGATTTGTCAGCCATGTTGTTTCTCCTCCCTGATCAGGCCCGCTTGCGATAGAGGGTGTCGAGCCACACCGCCACGACCAGCACGGCGCCCACGACGATGCTTTGCAGCGGCGAATCGACGCCGAGCAGCACCATGCCGGACTGCAGCGACTGCATCAGCAGCGCTCCCAGCATAGCGCCGAGCACGGTGCCGGAACCGCCGGCGAGCGAGGTGCCGCCGATGACGGCCGCGGCGATGACCAGCAGCTCGTCAAGCGTTCCGAGCGCATTGGTGGATGAATTCTGCCTGGCCGACGAGATCGCCGCCGCGATCGTCGCCAGCACGCCCATGATCATGAATACCTTCATGGTGATCCAGCGCGTGTTGATGCCGGCGAGGTTGGCCGCTTCCGGATTGCCGCCGATGGCGAAGACATAGCGGCCGAAGCGCGTGCGCTTGGTGACGAAGGTCATGATCAGGCCGACGGCGACCGCCATCAGCACCGGAATGGCGATGCCATGCGCGATGAACAGTCCGCCTTCGGGAACGGTGATGTTGTTGGCGGCGGCATAGCGGTTCACGATGCCGATCGGCCACGGATAGGAATTGGCAAGCCACACAGCGCCCAGGATGATCGCGCAGGTGACCGTGGCGAGCAGCGTCTCGGCCCAGACCGGACGCAGCGGGAAGCGGAAGCGCTTGCGCTGCACGCGACCGTTATAGTGCATGAAAATGACCGCCAGGCAGGCGACGATGCCGACGACCCAGCTCCATTTGGCGCCGATCGAGCCCGCCGGGCCGCCGCCCATCAGCTGGAACGTGGCGTCAAGCGGCGCGACGGTCTGGCCGCTGGTGACCCACCAGGCAGCGCCCCGCCAGACCAGCAGACCCCCCAGCGTGACGATGAAGGCCGGCACTTCGAGATAGGCGATGACGAAGCCCTGGAAGGCGCCGATGAGGAGGCCGAGCGCCAGGCCGATCAGCAGCGCCAGGACCCAGATCCACGGGTTACCGAGCTCAAGCCCGACGAAGCGGACCAGGAAATGCACCTGGGCAAAACCCATGACCATGCCGATCACCCCTTCGGCCGATCCGACCGACAGGTCGATGTTGCGCATGACGATGACCAGCACCATGCCGGAGGCCATGATCGCCACGGCCGAAGTCTGCACCGACAGGTTCCAGAGATTGCGCGGCGTCAGAAAGGTGCGGCTGTCGAAGTCGAGCGGATTGACGCCAAGCCGCAGGCTGGAGATCACATGCAGTCCGACCCAGATCAGGAGCAGCGCGCCGATCATCCCGAGCATGCGGGTGTCCAGCTCGGTTGCCTTCAGGAACCGGGCGACGGTGCCCAGCTCCGAGGCACGCGCGGTGTCTGCCGGTTGGGTGGACGTCGTGTCGGTCATGAATTCCTCCTGCCGGCCTGCCCGTCTGGCGCGGATGCCGGAGCAAGCCTAGAAGCTATCCGCTCGAGGCGGAACGGTAATCTTCGAGAAAACGCCGCGGCTTTCAGGCCGCGGCGCAAGGTTTTTGGTCTAGTGTCGGCGAGCTTAGTTGCAGACCTTGACGCTGCCGGCGGCAACGCCAGCGCAGACTTCGTCCTTCTTGATCCAGCCGGCGTCGATGACGAGGTTGAGATTGTCCTTGGTGATCGCGATCGGGGTCAGGAACAGCGACTTGACGGTGTTGCCGCCAGGCGTCGTGAAGTCCTTGGCGCCGGCGATGTCGCCCATCTTCTTGCCGTCGGCGAGCTGCGAGGCGATCTCGGCGGCGTTCTTGCCGAGCTCGCGCGCGTCCTTCCACACCGACACGGTCTGCGTGCCGAGCGCGATGCGGTTGAGCGCCGCGTGGTCGCCGTCCTGGCCCGAGACCGGAACGGTGCCGGCCAGCCCTTGCGCCGTCAGCGCCGCGACGACGCCGCCGGCGGTGCCGTCATTGGCGGCCACGACCGCGTCGACCTTGTTGTCGTTGGCGGTCAGGAACTGCTCCATGTTCTTCTGCGCGTTGGCGGGCAGCCAGCCGTCGGTATAGGCCTCGCCGACATTCTTGATCTTGCCGCTGTCGATCGCCTCTTTCAGCACTTCCATGGAACCCGAGAACAGGAAGTCGGCGTTCGGATCGGAACCCGAGCCCTTGATGAAGACGTAGTTGCCTTCCGGCTTGGCCTTAAACACCTCACGGGCCTGCATACGGCCGACTTCCTTGTTGTCGAAGGTCAGGTAGAAAACGTCCTTGTTCTCGATCAGGCGGTCGTAGCCGACGACCGGGATGCCCTCATCGAGCGCCTTCTGCACCGCCGGGCCGATTGCCGAGGCATCCTGCGCCAGGATGATCAGCGAATTGGCGCCCTGCGAGATCAGGCTTTCGACGTCGGTCAGCTGCTTGCCCGGATTGGACTGCGCGTCGGCCGAAATATACTTGTCGCCGGCGGCCTCGATTGCGGCCTTCATCGCCGCTTCGTCGGTCTTCCAGCGCTCTTCCTGGAAATTCGACCACGAGACGCCGATCACCTTGTCCTTCGCCTCGGCGACCGAAGCCAGCGTCAGCGACATGGCTACGCCCGCCAGAATGGCGGCTGCGAATTTTTTCATGATATCCTCCCTGCGCCTTGTGCGGCGCGACCCAGACTGGCCCGAAGGCCGGCATAAGAGGCTTTTTTTCGAGCCTCAAAAAAATAGTGGTCCAGCGAAATGAAGCTGTCAACCGACATTCTGATGGCATTTGATGGGTCCAGGCATTTTTTTCGGAGTCCGCAATAAATAATGACATCGGCTTTGGCTTCTGCCACTATCCTTAGCGTGTCAGCGACAGGCCATGGCATCATCACAAGGCCGCGATGACCGGGGAGGACGTGCGAGACGATGTCGGTCGGAATCCGTCACGACGATTTGCGCCGGCGCAACCGCGCCATGGTGATTTCGGCCGTGCGCCGCGCCGGCCAGCCATCGCGGACGGAAATTGCCGCCACCACCGGCCTCAGCCACTCGACCATTTCGGCGATCTCCGCCGATCTGATCCAGGAGGGCATCCTCACCGAGAGCAAGGCCAGCGAGCCGACGGCGTTGAAACGCGGCCGGCCGCAGATCGGCCTGGCGCTGAATCCCGAAGCCGCCGCGGTGCTGACGGTGGTGCTGTCGCTGAACTTCCTGTCGGTCGCCGTCATCGACTATGCCGGCCAGGTGATCGCCGAGGAACAGCGGCGCCTGGACACGCTCGTCATGCCGCGCGACGAGCTGATCGGCGAGTGCCTGGCGATCGTCCGGCGCCGGCTGCAGGATCCCGATCTCGACGTGGGCAGCGTCGCCCGCATCGCCATGGGCATTCAAGGCATCACCGATTCCCACGCGCGCGCCATGCTATGGTCGCCGATCACGCCGCTGACCGACATTCCGTTCGCCGACATCCTGGAGAGGGAATTCGGCATCCCCGCCACCATGGAGAACGACTGCAACATGATGGCGGTGGCGCTGCGATGGCGCGATCCCGAGCGCTATCGCGACAATTTCATAGCCATCCTGCTCTCGCACGGCATCGGCATGGGCCTGGTGCTGAAGGGCGAATTGTTCACCGGCACGCATTCCTCCGGCGGCGAGTTCGGCCACATGATCCATCGTCCGGGCGGCGCGCTTTGCCGCTGCGGCCGCCGCGGCTGCGTCGAGGCCTATGCCGGCAACTACGCCATCTGGCGCAGCGCCATGGGGATAAGCGAGGACGCCGCGCCGACCGACATCGGCGACGCCGACATGCGCGCGCTGGCCGCAAAGGCCCGGCAGGAGGACGGCCCCGAACGGGAAGCTTATCGTCGGGCCGGCGAGGCGCTGGGCTTCGGTCTTGGCAGCCTGTTCGCCCTCATCGACCCGGCGCCGGTCGCCATGGTCGGCGTCAGCGCGGCCGCCTTCGACCTGATCGAGCCGGCGCTGAGGGAGGCGATCGCCCAGACCGCCGGCGGCCAGCACTCGAGCTCGATCTCCTTCGACACCGAGCCGAACGAGCTGCCGCTGATCCGCGAAGGCTGCGCCACCCGCGCGCTGACCTTCGTCGATCAGGAGATCTTCGCGCCGGGTGTCCAGGCAAGAGCGGGCAAGCACGTCGCATAAGCCGCAAGCTCAAGCGCCGGGATATGCTGAGATTCAGGTCAGGCCGAGTCGAGAATGGTGGGTTCCGAGAACCGGAACGGAGCGTACTTTTTGGTACGTGAGTACCGGAAGCGCAGGAAGCCGCCATTCGCAGGCCGGCCTCACCTGAATATCAGCATATCCCTAGTCTTCCCGGATTGCATAACCCGCCCCGCGGATGGTGCGGATGACGTCCGGCATGCGGCCGTTGTTGACGGCCTTGCGCAGGCGGCCGACATGCACGTCCACCGTGCGCTCGTCGATATAGATCGTCTCGCCCCAGACATTGTCGAGTAGCTGGCTGCGCGAGAACACGCGGCCGGGATGCCGCATCATGAACTCGAGCAGGCGGAACTCGGTCGGGCCCAGCCTGATCTCGCTCTTCTTGCGGTAGACGCGGTGCGATTCGCGGTCGAGCACGATGTCGCCGACCTTGAGCACGCTGGACAGCACCTCCGGCTTGGCGCGGCGCAGCAGCGCCTTGACGCGCGCCATGAACTCCGGCGTCGAGAACGGCTTGACCAGATAGTCGTCGGCGCCGGTGGACAAACCTCGAACCCGATCGCTTTCTTCACCGCGCGCGGTCAGCATGATGATCGGCAGCCGCTCGGTCTCGGGCCGCATCCTGAGACGCCGGCAGAGCTCGATGCCGGAGACCGCCGGCACCATCCAGTCGAGCACGAGCAGGTCGGGAACATTTTCCTGAAGGCGGATTTCGGCCTCGTCGCCGCGGGTCACCACTTCCACCTGGTAACCCTCGGATTCGAGATTGTAGCGAAGCAGCACCCCCAGCGGCTCCTCGTCCTCCACCACCATGATGCGTGGCGCGATCATCGGGGTAACCTTTTCCGTCAGGCGGCCGGCGCCGACATTGCCGTCTCGTCCTGCTTGGGACGGTTGGCGGGCAATTGCGTGCCGGTCAGCACATAATAGGCGTTCTCGGCGATGTTGGTCACATGGTCACCGATGCGCTCGAGGTTCTTGGCGCAGAACAGAAGATGAGTGCAAGCGGTGATGTTGCGCGGATCTTCCATCATGTAGGTCAACAGCTCGCGGAAGACGGAGGTGTATTTGACGTCGATGCGTTCGTCGTCGTTGCGAAGCTTGGCCAGCGCCGTGGCATCACCCACCGTATATTCCTGAATCACGCCCTGGACCTGGATCAGCACCAGTTGCGCCATGGAATCGATCGAATGCGTGAGGTCGCGCGGGGCGGTGCTGACGCCGACTGACCCGACGCGCTTGGCGATGTTCTTGGCGAGATCGCCGATGCGTTCGAGGTCGCCCGCCATGCGTATCGAGCCGACCACGTGGCGAAGATCGTCCGCCATCGGCTGGCGCTTGGCGATCAGCGTGATGGCGCGGTCGTCAAGCTCGCGCTGACGCGCGTCCATGATGGCATCGTCGGAGACGACGCGCTGCGCCAGCGCATTGTCGCTTTCGAGCAGGGCCCTGGTCGAGCCGCCGACCATGGAGCCGGCGAGATCGCCCATGTCGTTGATGAGCCGGCTGATCTGCCTCAGATCCTCGTCGAACGAGGCGACGGTATGTTCGGCCATGATGTTGTCCTCGTATGAGCTCAGCCGAAGCGGCCGGTGATGTAGTCCTGGGTGCGCTTCTCGCGGGGCGAGGTGAATATCTTCTCGGTCCGGTCGAATTCCACCAGCTCGCCCAGATACATGAACGCCGTCTGCCGCGACACGCGCGCCGCCTGCTGCATGTTGTGGGTGACGATGACGATCGTGTAGTCGGCCTGCAATTCGTCGATCAGCTCCTCGATCTTGGCGGTCGAGAGCGGATCGAGCGCCGAGGCCGGTTCGTCGAGCAGGATGACCTCCGGCTTCACCGCGACGGTGCGGGCGATGCAAAGGCGCTGCTGCTGGCCGCCCGAGAGGCTCTGGCCGCTGGCGTTGAGCTTGTCCTTAACCTCGTTCCAGAGTGCGGCGCGCTTCAGCGCCGACTCGACGCGGCTGTCCATCTCGGCCTTGCTGATCTTCTCATAGAGCCTGACGCCGAAGGCGATGTTCTCGTAGATCGACATCGGGAACGGCGTCGGCTTCTGGAACACCATGCCGATCTTGGTCCTGAGCAGGTTGAGGTCCTGCGAGCGATCGAGGATGTTCTTGCCGTCGAGCAGCACCTGGCCCTCGGCGCTCTGCTTCGGATAAAGCTCGTAGATGCGGTTCAAGACGCGCAGCAGCGTCGACTTCCCGCAGCCCGACGGGCCGATGAAGGCGGTCACGCTGCGCTCGGGCAGCGACAGGTTGATGTCCTTCAGCGCCTTCGACTGGCCATAGTAGAAGTTGAGGTTCTTGACCTCGATCTTGGCCTTCTCGACGGTCGTGTCGGCTACGTTCAGGTCGGTGGACAACATCGGTTTCATCTGTCCTCTCTGCGTCCGGTTAGGCTGCGGGCGATGATGCTCAGCCCGAGAACCGTCAAGGTGATCATGAGTGCGCCCGTCCAGGCCAGCTGCTGCCATTCCTCGTAAGGGCTGAGAGCGAACTGGAAGATGGTCACCGGCAGGCTGGCCATCGGGGCATTGAGATTGCTCGACCAGAACTGGTTGTTGAGCGCGGTGAAGAGCAGCGGCGCCGTCTCGCCGGAGATGCGGGCGATCGCCAGCAATATGCCGGTCACGATGCCGGACAGCGCCGCGCGGTAGGCGACGGAGCGGATCACCACCCAGCGCGGCGCGCCGATGGCGGTG